>NZ_JBCGCS010000003.1:69913-403864 GCF_038594925.1 Achromobacter sp. JD-1 | reverse complement strand
TGGACTTCGGGTTGCGTGCCATGGTCGGTCTCCTTGAAAACCATCATAGGCCTGCACACAAAAATCCTGACAGTCCCCGCCAGATCGATGCCAAGAACACCACCACCCATCGCGCGAAACCCATCAAGCAGCGCCCAAAAATTCATCACCCGTAGGATGGGTGCAGCGCGCCAGACCGATGGCAAAAACATCACCCCCCATCGCGCGAAACCCATCAAGCAGCGCCCAAACATTCATCACCCGTAGGATGGGTGCAGCGCGCCAGATCGATGCCAAGAACACCACCCCCCATCGCGCGAAACCCATCACAGCAGCCGACTACAGCAACTTCCCCGGATTCATGATTCCCGCTGGGTCCATCACCTTCTTGATATCCCGCATCAGCCGCAGCTCCACCGCGTCCTTGCTGTGCAGAAAATGGTCGCGCTTGAGCTGCCCGATGCCGTGTTCGGCGGAAATGCTCCCGCCATAGCGGTTCACCTCGTCCAGCACGGCGTCGGTGATGGCCGCCCCGTTCACCGCCACCCAATCGCGGGCCGCGCCGGCCGGGCGCGACAGGTTGTAGTGCAGATTGCCGTCGCCAAAATGGCCAAAAATAAAAGGTCGGATATCGGGGTATAGCGCTCGCACGCGCGCCTCGGCGGACACCATGAATTCAGGGATGCGTTCGATCGGCAGCGACACGTCGTGCTTCAAATGCGGACCATCAGCGCGCTGTGCTTCGGAGATTTCCTCGCGCAGTTTCCACAACGTCTGCAACTGCGACAACGAAGCCGACACCGCGGCGTCCAGACACAGGCCGCGTTCCAATGCCGTGCCGATCACATTTTCCAGCAGCGTAGTAAGACCTGCCTCGTCCGCCGTGTCGGCAAGCTCCACCAGCACATACGCGGGATAGCGTTGGTCGAACGGCTCTTGCACGCCTTCGGCATGGGCCAAGACCAGATCCAGGCAGTCGCCGGAAAAATATTCAAACGCCTGCAAGCGCGCGCCGCACTGCTCGAACAGGATTTCAAACAACTGCAAAGCCTGGGCGGGTGATTCAACCGCGGTCAACACCACCGACCTCACATCGGTACGCGGAAACAGGCGCAGCGCCACCGCCGTGATCACGCCCAGGGTGCCCTCGGAACCAATCAGCAACTGCTTCAGGTCGTAGCCCGTGTTGTCTTTGCGCAGCGTGCGCAAACCGTTGAAGATTTCTCCGGTGGGCAGCACGGCTTCCAGGCCCAGCACCAGCTCGCGCGCCATGCCGTAACGCACCACGTTCACGCCACCGGCGTTGGTGGCGACGTTGCCGCCGATCTGGCTGGAGTCCTCGGCAGCCAGGCTCAGCGGCAGCAAACGCCCCGCGTCTTGCGCGGCGCGGCGCAGATTGCCCAGGATGGCGCCCGCCTCGGCCACCATGGTGTTGGCCACCGTATCAATCGAGCGCACGGCATTCATGCGGTCCAGGCTTAACACAACGTTCCTGGCGCCGGCGTCGGGCGTGGCGCCGCCGCACAGGCCGGTATTGCCGCCGCGCGGCACCACCGGCACGCCTTCTTGCTGGCACAGCGCCAGGCAGGCGGCGACGTCGGCCGTGCTGCGCGGACGCACGACGGCCTGCGCGTGGCCGTTGTACAAGCCGCGCCAATCGGACAGCCAGGGCGCAATGTCGGTGTCGGCGGTGTAGACGGTGTCGGGGCCCAGGGCTTGGACGAGGCGCTGCGTGAAGTCGGAGGTGCTCATGGTGGCGTGGCTGCGGGAAAAAGGTGATCGAGTTGCAGGCGGTTGGCCGCCTGCTGCAAATGACGCACCGCCGCCTGGCGGGCGCGGTCAGGATTACGGGCGCGAATGGCTTCAAACACCGCCACGTGTTCCTGATGCACGGCAGCGCTCAGGCCGTCGTGCAAGCGGCTGTTCGCGCGGGCGGTGCTGACGGCCAGACGCAACTGACGGTTCAGATACTGCAACAGGTCCTGATAGCTGCGGTTGTGCGTGGCGGCGGCAATCGCGACGTGAAACGAGATGTCGTGCTCGACGCCCTGTTCGGGGTGTTCAAGATGAGCTTCAAGCGACGCCAAGGCCTGCGCCATGGCATTCAGGTCGGCGGCATTGCGCCGCAAGGCGGCCAACGCCGCCGCGCCCCCTTCCAGTTCCATCCGCAATTCGTACAGGTTAGCCAGCAGTTCGCGGTTGACCGCGACGCCGCTCGACACCTGGAAGCCTTGGCCACCCGTGCGCGACACCACCGTGCTGCCCGAACCCTGACGGCTTTGGATCAGCCCTTGCGCGCGCAGGCGTTCGGTGACTTCGCGGATGACGGCGGCGCTGACGCCGTACTGCTCGGCCAGCACCCGGCCAGGGGGCAGCTTGGCGCCCACGGCATGGACGCCGTCGGCAATATCCGTGGCGATGCGGTGCGCGACTTGTTCGGTCAGGGTCAGGCTTTTGGTCAGCATGCGGCGGATTATAAATAACTTTTCAGGTTATCTGATAAGTTTTAACCAAAAAAACAGGTCACGGACTCGGCAGTCAGACGGTCGCGGGCTCACTGCTGCCGCAGTCACCCGCCACGGGAGCATCAAGCGCGTTCGCCGCACCGTCGTCGACGACGCAGCAGCGCCCTCCTCTTGCCTTGGCGCGGTATAGGGCGGCGTCGGCGGAGTCCAGCGCCGCCTGGGGGCGGCGGTTGGCGGCCGAAATAATTGAAATGCCGATCGACAAGCCGACAATGACGCGCGTGCCATCCGCCAGTGCAATGGGTTGCAAGGCATCCAGCAACAGATGCTCACCCAGGCGCAGGGCGGAAGTGGCGTCGATGCCCGTCACCAGCACAATGAATTCGTCGCCGCCGATGCGGGCCGCCACGTCGTCCACCCGCAGCATGGCGCGCATGCGCTGAGCAATGGTCACCAGCACCTGGTCACCGGCGGTATGCCCGTAGGTGTCGTTGATGCGTTTGAAGTCGTCCATGTCCATGTAGAGCAGCGCGGCGTTGCTGTCGTGCCCGCGCGCGCTGGCGCAGACGCGTTCCAGCGCCACCTGCAAGCCGGTACGGTTGGCCAGTCCGGTCAGCGCATCTTCGTTGGCGCGGCGTTCGCTGGCTCGTTCGGCCACCATGGTCGACACCAGGATGCGGTTCAGCCGGTGCGAGGCAATGGTCATGCTGACCAAGTAGAACGGGATCTGGATGAAGACGATGGCGGTGACGTATTCGCCTGTGAACAAGGCGCCCAGGCACATGGGCCCCAGACTCAGGAAGATCATCACGCCCACCAGACGCGGCGCGCCGTAGTTGCGGAAACAGATGCCGCCCGCCATGGCCCCGCAGGACACGCCCGCCAGGGTGGCCGCCAGCCAATCGCCGTTGAGAAAGGTGATGAAGACGCCGTAGCCCACGCTGAAGGCCCAGACCAGGGCCAGCACGATGTACAGATCGGTATGGGTATTGCCACCCTTGGGCGCGGCACGCAAGGCCGCCCGCAGGATCGTCACGCGGACAACGGCCAGCACCACCTCCAGCAGCAGCCACGACACGTACAGGGGTTCGGGGCGCCGCCAGGCGACAACGCCGGAAATCATGAGTGTGTTGATGACGCCGCCCGCAAAAATGGGCAGCGTGCCGAATAGGCTGGCAATCAGCGCCGCGCGGATGTCCGCGGGGGTGTCCGGCCCCGAATGGGTCAGCCAGCGCGTCAGGCGCCACTTGGGCAAGCTGAACTTCAGTCCTGTATCCACGCGGTCATGTCCATATCGCCACCTTTGATTTCAGTAGGCTGGCTGGCGTTATAGCAGGTATTGGTGGCCTTTTATATTGTCCGCAAGGGCAATCCGGCGCGTGCGCGCGAGCGGCGCGGGGGGGTGATAAGAGGGTGGCTGGGTCATGAACCGGGAAGAAAACCGGTGAATGAACCGGGCGGTGATCCGGTTAGTGATCCGAGTAATGGACAGGGACAGGGACAGGGACAGAGGCAGGGCCAGGGACAGGCTGGGGAATTAGTGCCCGCGATGCCCGCAGACCGCGCATTCGGGGTCTCGCTGCACGTTGACGCTGCGCCATTGCATGGTGCGGACATCCAGCCACAGCAGCCGGCCCGACAGGCTTTCGCCCACGCCGGACAACAGTTTCAGGGCCTCGGCGGCCTGCATGCTGCCGATGATGCCGACCACGGGCGCAAACACGCCCATCGTGGCGCAATTGGCTTCTTCGACATCGTCGGCTTCGGGAAACAGGCAGTGATAACAGGGCGCGCTGTCGTCGCGCAGGTCGTACACGCTGACCTGCCCGTCAAAACGGATGGCCGCGCCCGACACCAAGGGCTTGCGGTGCTGCACGCAAGCGCGGTTGATGGCGTGGCGGGTGGTGAAGTTGTCGGTGCAGTCCAGCACCAGGTCCGCCGCCGCGACGGCGTCAGAGAGCGCTTGCCCTTGCAGCCGTTCGACCCGGGCATGCACCTGCGCCTGGGGGTTGAACGCCGCCAGCATGTCGCGCCCGGACTCGGCCTTGTGGCGACCAACGCTGGCGGTGGTGTGCAGGATCTGGCGTTGCAGGTTGCTGAGTTCAACCACGTCGTCGTCGGCAAGCGTGATGTCGCCTACACCGGCCGTGGCCAGGTACAAGGCGGCGGGGGAACCCAAGCCCCCCGCACCCACAATGAGCACACGCGCCGCCAGCAGTTTTTCCTGCCCTTCGATACCCAGCTCATCCAGCAGGATGTGGCGGGCATAGCGCAGCAATTGCTGGTCGTTCATTTGGCCTTGCTGGGTTCGACTCCGGTCGGCGTGATCGTCATGCGCACCGGGGTGCCGCCGCCGGCCTTGGCGTCAGCCTTGGCCTGGGCGCGCGCCGAACCCTTTTGCACCGGCTTGCCGGCCAGCACGTTCAGGGCTTGCTGCAGTTGGAAGTCGTCCTTGCCGCCGAACTCGAACATCTTGGTGGGCAGATCGACGTTGTCTTGCGTCGAGCTGGACTTCACCTCGTTGGCGGTCTCGGGGTTAGACAGGTGGCGTTGCAGGTCGGCTTCGCGCGGCAGGCGGAACAGATCTCCGTCTGCCGTATCGGCCACGACGTAGTCCGGTTCAATGCCCGTGGCCTGAATGGAACGGCCGCTGGGCGTGAAGTAGCGCGAGGTCGTCAGCTTGACGGCGGTGGATTCGGACAACGGCAGGATGACCTGCACCGAACCCTTGCCGAACGTGCGGTTGCCCAGCACCTTGGCGCGCTTGTGGTCTTGCAGCGCGCCGGCCACGATTTCAGACGCCGAGGCCGAACCCACGTTCACCAGCACCACCATGGGCACCGTCTTGGTCCAGGCAGGCAGGCCCGACAGGTAGTTGCTTTCGCCGCGGGCATATTCCGACGGCGTAGCCAGGTACTTGTGGCGGGCGTCAGGCGTGCGGCCGTCGGTGGACACCACCAGGGTGTCCGGCGGCAGGAACGCGCCCGACACGCCGATGGCGCTGGTCAGGAGACCGCCCGGGTCATTGCGCAGGTCAAGCACCAGGCCCTTGGGCGCTTCCTTGGCGCCAAGGTCCTTCAGTTGCTTGGCAAGATCAGCGCCGGTCTTTTCCTGGAACTGCGCCACGCGGACGTAGCCCACACCGTTGTCCAGCATCTTGCTGCGCACGCTGCGCACCTTGATCACGTCGCGCACGATCTTCAGCACGATGGGCTGAGGACGATCGGCACGCATGATGGTCAGGGTGATGGGCGACTTGGGCGCGCCACGCATGAGCTTGACCGCGTCGTTCAGGGTCATGCCCTTGGTGGGCGTGTCGTCGATTTTGATGATGAGGTCGCCGGCCATGACGCCAGCACGCGCGGCGGGCGTGTCTTCGATGGGCGAGATCACCTTCACGAAGCCGTCTTCCGCGCCGACCTCGATACCCAGGCCACCGAATTCGCCTTGGGTCGCCGTCTGCATTTCGCGGAAGGCGTCGGCGTCCAGATAGGCCGAGTGCGGATCAAGGTTCGAGACCATGCCCGAGATCGCATTGTCGATCAGGGTTTTGTCGTCGACCGCTTCGACGTAGTTGTTCTTGATGGCTGCGAAAACATTGCTCAGTTGCCTGAGCTCGTCCAAAGGCAATGGACTGCCGCGCTGGGCAACGGCTGTTACCCCTACGCTAAGCAATACGCCAGCCACCGCACCGATGGCAATCAGACCGAAACCGCGAAACTTGCGAGTGCCCATGCACACTTCCCGAATTTTGTTTTCGCCGATGGCGGTTTGGTAATTTACCAACGACTTGTACCTACCAACCTATTGGGCCAGCCACTGGGCCGGGTCCACAGGAGCGCCACGATGGCGAATTTCAAAGTATAGGCCGGATTCTACTTGGCCGCCGGTTGCTCCTACCGTAGCAATAGTATCGCCACCCGCCACCGGATCCCCCACCTGTTTGAGCAGGCTTTGGTTGTAAGCATAGACAGTCAGGTATTGCTGGCCATGATCCACAATGATGAGATTGCCAAAACCACGCAGCCAAGCGGCGTAGACCACGGTGCCGGGGGCCACGACCTTGACGGGCGTGCCTTCGGGCGCGCGCAGCACCACCCCGCGCCATACGCCGCCGTCCGGGCGGTCAAGCCCGAAACGGCCCTGCACCTGGCCGCGCACCGGCATGGCCAGGCCATGTTTCAAGCCGCTGCCGCCCCCCAGCGGGGCGGCGCGGGCGCTTTGCTGCGCCGATGCACTGCGAGTTGGAGTGGTTTCGGCCTCTGCGGGTTCCGTCTTTTTTGCGGCTTCAGTGGATTGGGCAGGCGTCTGCCGCGCCGATTCGGCCGGGTCAGTCAGGCGCGTCTGCCTTTGTTCAGCCGGACGTAATCCGGCGGCGTCGGGGTCGGCCACGGCAACCTGGCCGCGGCTTTGGCGCGTAGCCGCCTCAACCTGTTCGCGGGCTTGCGCCGCGTCGCGGGCATCGCGGCTGTCGCGGTCACGCTGGGCGGCGGCTTCGGCGGCCAGCTTGCGGTCGGCCTCGGCTTTTTTGCGGGCTTCTTGCGCACGGCGTTCGGCCTCGGCCCGCTTTTTGGATTCTTCGGCGGCGCGGCGCGCTTCTTCCACGAGGCGGGCCTCTTCGGCCTTCTTGCGCGCCTCTGCGGCCTTGCGGGCTTCTTCAATCTGCTTGGCGATGGCCGCGTCCAGATCGGTGATCAGGCGCGACAGGCGCTGATCATCGCGCCCCAGCTTGTTGGCTTCGGCGCGCTGGGCGGCAATCTGCCCTTCCAAGCGCGCCAGAAGCGTGGCGCGCTCTTTCTGCTGGCCTACCAGCGCGGCTTTCTGCTCGGAGGTTTCAGCCACGACCTTTTCGATTTCATCGCGCCGAGCGTCGGCACGCGCCTGCAAGGCCGCCAAGCGATCGATGTCCGCCCGGAGCGCCTTGACGGCATTGGCCCGGGCTTGCGACACGTAGTCCAGATAGCCCAGGTTGCGGCCCAGCACCTGGGGATCGTCGCCGGACAGCAGCGCCGTCCAGGGCGACAGGCCGCTGGTGTACTGGGTGCGAAGCTGGTCGGCAAGTTCCACACGGCGCTTGGCCAACACGGCTTCCTGCGCGGTGATCTGCTTTTCCAGCCCGGTGAGTTCGGTCTGCGCCTGACGGCCGGCATCAGCCAGTTCGCGCAGGCGCAGATTGATCTTGGAAATGGCCGATTCCGACTGTTTGAGCGCGTCGGCGGCTTCCTTGCGAGCGGATTCGCGCCTGTCGATTTCCTTTTGCAGATTCTCGATGCGGTCGCGCAAGGCCGCCTGCTGACGCTCGGCGTCGGACTGGCGGCCTGCAAGGTCGTTGGGCGCGGCGTGAGCCGACAGCACTCCACCGGTCAACATGACCGCCAACAACAACCCTGCCGTGCGACGCATAGAGATATCAGTCCTTCTTAGCCTTGCCTTGGGCGGCAACCGCAGCCATCGCCGCCTCGATCTCGGCGGCATCGCCCAGATAATAGTGGCGGATGGGGCGCAGGTCATCATCCAATTCATAAACCAGGGGCTGGCCGGTCGGGATGTTCAGGTTGACGATGTCGTCGTCCGACACGTTGTCCAGATGCTTGATCAGCGCGCGCAGGCTGTTGCCGTGGGCGGCGATCAGCACCTTGCGGCCAGCGCGGATGGCCGGGGCGATCGAATCGTTCCAGAACGGCAGCACGCGATCCACGGTGTCTTTCAGGCACTCGGTGGCGGGAAGCTGATCAGCCGGAATCTTGGCGTAGCGGCTGTCAAAACGGGGATGGCGTTCGTCGTCCAGCGACAGCGGTTCCGGGGCGATGGCGTAAGCACGGCGCCAGATCAGCACTTGCTCGTCGCCGTACTTGGCGGCGGTTTCGGCCTTGTTCAAGCCCTGCAGCGCGCCGTAGTGGCGTTCGTTCAGGCGCCAGTTCACGCCCACCGGGGTGTACATGGCGTCCATGGCGTCCAGCGCGATCCACAGGGTGCGGATGGCGCGCTTGAGCACCGACGAGTAGGCCAGGTCGAAGGTATAGCCTTCTTTCTTCAGCAGCTCACCGGCTTTGCGGGCCTGTTCACGGCCGGTTTCGGTCAGGTCGACGTCGGTCCAGCCGGTGAAGCGGTTTTCCAGATTCCACTGGCTTTCGCCGTGGCGCATGAGAACAAGTTTATGCATGGTTTGGCACGCTTTCCGCGCGGGTTAAAGTTAAAGGATGGTTAAAGAATGCGCTCATTTTATAATTGAGTGATTTTGCCCTTGATTTTGCCCCGGCGCACTCGTCCAATTCCCTGGCGCGGCGCCCGCGGGTTGGCCGAGGGTTCGCCCATATCCGGCTAGCTGCCGCCCTTCAGGATGCCCCGTGGATCTTTTGCAATTCTTGCTCGATAAAAACAATGTCTTCATCGTCGGCGTCGCCGTGATCTCCGGCGTGATGCTGGCGATTCCCGCCCTGCGCAAGGGCCGCAAGGGCTCGGCCGTCAGTACCGGCGAAGCCATCCAGATGGTGAACCAGCGCAACGCCGTGTGGATCGACGTGCGCCCCGCCGAACAATTCCAGGCCGGGCACATCGCCCAGGCACGAAATGTGCCGGCGGCAGACCTGGAACAAAAGGCTGCGTCGCTGCCCAAGAACAAGCCGCTGGTTGTGGTTTGCGACAATGGCCGTGATTCGGCCCGCGCCGCCGCCAAGCTGCGTGCGCAAGGTTTTGCCGACGCGGTGCCGCTGGAAGGTGGCATGCGCGCCTGGTCGGCGGCCAGCCTGCCGGTCACCCAAAAGGGCTGACACGGGCCGCCCCCGTGGCTACCCCGATTTTTTCCATCTTCGATTCGCAAGGAGCGCCTATGAATAAAGTCGTCATGTACAGCAAGGACTACTGTCCCTATTGCTCGCGCGCGAAGGCCCTGCTTGAGCAGCGTGGCGTGACCGATCTGGAAATCATCCAGATCGACCGCGACCCGTCACAACGCGATGTCATGATCGAACGTACCGGCCGACGCACCGTGCCGCAAATCTTCATCGGCGATACCCATGTCGGCGGTTGCGACGACTTGATGGCCCTGGACCGCTCGGGTGGCCTTGCCCCCATGCTCAACGGCTAATCGCCTCTACTTTTGCCCCCCCACCAACGGAAACACTCATGGCTGATCAAGACCAAAACACCCAGCAAGAAGGCAGCAACGACGCGCCCTCGTTCAATCTGCAACGCGTCTACCTGAAAGACCTTTCGCTGGAAATGCCGAACGCGCCCCACGTCTTCCTGGAGCAAGAAGCGCCCCAGGTTGAAGTGAGCATCACCGTGGGTGGCCAGCGCCTGGCCGAGACCGTGTTCGAAACCACGGTCACCGTCACCGTCACCACCCGCATCAACGACAAGGTCGTGTACCTGGTTGAAGGCACGCAAGCCGGCATCTTCGAAGCGGCCAATATCCCCGAAGAGCAGCTGGATCCGCTGCTGGGCATTGTTTGCCCGACGATGCTGTACCCGTACCTGCGCGCCAACGTGGCCGATGCGATCACCCGCACCTCGATGCCGCCGCTGCACCTGACCGAAGTCAACTTCCAAGCCCTGTATGAACAGCGCCTGGCCGAGTTGCAACAGCAGCAGCAAGGCGCCGCCAACGGCAATGCCAACGGCAGCGATTCGGGCATCATCCTGCCCGCCAGCGCCACCCGTCAGTAAGCACGCCGCGCCCCGATGAACCATCCCGCTCAGCCGCGCTTGCGCGTTGCCGTCCTGGGTGCGGGAAGTTGGGGCACCGCGTTGGCGGCGGCCTCCAGCCGCCGCCACCCCACCGTGCTCTGGGCGCGCGACGCCGCGCAGGCCGCCAACATGGCTGCCGCGCACGAAAACGCGCGCTACCTTCCGGGCATTAACCTGCCCGCTTCCCTGAATTTTTCATCCGACCTGGACGCCACACTGCGCAGCTTGCGCGGCGAGGGCGAGGTCGGAGACATGTCCGACGACACGCGCCGTCTGATCGTGCTGGGCGTGCCCGTGGCCGGGCTGGCCGCCCTTTGCGGCGAACTGGCCCGCCGGCTACCCGTCCTGGGTCTGCAAGACACCCCCATCGTATGGACCTGCAAGGGCTTTGAAGCCGACACGGCCAGGCTGCCCCACGAGATCGTGCAAGCGGCCCTGCCCGGCGCAATCGGCGGCGTCTTGTCTGGCCCGTCCTTCGCGCGCGAAGTGGCCCAGGGCCTGCCAGTGGCGCTGACAGTCGCCAGCACCCATTCCGGGCTGCGAGATGCCACCACCGCGGCCTTCCACGGCGCGGCGCTGCGCGTCTACGCCAGTTCCGACCTGGTGGGCGTCGAGGTCGGCGGGGCGCTGAAAAACGTCATCGCGGTTGCCTGCGGCATCGGCGACGGGCTGGCGCTGGGCACCAATGCCCGCGCCGCGCTGATCACGCGCGGCCTGGCCGAAATGACCCGCTTTGGCGTTGCCTTGGGCGCGCGCGGCGAAACCTTCGCCGGGCTGACCGGCCTGGGCGACCTGGTGCTGACCGCCACGGGCGAGCTCTCGCGCAACCGTCGCGTAGGCCTGGAGATCGGCGCCGGCCGCAAGCTGGCCGACATCCTGGCCAGCGGCATCACCGCCGAAGGCGTGCGCTGCGCCCGCGCGGCGCGCGACCGCGCCCGCGCCATCCATGTCGAACTGCCCATTACCGAAGCCGTATGCGCCGTGTTGTTCGACGGCGTTGCGCCCATGACCGCGGTGTCGGCGCTGCTGGCGCGCGACCCGCGCGATGAAAGCGCCGACGTCAGCGTGAACATCGGCGCCAACGGCAGCGGCCCGCTGGACGACACGCTGGGTGGCCATCTTTGACCCCTCTCTAACAACAACACACACGTCCCATCCCGAGGAGACATCCGTCATGACGCAAACCCGCAAATTCCGGGTCGGCCCGCTGCTGCGCGGCCTGTGCCTGAGCCTGGCCGCCGTGCTGCCCGCCGCCGCCCATGCCGACTGGCCCGACCGCCCCATCCATATGGTCGTGCCGTTTCCGCCCGGCTCGTCGCCGGACCTGTTGGCACGCACGATATCCGAGCCGCTGTCGCAGGCGCTGGGCCAGCCCATCGTCATCGACAACAAGCCCGGCGCGGGCGGCAACATCGGCACCCGCATCGTGGCCAAGGCCAAGCCGGACGGCTACACGTTGCTCTATACGATCAACGGCCCGCTGGTGACCGCGCCCACGCTGTACAAGAAAACGTTGGGCTACGACCCGCTGAAGGACCTGGCGCCGGTGACGCTGGTGGGCACCAGCCCGAACGTGCTGGTGGTGCCCGGCAGCCTGAAGGTCGACAACGTCCAGGACTTCGTCAAGCTGGTCAAGGAACGCGGCAATTCCTTGAACTACGGGTCGGTTGGGCCGGGCAGCTCGGCGCATCTGGCGATGGAAATGTTCAAGGAAAGCGCGGGAGTGGACCTGGCGCATATTCCATATTCCGGTTTTCCGCAGGTGATTACGGCCATCATCGGTGGCGATGTGCAGGCGGGTTTCATGGTGCCCGCGATTGCGGTGCCGCAGGCGCGCGACGGCAAGGTGAAGCTGCTGGCGGTGACCAGCCTGCAGCCCAGCGAGGCGCTGCCGGGGGTGCCGACGATGGCGTCGCAGGGCTATCCCGACTTCGAGGCGATTTCGTGGAACGCGGTGCTGGTTCCGGCGGGGACGCCCACGCCGGTGGTCGAACGGCTGAATAGTGAGTTGGCGCGTGTGATCAACAGCGAGGCGGTGCGCAAGCAGTTGGCGTTGCAGTATTTCACCCCGGCGGCGTCGACGCCTGAGGCGTTGACGACGCGGATCAAGAATGAGAAAGCGCGGTGGGATCAGGTGATTGAGCGCTTGAAGCTGTCGCTGGATTGATGGGTTTGCGTGTTTGAGGTGAGTGGGGCGATTTTTTATTCGCCGCTGCTTGATGGGTTTGCGCGTTGGAAGGCGGCGTTCTTGGGTAGGTCGTGGCGCGCTACACCCATCCTACGATCAACGGAAGGTGGGGTTCTGGGGCAGACCGTGGCGCGCCGCGCCCATTCACGATCCGCCTTCGAAGCCTTGTTGGCGCCAGGCTTCGAAGACGGTGACGGCGACGGCGTTGGATAGGTTCAGGCTGCGTTGGCCCGCGCGCATCGGCAAGCGCAGGCGCTGCTGGGGCGGGAACATCGCTTGATGCTCGTCGGATAGGCCGGCTGTTTCGCGGCCGAAGACGAAAACGTCGCCTGGCTTGAAGGCGACGTCGGCCACGCTGCGCTGCGCGTGCGTGGTCAGCGCGTAGATGCTGGAGGCGTCGGCCCCCGTGTCGTCCAGCGCTTCCTGCAGGGTGTCATGCACCCGCACGGGCTGCCACTCGTGATAGTCCAGCCCGGCGCGCCGCATGCGGGCGTCATCCAATTCGAATCCCAACGGACGCACCAGGTGCAATTGCGCGCCCGTGTTGGCGCACAGCCGGATGGCGTTGCCGGTGTTGGGGGGAATCTCGGGGCAGACGAGGATGACGTGGAACATGGCGAATACGGAGCGGGGACGTAGGACTAGGACGGCTTGCGGCGCCAGGGTGGCGGCGTGGCGCGATTGTCGCCGATTTGAGAGAGCGGCGCGCTGACGGCCCGGGCGCTCCACCAGCGCGGTAACACGACGCCGGCGCCATTACGGCGTGCGGGCGACCACCAGCACCGTCACTCCGGCCGCGCCCGCCGCCAACAGTGCCACCGCTGCGGCCTGCACGGTGCTGCCGGTGGTCATGACGTCGTCCACCACCGCCACGTGGCGGCCGCGTACTGCTGTAGAAGCCACGAACACGCCGGCTGCAACCTGGCGCCGCGCGTGCCGTCCCAACGCCGTCTGCCTGGGCGTTTCCCGGCACCGCCGCAGCGCTTGCCGGACCAGCGGCAGGTTCAGTTCGGCCGCCAGGCTGCGGGCGATTTCTGCTGCCGGGTTCATGCCGCGTGCGCGTAACGACGCGCGGCTGGCGGGCACGGGCGCCAGCAAGACGCCGTCGGGCAGCGGTGGTTCATTTCGGATGGCATCGGCCAGCAGGCTGGCCAGCACCGGCGCCATGCTCAGGCGCAGTTGCGTTTTCAGCATCCGGATCAGCGCGTCGGCGGGCGGCGCATAGTCAAAGGCCGCGATCGTCTGCACGTAAGCCCTTGGTGCTCCCAGGCAGGCGGGACAAATTGGAGCTGGGAGAAGAGCTGGGGCCGCGGCGGCAGTGGGCGTTGGGGCTGAGGCCGGGGCCGAAGCCACGTCCGAGGGCAACGCCGAAGCCACGTCCGAAGCCAAACCCGAAGCCAAACCCGGAGCCACACCCGAAGCAATAACCGGCAGCCGCAGCGCGCAGCACGGGCAGCGCGGGTTCGTGCCGGAAGGCGCGGCAGTGATGTCGTCCGCGCAGCCTAAACACAAGCGCGCGCCTGCCACGCGCGCCCCGCACAACGGGCAATCGCAACCCACGCGGGACCAAAGCCGCCGCCCCATCGCCTGTAGGGACAATCGAATCCGCCGACCGGGATGCGTAATAATGGATGCCATTCCTCATGAAACCATGTTCCGCCCCGCCGCCAAGACGTGGGTGCGACCGAAATGTCCCTGCCAGAATCCGCCCCGCTTCCCTCCCTTCCCATCGTCAGCGCCGACGTGCCGCGGCAGTTCGCCCGCCGTGGCGACCTGTCCGACGCCCAGTTTCTTTACGGTGAAGTCGCCCGCCGCATGCTGGGCCGTTTGCAGTACATCCGCGTGCAGCCACAGGCCATGCTGGATGCGGGCTGCGGCGCGGGAGACAACCTGCCGCTGCTGCGCGAACGCTATCCCGACGCGGGCTACACCGGCCTGGACAACTGCCAACCGCTGCTGGATCTGGCCAAAAAGCGCCATGCGCCGGCCGGTTTGGGCGCCTGGATCGGCAAACTGGCTGGACGCGGGGCCAAGGCCCCGGCCTTCGTCAACGCCGACTTGGCGGAAACAGGCCTGCCCCCGGAATCCCTGGAGCTGGTGTGGTCCAACCTGGCGATGCATTGGCACCGCGCCCCGCATGCAGTCTTGGCGGAATGGCGCCGCATCCTGAAAGTGGGCGGGCTGGCAATGTTCTCCTGTCTGGGGCCTGCCACCCTGCGCGAATTGCGCCAAGCCCTGACCGATGCGGGCCTGTCCACCGCCACGCCGTCCTTCGTGGACATGCATGACTTTGGCGACTTGCTGGTGGAAAACGGTTTCGCTGACCCGGTGATGGACCAGGAAATCCTGACGCTGACCTACCGCAGCCCTGAAAAGCTGCTGGCCGACGTGCGCGCGCTGGGCGGCAACCCCGCCGAAGGCCGGCGCGGCGGGCTGGTGGGGCGAGACTGGCGCAACCGCCTCTGCGCCGCCCTGGAAGCCCAACGCCGGGCCGATGGCCTGATCGCACTGAGCATTGAAGTGGCTTACGGCCATGCCTGGCGCGCCGCGGCGCATCGCACCGTGGCGGGCGAGACTCGCCTGTCCGTCAGCGCCATCGGCGGCCGGCAGGCCAAGCCCCTCTGAGGCCGCGATGACACTGCCCCCCCGCGACACCGCCGACCCACATGCCTGGATCGACACCTTCCGGGGGCAGATGCTGCGCTTTGCCACGTTGCAGTTGGGCCAGCCCGAAGCGGCGCAGGACGCGGTGCAGGAAGCAATCGCGGCTGCATTGGCCAAGCGGGGTGCGATGGAAGATAGCGCGGCATTCAAGCAATGGGTGTTCGGCATCCTCAAGCACAAGATCGTGGACACTATCCGCAGCCGCGCGCGCTTGACGCACTTTCCAGAAGCCGACGACCCCGACATGATGGACGCCTGCTTCACACCGAACGGCGAATGGACCCCACAAGCCCTTCCGGCGGCCTGGGCGGCGCCGGACGAAGCCATGCACAGCAAACAGTTCTGGCTGGTGTTCAGTACGTGCCTGGAACGCTTGCCGCCTGCCAATGCGCGCGTCTTCATGATGCGCGAGTACCTGGAATTTGACGCCGCCGAAATCTGCGAGCGCCTGTCCCTGACACCCGGTGCGCTGCACATCGCCATGCACCGGGCACGCCTGCGGCTACGCAGTTGCCTGGAACTGAACTGGTTTGCTGACCAAGGGGGCCGCAAATGCTGAAATGCCGTGACGTCTCGCAACTGGCGTCTCAAGAACGCGAAGCGCCCCTGCGCCTGCCCCAACGCATCGGCATGACGATGCATCTGGCGATGTGCTGGCGCTGCCGCCGCTTCCGGCAGCAGATCAGTCTGCTGGGGGATTTGACGCGAGCCTACCCTGGCCCCTTGGAAGAAGGCGCCGACCCTCGCCCGTCGGAACGCGACGACGACGCCGCCCCCAAGCCGCCTTCGCTCTGAATTTACATTTCTTACAATTCTCTCCGTAAGGAAAGCGCTCTCTCGCGCGACTACCTCTTGCCAGCACTGCAATCCGCGGTGTGGTAACCGTTCACGTAGATTCCCCAGGAGAGAGACACCATGAAGACACGTACCACCGCCGCCCTGGCACTGGCTTTTGGCGCCGCGTTCACCATGGCCGGCGCCCCCGCCGCCCACGCCGCAGACATGGAAAAGTGCTACGGCGTCGCCCTCAAGGGCAAAAACGATTGCAAGGCGGGAGCCGGCACAACCTGCGCGGGCAGCTCCAAGGTCGACTACCAGGGCAACGCCTGGAAGAACGTGCCGAAGGGCACGTGCGAGAAAACCCCGTCGCCCACCTCGCCCACGGGCCAGGGCCAATTGCAGGAATTCAAGGAAATGAAGAAAGCGTCCTGACCTGCCCTGGCGCGTCATGAAATCGCCCCCCTTCCCGGCCATGGCGTCCGGCCCGGGCCTATCGGCCCAGGTCGGCGTCGGCTTGAAGCCCGAACACGCCGACGCCCTGCTGGACGGGGCGGCCGGCGTGGGGTTTCTGGAAATCCACGCCGAGAACTATATGGTTCCCGGGGGGCCGATGCACGCAATGCTGACCCGCTTGCGTGAACGCTACCCCCTGTCTGTACACGGCGTAGGCCTGTCGCTGGGCGGGCCGGACCCGCTGGACGAGGAACTGCTGGCCGGGCACCGTCGCTTGCGCGATCGCTACGCGCCCGCGCTGGTGTCCGAGCATCTGGCCTGGTCTCGCGGCGCCGGGGTGTTCTTCAATGACCTGCTGCCGTTTCCCTACGACGGCACGACCTTGCGGCGCACCAGCGAGCACATCGATGCGTTCCAGAACAGCCTGGGCCGCCGCATCCTGATCGAGAACCCGGCGACCTATCTGCGTTTTGATGCAAGCCTGATCGACGAAGCGCAGTTCCTGGGCGAGCTGGTCGCCCGCACAGGTTGCGGCCTGGTGCTGGACGTCAACAACGTGTACGTCAGCGCGGTGAACCATGGGTTTGACGCGCGTGGCTACCTGGGCCTGCTGCCGCTTGGCAGCGTTGAAGAAATTCACCTGGCCGGCCATCACCGGCAAGTCGAGCCCGATGGCAGCGTGGTGCTTATCGACAGTCACGACGCCCCCATCGCCGAGCCCGTCTGGGCGCTGTATGAAACGGCGCTGCGCGCGACCGGCCCTGTTGCCACGCTGATCGAACGCGACGGCAACATCCCGCCCCTGACCGAATTGCTGCGCGAGGCGGCGCGCGTTCAGGCCTGCCTAGCCAAGCTGGACGCCACACTGGTCACGCCGCCATGACAGCCCTGCGCCAATTCGCCGATTTGCTGTTGGACCAGGCGCCTCCCACGCCGGACGAGGTCAGGACGCGGCTGCAAGTCGCGCCTCCGGAACGCTTCGCCATCTATCGGAACAATGTCGTCAGTTCACTGATGCAGGCCTTGGCCGACAACTTCCCCGTTTGCGTTGAGCTGGTGGGCGAGCCGTTCTTTCGGGACATGGCCCGCGGGTATGCACAGGCGAGTCCGCCGCGTTCCGCCATCATGGCCTACTACGGCGACACGTTCCCAGATTTTGTCCAAGCCTATGCGCCCGCGGCGTCGCTGCGCTATCTGGCGGATGTGGCGCGGCTGGAATATCGGGTCGTGCGCGCCTACCATGCCGCCGACCACGAGCCGCCCGCCCCAGCGGCGCTGCAAGCCTGTATCGCCGGCATGGCCGACTTGCCCGCCGCGCGCCTGCATATTCATCCCGCCGTGCAGGCCATGTCGTCGAACTACGCCGTGTTCTCGATCTGGGCCGCCCATCGGGGCCAGGGAGACCTGGCAACGGTCGACGTCTGCGTGCCGGAATCAGTGGTGGTGCTCCGGCCGGGGCAGACCGTGCATGCCGTTCCGGTGGACGCGCCGCTTGTTGAGCTGGTCGACGCCCTTGGCACGCAGCCGCTTGGCGAAGCATTCGAGCGACTGACCCAGCAGCATGACGATTTCCAGTGGAGCCACGCGCTGGCGCAACTGATCCGCCACCAGATCATCGTGGGTATATCGCCAGGCGCGTGATGCCGCGCCTGCCCCTTATTTGCTGACCCAAGGACTCTCATCATGGACCGCCCCGCCACTGCCGCCCCCGTACCCGAACACCGCTGCGTCTGGCGGCGGCTGAATGCGCAGTTCGAACGTATTCCGCACTGGTTGATTGCCTTGCTGGGGCGGTTTTCGATTGCGGCGGTGTTTTGGAAATCCGGACAGACGAAGGTCGAGGGTTTCGCCGTGGACCTGATCTCGGGTGAATTCCAATTGGGCTGGCCGTCGGTGTCGGCCTCGGCCGTGAGCCTGTTCGCCGACGAATACCGGTTGCCCCTGGCACCGCCCGAGTGGGCGGCGCTTGCCGCCGCCACCGCCGAGCATGTGCTGCCCGTGCTGTTGCTGCTTGGCTTGGCCACGCGCTTGTCGGCGCTGGGGTTGCTGGTGATGACCGCCGTGATCCAGATCTTCGTGTACCCAGACGCCTACCCCACGCACGGCGTGTGGGCGGCGGTGCTGCTGTATCTGGTTGCGCGCGGCGGCGGCGCCGTGTCGCTGGACGCCCTGATCCAGAACGCCAAGCGAAGATAAAGCACAATCGCGATAAGACAAAGCCGCGATAAGACTCGCGGCTTTGTTCCCTTCGATGGCTTCCGCCCAAGCGGCGGCAGCGGCTAGTGCAAGCGTTCCGGCAAGGGCACGCTGACACCGGGTTCCGACGCCGACAAGGGTTGCATCGGTTCGGAATTTGCCCGGATGCGCCGGCGCAGCACGGCGGTGGGCTCAGCCGGCGGGGCAGCCACCGTCTCGCCACGCCAGGCGTGCGTCATGGCGTCAACCATCAGCGGCAGGTCGCGCAGGCGATGGAACTGGCTGCGCAGCCAGCGTGCATCGTTGCCGCTGCGCATGGCCTCGTCGCGCAGGGCGGCGATCATGTCGCCCGTGCCCAGTTCTTCGGCCACCGGCATCAGGCGCTGGAACAGCGTGCGCAGGTGGTCCATCAGGCGCAGCCGCTGGCCGTCGGGCGTCACGTAACTGCCCTGCAAGCCAAAACGGCAGGCCTGGAAATGGTTGCTGCGGTAAGACAGCCAGGCATTGTCGCTGGGGTCGTCCTCGCGCATCAGCAGCACGGCCAGGGCTTGGGCGAACGCCGCGATCTGGCAGGCACGCTCCACGGTCAAGGGCGTATCGCAGACGCGGATTTCGACCGTGCCGAATTCCGGCTTGGGGCGGATGTCCCAATACAGGTCCTTGATGCTCTCGGCCAGCCCGTAGGCGCGCAGTTGCGACAGATGGGCTTCGAACTGGTACCAGTCCTTCACCTCGGGCGGCATGTGGCCGGCAAGCGGGAAGCTGTTGACGGCGTTCAGGCGCGAGCACGAGAACAGGGTATCCACACCCTCGCAGTACGGCGACGAGGCCGACAGCGCGATGAAGTGGGGCACATAGGGCGACAGGCGGCGCAGCAGCTTGATGGAGTCGTCGCCACTTTTCACGCCCAGATGGATGTGCTGGCCGAAGACCGTAAATTGACGCGCCAGGTAACCATACATTTCGGCCAGGTACTGGAAGCGCGGGGTGTCCGAAATGGACCGTTCCTGCCAACGCATGAAGGGGTGGGCGCCCCCGCCGGCCACCGACACGCCAACCGCGTCGGCCGCTTCGACCAGGGCATCGCGCATCTCGCGCATTTCGGCCAACAGGCCCATGGGGTGCTCGTGCACCGAGGAATTCAGTTCGATCATGGACCGCGTGATCTCGGGTTTGACGCGGTCGGCAATGGGGTGGTTGGCCATTTGGGCCAGCAATTCGTCAGAGGCGGCGGTCAGGTCAAAACTGCGGGGGTCGATCAGTTGCAACTCAAGTTCGATGCCCAGGGTGTTGGGGGCCGACGAAATGAACGGGATCGGTTCCATTCCGGACTCCTTTGAATGTTTGATATGAGGGGACGCGCCGTTCGACCTTGAAGCCCGGTAACTTCCCGGGGGGCACTAGACGGCAGCTTGTGGACTGGATGATAGCCGCAGGTTTGTGGCAATACGATTGAAAATCGTGACATTTGTGTGCAACATCGCGTAGCACACGGTTTTGCCCTCTGAGGATAAGTGAGCAAGCGCTTACAAGTCAGGAATGGCGCGGGTTGCCAAGCGATGGCGCCCGCAATTGCAGTAGCCAAGCGGTTTTCCGAGAGGGGCGGGATAACCCTGAGTAGGGTTATTCCTGAGCGGCTTTCGGGGTCAGCGCCCCTTATTTGCGCCAGAACATGGGGGTGAACAGCACCAGCACGGTCAGCAACTCCAGGCGGCCGATCAGCATGGAAAAGGTGCAGACCCAGATCTGGAAATCGGACAGCACCGAGAAATTGCCCATGGGGCCAACGGGCCCGAGCCCCGGCCCGGTGTTGTTGATGGTGGCGAATACGGCCGAGAACGCCGTGATGGGGTCCAGCCCGGACAGCAGTAGCAGGCTGGTGAACACCGCGATGGACAGCCCGTAGATCAGCATGAAGGCCAGCACGGACGACATGGTCCGCCCTTCCACCGCGCGCCCGTTGATTCGCACCGGGCTGATCGCATGCGGGTGCAGCATGGTCACCAATTCATTGCGAGCCTGCTTGACCAGCAAAATCGCCCGGATCATCTTGATGCCGCCCCCGGTGGACCCCGCCGACGTGGCGAAGCCCGACAGCAGCAGCATGGTCAGCGGCGCAAAGAGCGGCCACTGGGCAAAATCCGTATTGGCGTAGCCGGTGGTGGTAGCCAGGGAAATGGTGTTGAACATGCCATAGCGCAGCGCTTCCAAAGGCTCGTCGTAGACACCCTTGGCGTACAGGAACACCGAGATGACCAGGCCGGCCCCCAACACCACGACCAGGTACGGGATCGCTTGCGGGCATTGCACGTAGGCGCGCGCGCTGCGCTGGCGGAAGGCGTTGAAATGGGTGGCGAAGTTGATACCCGCGATCACCATGAACACCATCGCAACCATTTCCACGGCGACCGAATCGAAGTGGGCAAAGCCGTCGTCCCAGGTCGAAAAGCCGCCCAGTCCCATGGTGGTGGCCATGTGGCACCAAGCCTCAAACCAAGACAGGCCCGCCGCGCGGTACGCCAGGAAGCACAGAATCGAGAACACGAAATACACCGCGTACAGCGCCTTGGCGGTACTGGCGATGCGGGGCGTCAGACGCTCATCTTTCATCGGGCCGGGCGTCTCGGCCCGCACCACTTGGTGTCCGCCCACCCCCAGCAGCGGCAAAATCGCCACCGCCAACACCAGGATGCCCATGCCGCCGATCCAGACCAGCGTGGCGCGCCACAGGTTGATGGACGGCGGCAAGGCGTCCAGGTTGGTCAAGACCGTGGCGCCCGTCGTGGTCAGCCCCGACATGGCTTCAAAATAGGCGCTGGTGAAAGACAGCGGCAAGCCAGCCCGGTGAAAGTAGAGCAACAGGGGAATTGCCGCCAGCAGCGGCAGGCCGGCCCACACCGCGGACACCAGCACGAAACCGTCGCGCGCGCGCAATTCGCAGCGGCTGCGCCGCGTCAACGCGGCAAGCGCCCCCCCGATCCCCAGGGAAAGCAGGAAGCCGTGCAGGAAGGCGTCACGCGCCGCGTCGCCACCCACGTAGGCGATCAGCAGCGGGATCAGCATGGTGAGGGCGAACATCACCATGGTCAGCCCAAGGATATAGAGGGTTCCGAGAACGCGATTCATGGAGCCTATCCGGCGGCGCTCGGCCCGCGACGGAGCATGGAGTGGGCGCGCATCAGAAGAACGACGCCGACACTTGGAACAGCTTTTCCACGCGCGGCATCTGCCGGCGCGACGGAACGAAGACGATCACATGGTCGTTCGTTTCAATAATGGTGTCGGCATCCGGCAAGATGATTTCGTCTTCGCGCACCAGCGCGCCAATGCTGGCGCCCTTGGGCAGGCTGATCTGGCCCACCGGCCGGCCAACCACCTTGGACGTGGAGCGGTCACCGTGGGCAATGGCTTCCAGCGCCTCGGCCACGCCTTGGCGCAAGCGGTGCACGGCGGCCACGTCGCCGCGCCGCACGTGGCGCAGCAATTCGCTCATCGTCGCCTGCGAGGGCGATACGGCGATGTCGATATGGCTGCCCTGCATCAGTTCGCCATACGCCTGGCGATTGATCAGCGCAATCACCTTGCGGGCGCCCAGCCGCTTGGCCAGCAGCGACGACATGATGTTGTCCTCGTCGTCGCTGGTCAGGGCAAGCCAGGTGTCCATGTCTTCGATATTCTCGCGCTCCAGCAAGGCTTCGTCCGTGCCGCTGCCGTGAAGCACCAGCACGCTATCAGGCAGTTGCGTCGCCAGGTATTCGCAGCGCTTCAAGTCGCGTTCAATGATGCGGACGCTGTATTTTTCATCGGCCAACTGGCGCGCCAGGCGCAGGCCGATGTTGCCGCCGCCCGCGATCATCACGCGGCGCACGGCGCGTTCGGCATCGCGCAGTTGGCGCACGGCGCGGCGCGCATCGCGCGAATCCACCACCAACACGACCTCGTCGCCCGGGGCAATGACCGTGCCGCTACCCGCCCGCAGCGGGCGGCCGCCGCGCAGCACGTCAACCACCCGCGCCTTCACGTCCGGCCACACGTCTCGCAGCTTGTCGACGGGTGAATGCGCCATGGGGCTGCCATGCCCCACGCGCACGGTCACGACCGACACGCGACCTTCGGCGAATTCCACCACCTGCAAGGCTTCGGGAAATTCAATCAGGCTATGCAGATAGGTAGTGACGCTGCGCTCGGGGCTGATCAGCGCGTCAATACAGAAGCCCTCTTCGCTCATGAGTTCCGGGTGTTCCGGAAATTCGGCCGAGCGGATGCGGGCAATGCGGCGGGGAATATTGAACAGTTGGCGGGCGATCTTGCACGCCACCATGTTGGCGGCGTCAGAGGCCGCACAGGCAATGAACAGGTCGGTATCGGCCGCGCCGGCGGCTTCCAGCACAGAAACCTGCGAGCCGTCGCCATGGACGACACGCAGGTCGAAGTGTTCCTGCAGATAGCGAAGTTGCGTGGGGTCGGTATCCACCACGGTGATGTCGTTTTCTTCGGACACCAGGTTTTCGGCCACGCTGGTGCCTACGCGACCAGCGCCCATGATCAGGATTTTCATGTGCTGCGCTTGCGCGCCGATTCAATGCCCAATTGCTTGAGCTTGCGATACAGGTGGGTACGTTCCAGGCCGGTGCGCTCGGATACGCGCGTCATGCTGTGGCTTTCGCGGACCAGGTGATATTCGAAATAGATGCGTTCGAATTCGTCGCGCGCTTCCCGCAGGGGCTGGTCCAGCGAAATGGTGCCCAATTGGCCGTTGGAAGCAAGCGGCACTTCGTTGGCGGGCGCCGCCGTCAGAACCGGAGGGTCCAGCTCGTCTTCCAGCGCCACGGCCGTGTTGGCGGCCGCCGAATGCACGGCCACGGGCGCCGGTTGCGGAGCACGCCCGCGCGTCAGACCCGCCGCCACGGTCTTCAGAAGCCGTTGCAGCGTGATGGGCTTTTCCAGGAAATCCATGGCGCCGATGCGCGTGGCTTCAACCGCGGTGTCGATGGTGGCGTGGCCGCTCATCATGATCACCGGCATGTCCAGCAGGCCTTGCGAGCCCCACTCTTTCAGCAAACTTACGCCATCCGTGTCGGGCATCCAGATGTCCAGCAACACCAGATCAGGACGCATGCGAAGGCGTGCCGCGCGCGCTTGCGCCGCGTTTTCGGCCAGTTCGACCGTGTGCCCTTCGTCGTAAAGGATCTCTGACAAAAGCTCGCGTATACCGACTTCGTCGTCAACCACCAGAATTCTGGCCATAAAGCATCCACCTATTGCGTAGCCGCATTATCCTTTTCTTGCGCGGTCGCGTCCATAGTATCTGCCCCGGTCGCCAACCGGGTCAGCAAGATGGAAATCCGCGCGCCCCCTTCCTTGCGGTTCGCAAGGTCGATACGTCCGCCGTGCTCTTCCACAATCTTGCGTACGATTGCCAATCCTAACCCAGTCCCGTGGGACTTTGTGGTTACGTAGGGCTCGAACGCGCGCTGCATCACCTGGGCCGGAAAGCCCGGCCCGGTGTCTGCCACAGTAAATCTCAAGGCTTGCTGGTCGGCGCGGTCGGGTTGTTCACTGCGCATCAACTGCGTCGTCACGCTGACCCGCCCCTGGCCGCCCAGTTCGGCAATCGCGTCGCGCGCGTTGGACAGCAGGTTGTGGATGACCTGGCGCAGTTGGGTCGGGTCGCCTTCGATGTCGGGCAGGCCCGGCGCCAGCGTCACGTCCAGGTTCAAGGCTTTGCCGGTGATGCGAGACGCCCCGCCATCGGGCTCCCAGCCATACAGCGACAGCACGTCGGCCACCAGCGCGTTGAAGTCAATGCGCTGCATCACGGCCGGCGGCGTGCGAGCGTATTCACGGAAATCGTCCACCATCTGCTTCAGCGATGCCACCTGGTTGACGATGGTATTGGTGGAGCGCTGAACAATCTGCGCTTCCGCCGGTTGCAGCTTGCCTTCCAGCTTCATGGCCAGCCGTTCGGCCGACAACTGGATAGGGGTAAGCGGATTCTTGATCTCGTGCGCCAGTCGACGCGCCACTTCGCCCCAGGCCACGGTGCGGTTGGCGGAGATCACTTCGGTAATGTCATCGAACACCACCAGATAGCCGTTGCCGCGCCCATCCACGCGCAGATGGGTGCCGCGCGCCAGCAGGGTCAGCGGCTGCGGTGCCGTAGTGGCATCGCCTTGTGCCGGGCTGATTTCAAACTGCTGTTGCCAATGCTGCCGTTCCGACCCGACCGCCGCGTGCGTGGAAAACGCCTGTCGAACAATGTTCGCAAATTCGAGCATGCCGTCCACCGTTTCCAGTGGCCGGCCGATTACCGAACGCAGGTCCACCCCCAGAATGGTCTGGGCGCCCTGGTTGACGGTGGTCACGCGGAACGACTCGTCAAACACCAGCACCCCGGACGACAGGTTCGACAGCACGCTCTCAAGATAGACGTTGGATCGCTCCAACTGCTGGCGATTGCTTTCGACCATGCGGCGCGCTTCATCCAGTTGGCGTGTCATGGCATTGAACGAGCGCGTCAATTGGCCGACTTCGTCACGCTCCGGGGGCTCGGGCAGCGGCCGGTAATCACCCACGCCCACCGCCTGCGTGCCACCGGCCAGGCTGAGCAAGGGGCGCACCAGGCGCTTGGACAGCGACAGCGCCACCGCGATGGCGCCGAACGCGGCCAGGAGCAGCGCCAAGGTCAGCGTGATGCCATAAAGCTTGCGCAACCCCAGGCGCGACAGCGCCAGTTCTTGGTAATCCCGAAACCCCTGCTGCACCAGATTGGCGTTGTGCGCGATCTGCTCCGGCACCGGCTGCAGCAGTTGCAGCCAGCGCGGTTCGGACGACCCCAGCAGGTTGTCGTAGCGCTCGGGCCCGGTCAGCGGAATCACCACGCGCAAATGCAGCCCGCCTTCGGCGCCCGCCGTGACGGGGTCGTCCGCTTCGGCGGCGGAATAGCCGCGCGCCAGCCGAAGCTGGTTCATGACGGTGGACGGGGGCATGGCGGGCAACAACTGGCCGTACTGGCTGGTGGAAAACGCCACCATGCGGCCGCTGCCCGTGAACACCATGGCCTCTTGTACGCCATTGGCTTCGCGCAGCCGGGTCAGCGCCAGCGTCACGCCGCTGTCCGTATTGCGGTTCAATTCCACGGCCATGGAGCGGGCGCGCGCATCCAGATCGGCCAGCAGCGAATCCAGCGCCGCGCGGCCCAGGTTCAGCCCGGCTTCCAGCGCCGTATCCACCCTAACGTTGAACCACGATTCGATCGACCGCGACATGAATTGCACGGACACGGTGTAGATCAGGGCGCCCGGCACCACGCCGATCAGCGCGAACGCCAGGGAAAAGCGCGCGGTCAGCCGCGCGCCAAACTGCCGCCGCCGGATCTGGCGCGCCAGCCGCACCGTCAGCGCCACCACCCAGACAAACAGCGCCAGGGCGAAGATGCCGTTCAACACCAGCAGCGTGTCGTAATAGCGCGCAAAGCGCGAGGCGTTGCCCGTGGACCATGCCAGCAAGCCCAGCAACGCCAGGCCGCTTACGGCACCCACCATCAGGGCCAGCCGGAGCAACAGCCTCATGAGGGATCCTTCTCCTTGTCGCTCAGCATGAACGAGAAGTCCATCCAGGGCGTGCTTTGCGCCCATGAGCTGCTGTTCAAGGCGTTGACCTGAAACGGACGGGGCAGCAGCGAGGTGTCCAGACGCAGCCGAATCTGTCCACCATAGAGCACGCCGGCATCAAAATCGGTGGCATCCGCCACCGACCAATTGCGTATATGCTGGATGACGCTCATCGCGTCGTCCAGCGACGCCACGGGAAAGGACAGTTCGCCCACGCCCGCGCGCCATTGCCGCGTCAGCGCGTTATAGATGACGCGCCACGTGCGTGAGGTGTCCACCAGCGACTCGTCGAACCACCACCAGCGTTCGCGCGTCACGGTCAGGTCGGCCGTGAAATAAAGCGGGATGCCGCGCTGGGCCGCATCCCGCAATTGCTGATTCAGTTCAAATTCGATATCCGCATCGAATTCAAGCTTGCCATTGCGCACCGCCGGCTCAACCCGCGTCACCTGCGGCTCGGCGGCATGCACCTGGCCGCCCGGCACCGTGGAAAGCAAGGTAGATACCAGCAACAAGCCAAGAAATAAACGCGAAATAATGGACATACGACACCGCAACACCGTTATGCCCCTATTCTTGGTGATTCAGGACTGCTTGGCAAACAAGGCATAGAAAAAGCCGTCATGTTGCTCGACGGGTGTTGCATTGAGCGCAACTGGCAGCAACTGCCCGGGCGCATCCAGCCGTTGGGCCTCGGGATGACGCTGCAGGAATTCGAGCGCCTGGCGCGCCCCTTCAATCGGGAAGACCGAGCACGTCACATACAGCAGACGCCCCCCGGGCGCGACGGTTTTCCACAGGGAGTCCAGAATCCGGGCCTGCAACGTGGCCGTGCGGCGCACATCGTTTTCCCGGCGCAGCCAGCGGATGTCCGGGTGGCGACGCACGATGCCCGAGGCCGTGCAGGGCACATCCGCCAGCACCGCATCAAAAGGCTTGCCGTCCCACCAGGCGTCCAGGTCAGCCGCGTCGGCCGCTTCCAGGTGCACGCGCTTGCTGGCCAGGCCCAGGCGGTCCAGGTTTTGCTCCACCCGTTCCAGCCGTTCGCCGTCGGCGTCCAGCGCCACCAGGTCGATATCGGCCAGTTCCAGCAGGTGCGCGGTCTTGCCGCCGGGCGCCGCGCAGGCGTCCAGCACCCGCATGCCGTCAGCCGGCGCCAGCAGTTCGGCCGCCAACTGCGCGCCCGCATCCTGCACCGACCACCAGCCCTCGGCAAAGCCGGGTAACTGCGTCACGGGCTTGGGGCTGCCGAGCACCACGCCGGCTTGGCCAACAGGTTGCGCCGCGAGGCCGGCGGCCTCGAAGGCGGCCAGCACCTGTTCGCGGCTGGCGCGGCGGCGGTTTACGCGCAAGGTCAGGGGCGCCGGTACATTGGCCGACTCCAGGATCCGCTGCCAGTCCTGCGGGTAGGCAATACCCAACTGCTTGACCCACCAGCCGGGGTGGTTCCATTGCGCCTCGGGGCTGTCGGCCACCGCGGCTTCCAACGCCGCGCGTTCGCGCAAAAAACGGCGCAGGCAAGCATTGAGCATGCCTTTGAACGACGCCAGGCTGCGGGTGTTGGAGGCGGCTGTCACGGCCTGGTCCACCACCGTATGGGCCGCGTAGACCGGCATGCCCGGCAACTGCGCAGCGGCCTCGCCCTCTTCTTTCAGCAGGGTCAAGGACACCAGCAGCAGCGATTCGAACAACACGCTGGGGTAGCGCTGCACCAATTCCCGGCCCACGGCATCCGCCCAGCCCAGATAGCGCATCGCATGAAACGACACCGCCTGGGTGGCCGGGCGCAAGGCGGCGCTGACGTCGGTCAACGCGTCCGTCAGGGAACGGCCGTCCAGCACGCCCTCGACCACCCCCGCGCTGGAAAGAAGAACGGAGGAAAGCGGGGGAGCAAGATGGGGGGAGTCGGAACGCGTGGACATGGTGGAAATTCTGAGGATAAGACCGATATGGTAGCCGGACCTGGACGATTGGCGCAGGCGGCGTCAAACTGGCCGCTGCCTAGGAGAGCGCTTTATGTCCACCGCCACGCTGCTGCTGTTCATCCTGGCCTCGGCCGTCGCCATCGTGACGCCCGGCCCAACCACCCTGCTTGCCATGAGCAATGGCTCGCGCCACGGCGTGCGCGCCGCCGGTTGGGGCATGGCGGGCGCGGTGCTGGCGGATTTGATTCTGGTTGGCTCGGTGGCGTCCGGCCTGGGCGTGGTGCTGGCCGCGTCTGAGGTTGCCTTTCAGATCATTAAATGGGTCGGCGCGGCGTATTTGGCGTATCTGGGTTGGAAGATGCTGCGGTCGAACTCAGCGCTGATCTTGCCGACCGCCACGGCGGTTGATGGCCGCCCGGTTGGCCTGTCGCTGGGCGTGCGCAGTTTTCTGGTGGCGCTGACGAATCCCAAGGCGCTGTTATTCATGTCGGCGTTCTTGCCGCAGTTCATTGATCCGCAGGCGCCGCTGTTGATGCAATACGCCATCGTGGCGGGGGTGCTGGCGACGATTAACGTGCTGACCATGCTGGTTTATGCGGCGCTGGGCGCGCGGTTGGTGCGGCTGTTCAGGGGCGCAGGGTTGCGGTGGATGAACCGGGTTTGTGGGGGACTGATGATCGGGCTGGCGGGGACGCTGGCGTTGTATCGGCGCGGGGCGGGGTAGCAAGCCCCGAGAAATGGGAACGGAACGGCCAGCACAGCCCGTTTGCCCCTAAAATAACTGCCCCCGCTCTGCCGCGCTAAAATTGCGCAGATTTTGATCATTGGCGCCGGCTCGCGCCCACCGAGGTATTCCATGTCTTCCCCCAAAGTCGGCTTCGTCAGCCTGGGCTGTCCTAAAGCCCTGGTCGACTCCGAACGCATCCTGACCCAACTGCGCACCGAAGGGTACGAAGTCACGCCCGAGTACAACGATGCGGACGTCGTCGTCGTCAACACCTGTGGATTCATCGACAGCGCCAAGGCCGAATCGCTTGAAGCCATTGGCGAAGCGCTGGCCGAGAACGGCAAGGTCATCGTCACCGGCTGTATGGGCGTTGAGGAATCGGTGATCCGCAAGGTGCACCCCAGCGTGCTCGCGGTGACTGGCCCCCAGCAATATGAAGAGGTGGTGCGCGCCGTGCATGACGCCGCGCCGCCCAAGCAGGACCACAACCCCTATCTGGATCTGGTGCCGCCGCAAGGCATCAAGCTGACGCCGCGCCACTACGCGTACCTGAAGATCTCGGAAGGCTGTAATCACCGTTGCAGCTTCTGCATCATCCCGTCGATGCGCGGTGATCTGGTCAGCCGTCCGGTGGGTGATGTGCTGAGCGAGGCCGAACGCCTGGTCAAGGCCGGCGTGAAAGAAATGCTGGTGATCTCGCAGGACACCAGTGCGTATGGGGTCGACGTGAAGTACCGCAGCGGCTTCTGGAACGGTCGCCCGGTCAAGACGCGCATGACGGAGCTCTGTCTGGCCTTGTCCGAAATGGGCGTCTGGACGCGCCTGCACTATGTGTACCCGTACCCGCACGTGGACGAAGTGATTCCGCTGATGGCCGAGGGCAAGATCCTGCCCTACCTGGACATTCCGTTCCAGCACGCCAGCCCGCGCATCCTGAAAGCCATGAAGCGCCCGGCGTTCGAAGACAAGACGCTGGCGCGCATCAAGCGCTGGCGCGAGATCTGCCCCGACCTGACCATCCGTTCCACCTTCATCGTGGGCTTTCCCGGCGAGACCGAGGAAGACTTCCAGTACCTGTTGGACTGGATGCAGGAAGCGCAGTTGGATCGCGTGGGCTGTTTCCAGTATTCGCCGGTGGAAGGCGCGCCCGCGAACCTGCTGGACAATCCCGTGCCCGACGAGGTCAAGCAAGACCGTTGGGAACGCTTCATGGAATTGCAGCAGGGCATTTCGACCGCGCGCCTGGCCCGCAAGGTGGGCCGCGAGATCGACGTGCTGATCGACGAAGTGGACGAAGACGGCGCCATTGGCCGCAGCAGCGCCGATGCGCCTGAGATTGACGGCTGTGTGTACGTCAGTTCGGAAAAAACGCTGAAGGCGGGCGACATGGTGCGCGTGCGCGTCACCGAGTCAGACGAATACGACCTTTGGGGCGAGGCGATCTGAATCTGATAAAGCAAGGGCGCGCCGCCAGCCTTGGCGGTGCGCCCCTCTTGGTTTGACCGCGCCCGTCAGCCGAGCGCCTTGGCCGCGCGCGACGCGCGGCTGCTTCTTTACAGGAAATCCGCCAGATCGTCGGCGTGTTCCTCTTCCACCGCCAGGATCTCTTCCAGCAAGCGGCGCGTGGTGGAATCCTGTTCACCGATGTATTCGATCATCTGGCGATAGCTGTCGATGGCGATACGTTCGGCGATCAGGTTTTCCTTGATCATCTCCTGCAGGCTTTTGCCTTCGACGTATTCCGAATGGCTGCGCTCCAAGAGGCCCTTGGGCGACAGGTTCGGTTCGCCGCCCAACTGCACGATGCGTTCGGCCAGACGGTCGGCATGATCCTGCTCTTGCGTGGCGTGTTCGGCAAATTCCGCGGCCACCGGTTCGGCGTTCAAGCCACGGGCCATGAAGTAGTGGCGCTTGTAGCGCAGCACACAGACGATTTCCGTGGCCAATGCTTCGTTAAGCAGCTTCAGCACGGTTTCGCGGTCGGCACGGTAGGTGTCCGTGACGGCGCCGGACTCGATGTCTTGGCGTGCCTTGGCGCGGATCGCCTTCACGTCCATGTCAAATGGGCGGCTGGCCTTCTGGGGGGTTCGGGTTGCTTGTTCCATATCGTTCGCTCCTCTAGTTAGTGAAAGCCCTACGACGCTGGATTTCCAGTCGTACCGAACGACCCAGTCTACCGATCACAGCGGAACTTGCTGTGTCGAAACATTGCTCCTGCCACTAATTTGCACGGCTGGCCGGGCCTGAAACACGCCCGCCGGCCTTCTCGTAAACTATCGGCTTCCCGGAACGCCCGTGACGCAATCTGTAACGGGCCCGGCCATCTCGTACCTGTCATGAACCTGAAGAACATCTGCGTGTATTGCGGCTCGAATCCCGGCACCCGCCCGGACTACATCGAACAGGCCCGCGTGCTGGCCCGCGAATTGGTCAAGCGTGACCTGGGGCTGGTGTACGGCGGATCGGTCGTCGGCATCATGGGCGTGGTGGCCAACGAAGTGCTTGCGGCCGGTGGCCGCGTGATCGGCGTGATCCCTGAACTGCTGCAGAAAAAGGAACAGGCGCACCGCGGCCTGACCGAACTGCACCTGGTGCAGAACATGCACGAACGCAAGGCGATGATGATCGAGAAGTCCGACGGCTTCATCGCGCTGCCTGGCGGCGCCGGCACGCTTGAAGAATTTTTTGAAGTCTGGACCTGGGCGCAATTGAACATGCACCAGAAGCCCTGCGGTCTGTTGAATATCGCGGGATACTACGATGCGCTGGTGCAGTTCGTGGACCACGCCGTCGAAGAAGCCTTTATCCGCCCGCAGCATAGCGACATGCTGGTGGTGGAAGAAGACCCCGCGCTGCTGCTGGACCGCTACGCCATCTACGAGCCGCCCAACGTCTCGAAGTGGTTCGATCCCATCACCGCCTGATGCCCCACTCTTACTGTTGAGACCATGACGGAAGCCCTTGCAATGTCCTCCGATTCGTTGTCCCCTTCCAGCACCGAGTCCGTGTTGCGCGCTTATTTTCACGCCAAGGACGAAAACCGCCCCCACCACATGGCGCGTGCCTTCGCCCCCGACGCCGTGCTGAAAATGGCGCTTCGCACGCAGGCCATTGCCTTTCCACCGGAATCCCACGGTTTGGCGGCCATTGCCGACACGCTGGTGCGCAAGTTCGGCCAGACCTACGAAAACGTCTACACGTTCTACCTGTCGCGCCCGGCGCCCGACACCCGCCTGCCTGACTACCAGTGCGACTGGATCGTGGGCATGACCGAAAAAGCCACCGGCAACGTGCGCGTGGGCTGCGGCCGGTACGACTGGAAGTTCCAGCCGGAACCCTATCGCGCCACCGACCTCATCATCACCATCGAAACCATGGTCACGCTGCCGGCTGCCGACATGCCCGCCGTGTTCGGCTGGCTGCTGGGCCTGGACTACCCCTGGACCAACGCCGCCCGTGTCGTGGCCAGCGCGCCGCCGCTTGAAGCGCTGGCGCCGGTGGTGCACTATTTGCTTCACCCCAACGGCTTGTAGCGCCGCCGCAAGCCGGCAAACGGATTGATTACTTGAAATACGACATCGCTGCATTCGACTTCGACGGAACCTTGGCGGACACCATGCCTTGGTTCAATTCCATACTGAACACGGTGGCCGACAAATACGGCTTTCGCAAGATCGACCTGTCCGAACGCGAAAACCTGCGCCATCGCGAAGCCTCGGAAATCCTGAAGTACCTGGGCATTCCGCTGTGGAAGCTGCCGGCCATCATGACGCATGTGCGCACGCTGATGCAGGACATCGACCCCAGCGTGCACCTGTTCGAGGGCATTCCCGCCATGCTCGCGCAGTTGAAGGCAAGCGGCATGCGCCTGGCGGTGGTGAGTTCGAACTCGATTGAAAACGTGCAGCGTGTGCTGGGCGCCGACACCGCCGCGCTGTTTGACGACTATGAATGCGGCACCGATCTGTTCGGCAAGGCCGCCAAGATCGACCGCCTGATGCGGCGCCATGACGTGACCCCCGAACGCTTTCTGCTGGTGGGCGACGAAATGCGCGACATCGACGCCGCCCGCAAGGCCGGCGTGCGCGTGGGGTCGGTCGCCTGGGGCTATAACCACATGGATGCCCTGCGCGAGCGCAAGCCCGACGAACTGTTTTTGACTGTAGCCGACCTGCCCGCCATCCTGGCCTGACCCTGCCCGCCGGAATCCGCCATGCACACCGACCCCGCTCATCTCGTCACCGAACCCGCCGCGCTGCAGGCGCTGTACGGCGCGCCTGGCGAGGCCTCGTTGAAGAAGGAAGTGGATCATGTGCACCCGCACTACCGCGCCTTCATCGAGGCGGCGCCGTTCGCGATGCTGGCCACTTGTGGGCCGGATGGCCTGGATGCATCGCCGCGCGGCGACCCCGCCGGCTTTGTGGTGGTTGAAGACGAAAAGACGCTGTTGCTGCCCGACCGCCGTGGCAACAACCGCATGGACAGCCTGCTGAACGTGTTGGCCGACCCGCGCGTGGCGCTGCTGTTCCTGGTGCCGGGCGTGGGCGAAACGCTGCGGGTCAACGGCACGGCGCGCATCAGCGTCGACCCGGCCCTGCTGGAACGCTTTGCCATGGACGGCAAACTGCCGCGCTCGGTGCTGATCATCGATGTGCAGAGCGTGTACTTCCAATGCTCGCGCGCCCTGCTGCGCTCGCGCCTGTGGGATCCGGCCACGCAAGTGCCGCGCAGCGCACTGCCCAGCACCGGCCGCATCCTGTCTGACCTTAGCGCCGGCACCTTCGACGGCGAGACCTACGACCGCGACCTGCCCGCGCGGGTGGCAGGCACCTTGTACTGACATCGGCCCAGGGGGTCCGCTCGCATGGCACGCAACGTTGAAATCAAGGCCCGAGTCGATAGCCTGGCCGCGCTGGAACCGCTGGCCGCCGCGCTATCAGGGCAAGAGCCGGTGGCCCTGGAACAAGACGACACCTTCTTCACCTGCACCCACGGCCGCCTGAAACTGCGCGCATTCGCCGACGGCACGGGCGAACTGATCTTCTATCGCCGCGCCGACGACACCGGCCCCAAAGAAAGCTTCTACTGGATCTCGCCCACGGAATCGCCCGACACCTTGCGCGAGACCCTGACGCTGGCCTACGGCGCCATCGGCCGCGTGAAAAAGCACCGGGTCGTGTTCATGGCCGGACGCACCCGCATCCATCTGGACCGGGTCGAGGGCCTGGGCGAATTCCTGGAACTGGAAGTGGTGCTGCGCGATGACGAAAGCATCGACGCCGGCATGCAAGAAGCCCGCACCTTGATGGCGGGGCTGGGAGTAGCGCCCACGCAGTTGGTGGCGGGCGCCTACCTGGACTTGCTGGCCGGCAGCCGCCGGCCCTGAGCCTTCAGGCCGGCTGCCAGCCGCGCATGAACACATCCACCGGCTGGCGCTTGCCGCCCGCCTTTTGCAATTCCAGCAAACGCAGCACGCCCGCACCGGTGGCGATGTCGATACCGTTCGCGTCGGCGCGCAACACGCTGCCGGGCTCGGCCGTCACGGCCATGTCCAGCGCCTGCGCGCGCCATACCTTGACGGGGTCGGCCAAGCCAGCCAGGCGGATACTGGCGCCGGGTACGGGGTTGAAGGCGCGCACGCGGCGCGCCAGCAATTCGGCGGGCTGGCTGCAGTCCAGCGCGGCTTCGGCCTTGTCCAGCTTGGCGGCGTAGGTCACGCCGGCTTCGGGTTGCTTGCGCGGGGTCAGGCCGCCTTGAGCCAAGGCGTTCAGCGCATCCACAATGGCTTCGCCGCCCGCCAGCGCCAGCGCGTCATGCAATTGCGCGGCATTGGTATCGGCGGAAATGGGCACCACGCGTTCAAGCAGCATGCCGCCCGTATCCAGGCCCTGATCCATCTGCATGATGGTCACGCCCGTTTGCGTATCGCCCGCTTCAATGGCGCGCTGGATCGGCGCCGCGCCACGCCAGCGCGGCAGCAGGCTGGCGTGAATGTTCAGGCAGCCCAAACGCGGCAGGTCCAGCACCCATTGCGGCAGAATCAGGCCATAGGCGGCCACCACCATCACGTCGGGCGCCACCTGTTCCAGCAGCGCGCGGGCCTCGGCGGCTTCCTCGGGATAACGGCCATCCAGGCGCAGGCTGCGCGGCTGGGCAACGGGAATGCCGGCGTCCAGCGCGGCCTGCTTGACCGGGCTGGGCGTCAGCTTCAAGCCGCGTCCGGCGGGGCGATCGGGTTGGGTCATCACCAGGGCAATCTCGTGACCCGCGGCCCGCAAGGCGTCGAAAGCGATACGAGCGAATTCCGGCGTGCCGGCAAAAACTAGGCGCATGGGGGTTCAGACCAAAGAGTGGAAAACGGGAATCAGTCGCGCAGCGCTTCGCGCTCGGCCTTCTTCAGCTTGGTCTTGATGCGGTTCTGCTTGAGGTTGGACAGGTATTCAACGAAGACCTTGCCTTCCAGGTGGTCCAGCTCGTGCTGCACGCACACGGCCAGCAGGCCGTCGGCCTCGAACTCGAAGGGTTTGCCGTCGATGTCCAGCGCCTTGCAACGGATGCGCGAGGCGCGTTCGACCTCGTCGTAGATGCCCGGCACGGACAGGCAGCCTTCTTCGTAGACCTTGTGGTCGTCGCTGCGCCAGGTGATCTCGGGATTGATCAGCGTGAGCAGTTCGTTGCTGTCCTCGGACACGTCGATCACAACCACGCGTTCGTGCACGTCGACCTGGGTTGCGGCCAGGCCGACACCCGGCGCGTCGTACATGGTTTCGGCCATGTCGCGCACCAGTTGACGAATGCGGTCGTCGACTTCGGCTACCGGCTTGGCCTTTTTGTGCAAGCGCGGGTCCGGGTAGCGAAGGATAGGAAGTAAAGCCATTGAAAAGGGGTCGCCAGTAATTGATGCTTGGGCAAGAGTTTAATTCATTAGAGTCTTGATTTCTAATAGTTTTCGGCTAAGTCCGGCATTGCGGGATTGCTGTGTCCCCGCTTGTAGCTGGCGCCATCCTTCCGGCTTGCAGGGCCGCTTTCATCCCTGCCGCCGCGGCATGTATCGCGCCTTGCATGCGACACTTGCCCACCTCTGCTTGCCTGCTATCCGCCCGCCTCATGCCGCTTACGCATACTGTTGACGAACTGTCCGCCTGGTTGCGGCTGTCCCTGGAGCCCAACGTGGGTTCCGCCACCGCCTGTACGCTGCTTAGCGCGCTGGGCCTGCCCGAACAAATCTACGCGCAGCGCGCCACCGCCCTGGCCCGCCATTTGCCCGACGCGCTGGCACGCCAACTGGCCGCGCCCATGCCGGCCGACATGGCTGCCCTGGTGGAAGGGGGGCTGCAATGGGTGCAAGGGCCTGACCGCTACATCGTGACGCTGGCCGACCCGGCCTATCCGCAGAATCTCTTGACCATCGCCGACCCGCCCATCCTGCTGTACGTGGTGGGAAATCCCGATTACCTGCAAGGGCCGTCGCTGGCGGTCGTAGGCGCGCGCAACGCCACGCCCGGCGGCCAAGAGAACGCGCGCGCGTTTGCCCGCCATCTGGCCGCGCACGGCTGGCGCGTGGTCAGCGGCCTGGCGCTGGGCATCGACGCCGCGGCGCACGAAGGCGCGCTGGAAGCGGGCGCCGATGGCGCGGGCACGGTTGCCGTCATGGGCACCGGCATCGACCGCATCTACCCCGCGCGCCACCGCGAGCTGGCGCACCGCATCGCCGCGCAGGGCGCGCTGGTGTCCGAATTCCCCTTGGGCACGGGCGCCCTGCCGCCGCACTTTCCCAAGCGCAACCGCATCGTGGCGGGTTTGGCGCGTGGCGTGCTGGTGGTGGAAGCCGCCAAGCAAAGCGGGTCGCTCATCACCGCGCGGCTGGCCGGCGAAAGCGGACGCGAGGTCTTCGCCATTCCCGGCTCCATCCATTCGCCCTTGTCGCGCGGCTGCCATGCCCTGATCCGCCAAGGCGCCAAGCTGGTGGAAACGGCCGCCGACATCACCGACGAACTTGGCGGCGGCCCCACGCCCAGCGCGCGCCGCGTGGCGCCGGCCGCGCCGGCATTGCCCAGCCACCCCGTGCTGGACGCGCTGGGCTTCGACCCGCTGCACCTGGACGCCATCCAGGTTCGCTCGGGGCTGGCGGTGGGCGATCTGCAAGCGCAATTGGTGGAACTGGAATTGCAGGGCCGCATCGCCCGGCTGGATGATGGGCGGTATCAGCGGCTGACCTAGGGGCCGGTGCGTGGGCTCTCAAGCCACGCACATTGCATGCGGCTCATGTACCCATCATCCGCTATACCCATCACCCGCTTGGGCAGCGCGCGTTCCGATGGCGCTAATATTGACGATGGCGCCGCAGCCTTGCGCGCCGCGTCACCCAAATCGAACCAGGAAGAGACATGGCTTTGCCCTCCCGCGTGAAGATCGTCGAAGTGTCGCCCCGCGACGGTCTGCAGAATGAAAAGGAATTCGTGCCGACCGAGATCAAGGTCGAGCTGATCAACCGCCTGTCGGCCGCGGGCTTCCCCAACGTGGAAGCCGCGTCGTTCGTGTCGCCCAAGTGGGTGCCGCAGATGGCCGATGGCGCCGACGTCATGGCGCGCATCGAGCGCCGCCCCGGCACGATTTATTCGGTGCTGACGCCCAACATGAAGGGCTTTGAAGGCGCGCTGGCCGCCGGCGCGGATGAAATCGTCATCTTCGGCGCCGCCAGCGAAGCGTTCTCGCAAAAGAACATCAACTGCTCCATCGCCGAATCCATCGCCCGCTTCGAACCCGTGGTGCAAGCCGCGCGCGACGCCGGCATCCGCGTGCGCGGCAGCATCAGTTGCGCGCTGGGCTGTCCGTACCAGGGTGAGGTTCCGGTCGAGGCCGTGGTGGACGTGGCGCAGCGCTACCTGGCGATGCAGGTCGATGAAATCGACGTGGCCGACACCATCGGCGTGGGCACGCCGCGGCGCGTGCGCGACGTGATGGCGGCAGTCACCCGCGTGGTTGACCCGGCGCGCGTGTCCGGCCACTTCCACGACACCTACGGCCAGGCGCTGGCCAACATCCTGGCGGCGCTGGAAACCGACATTTCCATCTTCCATACCTCGGTCGCCGGCCTGGGCGGCTGCCCCTACGCCAAGGGCGCCACCGGCAACGTCGCCACCGAAGACGTGCTGTACATGCTGCGCGGCCTGGACATCGACACGGGCGTGGACTTCGACGCCGTGGTCGATATCGGCCAATGGATGTCGGCCCACCTGAACCGCAAGGGTTCCAGCCGCGCGGGCAATGCCATCGCGGCCAAACGGGCCGCATGAGCCAGCCCGGCCCGGCCCCGTCTCTGGAAGACCGCGCGGCCTTGCTGCGCGAAATCGGCCCCCTGCCCCTGTCGGGGCAGGCGTGGCCGGATTGGGTGCGGATCCTGGCCTGGGTCGTCCTGGCCGTGTTGGGCGTGCAGGTGGTCACCACCGCCATCCGCGCGCCCGCGCAGCCCTTTGACACCTTGCTGGCCGTCGTGGTGGTGCTGTGCTTTGTGGGGCTGTTGTTCGTGTCCTGGCACATGCAGGTGTCCATCACCACCATCGACGAGCGCGGGCTGCGTCAGTCTTGGTTCACACGCCGCGAAGTCGCGTGGGAAGACGTGCGCTACGCCCGCTTCGTGCCAATGCTGTTCTCAAAACGGCTGGTGATCTTCACGCACCGGGGACGGCCTGTGATCGTTCAGGGCGGCACCCGGGAACTGCGCGCGGCTTTTGTAAAGATCGCGCAGTTGTACCGGCAGGGGTGACCGGGGCGCCTGCTTGCCGTCAGGGCAATCGAACGATCAGCGGATCGGCAGCGCGTACATCAAACCGCCCTGCGTCCACTGCGCATTCAGGCCGCGCTTGATCTTCAAGGGGCTGCCTTCGCCCACATTGCGCTCAAAGCTTTCGCCGTAATTGCCCACTTGCTTGACGATGTTGTAGGCCCACTTTTCATCCAGACCCAGGTTGGCGCCGCTGCCGGGCGTTACGCCCAGAATGCGCCTGATATTGGGATTGGCGCTTTTCAGTTGCTCGTCCACGTTCTTGGACGTTACGCCGTATTCCTCGGCTTCAATCATGGCCGATAGCGACCAGCGCACGATGTTCAGCCATTTATCGTCGCCTTGTCGCACGAAGGGGCCCAGCGGCTCTTTCGAGATGATCTCGGGCAACACCAGGTAATCGTCGGGATTTTGCAGCTTGGAAATACGGATCGAGGCCAACCCCGACGCATCGGTCGAGAACACATCGCAACGGCCGGTAGCAAAGGCGTTGACCACCTCGTTGAATGTTTCGATCACCACCGGCTTGTACGTCACGTTGTTGGCGCGCGCCCAGTCGGCCAGCGTGTTTTCGTTGGACGTGCCCGTTTGCAGGCAGATGGTGGCGCCGCTGATTTCCTTGGCGCTTTTCACACCCAGCGACTTCGGCACCAGAAAGCCCTGGCCGTCGTAGAAGTTGATGCCGGCGTGAATGATGCCCAGTGCGGTATCGCGCTGTTGCGTCACGGTGGTGTTGCGCGTCAGCACATCCACTTCGCCCGATTGCAGCGCGGTGAAACGCTGCTGCGAATTCAAGGGCACCACCTTGATCTTGTTGGCGTCGCCGAAGACCGCCGCGGCAATGGCGCGGCAAACGTCCACGTCCAGCCCCTGCCATTTGCCTTGCGCATCGGGCGCCGAAAAGCCGGCAAAGCCCGTGGTGGTGCCGCAGGCCACGGCGCCGCGCTCGCGCACCACGTCCAATGTTGCCGCCTGCGCACCTTGCGCCGCTGCCATCAAGAGCGCCGCGCCCACCAACCCTTTTGCAATGTTCATGACCTGGTTCCTGTGTTACTGGGCGCGGGGACGCGCCAAGGCAAGAAGCTTATAGACATGAAGCGCCCGCGCCAAATAACAAGCGCTTATTAAGGTATGTGCGCGGCGGCCCGCAAGCGAGCGCCGCTTTGCCGCGATGCGGTTATGCCGTCACGCCGCCAGCGAAATCGACACGGGCTCGTTGGCTTGGCAGGCATCCAGCGCGCGGCCCAGGCGCACCATGCCCTGGGCGATCTGGCTTTCGTTCATGGTGGCGAACGACATGCGCATGGCAAACAGGTCGGCCTGTTCGACGTTGGCATAGAACGCCTTGCCCGGCACATAGACCACTTCATGCTCGATGGCGTAGGGCAACAGGCGTGTCGCGTCCACATCACCTGTCAGGCGCGCCCAGAAGAACATGCCGCCTTCGGGTTTGCTGAAGCTGACGCGGCCGTCCAGTTCGCGCGCCAAGGCCTCGGCCATGGCGTCGCAGCGCAAGCCATAGGCGGCGCGAATGCGCGGCACATGTTCGTCGTAGCGGCCGTTGGCCAGGTACTGCGCCACCACTTCCTGGATCCAGGCGGATGACGCCATGTCGTCGGCCGCCTTGGCGCTGACGCAGCGGCGGCGGATTTCGGGCGGGGCGATCAGCCAGCCGATGCGCAGCGCCGGCGCCATGGTCTTGGACATGCTGGCCAGGTACACGGCCCAGTGGCGGGCTTCGCCCTCGGCCAGGGCGGCGATGGGCGGCACCGCTTCGCCGGCAAAACGCAGTTCGCTGTAGGGGTCGTCTTCCACGATCAGGAAGCGGTGCTTGACGGCAAGTTCCAGCAAGCGCAGGCGGCGCTGTCGCGAGATCGTGGCGCCGCAAGGGTTCGAGAACGACGCCACCACGCAGACCATCTTGGGTTTGACGCGCGCGGCCAGTTCGTCCAGCGCATCAACGTCGATGCCATCCGGGCCGGACGCAACCGTATGCACCGTGGCGCCGGTGTAGCGCAAGGCCTGCACGGAATTGGGGAACGCGGGCGATTCAATGATGGCGTGGTCGCCAGGTTGCAGCATCACCCGGGTCAGCAGCGCCAGGGCCTGCTGCGAGCCGCCGGTCACGACAAGCTCGGTGTCGGCGTTGCAATGCAGGCCGCGCGCGGCGGACAGGCGGGCCAATTCGTTGCGCAGGCTGGCCTGGCCGTCAATGTTGGAATACTGCAGGCACGCGCCCAGGCGCGACATGACCTGGGTGGACGCGACCGACAGGCCCTCGACGTCGAACAGTTCTTGCGCGGGGTAGCCGCCAGCCAGCGAAATCGTGCCCGGCCGCAAGGCATACGGCATGAGCGATCGAATGGGGGATGCGGGGGGATTCAGGAACGGCGTGGCAAAGGCGTATTCAGGCGCTGCGCTGGACATGGCGGGGAGACTGGGAAGGGGAAGAACCGTGTCGCCTGCTGGGGCGGCGCCGGAGGGCATAGAACATTGAAATATAAACAAATCTCTGCAAATTCTAAGCCTGCCGATTACGCAGGGTCAACGACGGCCGCACGCGGTGTGGCGAAACCGTCCCGCACAGTCCTACACTATGGGACATCCTGTTCCTGCAAGAGAGCTGCATGACCGTCGTAGACACCATGGCCGGGCGCCTCGCCCACATCCGCCAACGCATTGCCGATGCCTGCGCGCGCGCCGGGCGCAGCCCGGACAGCGTGGTGCTGCTGCCCGTCAGCAAAACCTTCGAGGTGGACGCGATCCGCGAAGCCATGGCGCTGGGCCTGACCCGCTTCGGCGAAAACAAGACCCAGGAAATCCGGCAGAAGGCGGCCGCGCTGGCCGGGCAAGGCCTGCAATGGGTGCTGATCGGCCATTTGCAGACCAACAAGGCCAAGGACGCCGCGCGCGACGCCACCGAAGTGCAGTCGCTGGACCGCGCCGACCTGGCCGAAGCCCTGCACCGTCGCCTTCTCAATGAGGGCCGCACCCTGGACGTGCTGATCCAGGTAAAGACGTCGACCGAACCCAGCAAGTTCGGCATGGCGCCCGAGGACGTATCCGCGTTCCTGCGCCGCATTGCGGCGGAATTTCCCACCTTGCGCGTGCAAGGCCTGATGACGCTGGCGGTGAACTCGCCCGACCCGGAACAAGTGCGGGCCTGCTTTCGCGCCCTGCGCGAGCTGCGCGACAGCCTGCGCGCCGAGCATATCGACGGCGTTTCGCTGGAGCGCCTGTCGATGGGCATGAGCGGCGACTTCGAACTCGCCATCGAGGAAGGCTCGACTGAAGTGCGTATCGGCACCGCGATTTTCGGCGCCCGCACTTACCCCGATCCCCAGTAAGCGGACAGCTGCATGCGGGAAAACAGGGGGCCAGCCGGCCCCCTTTTCGCGTCGAACGCGAGCATAATAGCGGCGCAAAAATAGCGGCGCAGACTGACGGCGCAGAACAGAAAAGCGCCCGCGTCGCGCTCAATCTTTGATCCCGCACGAGGAGACACCCCATGCACAATCCCGCACGGCGCCTGTTGGCGCTGGCCGCCCTGTCGCTGGCCGCCGCCACGGCTTCCGCCCAATCCTGGCCCACCCAGCCGATCCGCTGGATCGTGCCGTATCCGGCAGGTGGCGGCACCGACGTGGTTGCCCGCACGGTCGCCAGCAGCCTGGAAAAGACGCTGGGCCAGACCATCGTGGTGGAAAACCGCCCCGGCGCGGCCACGATCATCGGCGCCACCGCCATCGCGCAGGCCGAACCTAACGGCTATATGGTCGGCACGGCCGATTCGGGCACGCTGGCGTTCAATTCGTCGCTGTACGCAAAGCTGTCCTACGATCCGGCCAAGTTCACCTACATCGGCGGTATTGCCAAGTTCCCGCTGCTGCTGGCCGTGAACGTCAATTCGCCGTACAAGACGGTGGCCGACGTGCTGGCCGCCGCCAAGAAAGAGCCGGGCAAGCTGAGCGCGGCATCGGCCGGCGCGGGCTCGCCGCACCATCTGGCGCTTGAGCTTTTCAAGCAGCGCACCGGCGCGGACCTGCTGCACGTGCCTTACAAGGGCGCGGCGCCCGCCATCCAGGATCTTCTGGGCGGACAGGTGGATGTGATGTTCATCGATCTGGCTTCGGGCTTGCCAAACGTCAAGGCCGGCAAGCTGCGCGTCCTGGCCGCCGCCACGCCGGAACGCCTGTCGGTGCTGCCCGACACGCCGACGATGGCAGAACAAGGCGTTGCCAATTTCACGGCCTACGCCTGGCAAGGCCTGGTCGGCCCCGCCGGCTTGCCGGAAGCGGTGGTGAAGAAGCTGTCAGCCGACCTGGACGCCACGCTGAAAAGCGACGCCGTGTCCAAGAAGATGCTGGACATGGGCGTGATCCCGATGCCGATGTCCGCGCAAGACTTCAAGGCCTACGCCGAACAAGAGCGCAGCACTTGGGCAGACGTGATCAAGAAGGCGAACATCAAGCTGGAGTAATCCGGCCAGCCATTAAAAAACCCGCGTTCAGCTTGGGCTGAACGCGGGTTTTTTTTGTTGCTGTCGGGAAGTTGCCTGGTACCGCGAAGATGGGTTCCGCGCGATTCGCGATTCGGTCCTTCTGACCAAGCTCTCGCGCTTCACCCATCCTACATAAGACGACCATCCGTAGGATGGGTGAAGCGCGCAAAACCGCCAAGAAAATCCCAAGTCAATTTCGCGCGCAACCCATCACACCAGCACCCGCTCAATCCCACCCGCGTTCGCGCGCTTCACGTAATCTTCCATCCACCCCTCACCCAGAATGTGCCGGGCCATCTCGACGACGATGTAATCCGCTTCCATCTTGACGTCGCCTTCATAGCGCGACAGCCCCTGCAAGCACGACGGGCATGACGTCAGCACCTTCACGTCGCCGGCAAAGCCATCACCGCGCAGCGCCGCGTCACCCTTCAGCAGTTCTTCCTGCTTGCGGAAACGCACCTGCGTGGAAATATCCGGCCGGCTGACCGCCAGCGTGCCCGATTCCCCGCAGCAGCGGTCGCTCTTGATGGCTTCATCGCCCACCAGCGCCCGCACCGTTTTCATCGGCTCTTGCAGCTTCATCGGTGTATGGCAGGGATCGTGATACATGTAGCGCACGCCCTTGGCGCCTTCCAGCTTGATGCCCTTTTCCAGCAAATACTCGTGGATGTCGATCAAGCGGCAGCCCGGGAAGATCTTGTCGAACTCATAGCCGGACAACTGGTCGTAGCAGGTGCCGCAACTGACCACCACCGTCTTGATGTCCAGGTAGTTCAGCGTATTGGCGACCCGATGGAACAGCACACGGTTATCGGTAATGATCTGCTCGGCCTTGTCCGTCATGCCGTTGCCGCGCTGGGGATAGCCGCAGCACAGATAACCCGGCGGCAACACCGTCTGCACGCCCGCATGCCACAGCATGGCTTGCGTGGCCAGGCCCACTTGCGAGAACAGGCGCTCTGAACCGCAACCCGGGAAATAGAACACGGCTTCCGTATCGGCGGTCGTGGCCTTGGGGTCGCGGATGATCGGCACGTAGTTCGCGTCTTCGATATCCAGCAGCTTGCGCGCGGCCTGCTTCGGCAGCCCGCCCGGCATCTTCTTGTTCACAAAGTGAATGACCTGCTCGCGCAGCGGCGGCTTGCCCACGGTGGCCGGCGGCTTGGCCGTCTGCTTTTTCACCAGGCCCGAAAACAGGTCGTGCGCCGCGCGCTGCACCTTGTAGCCCACGCCTACCATCGCCTTGCGCGTGGCGTTGATCGTGGCAGGGTCCTTGGCGTTCAAGAAGAACATGGCGCTTGCCGTGCCCGGATTGAACGACTTGCGGCCCATGCGGCGCAGCACGGCGCGCATGTTCATCGACACGTCGCCGAAGTCGATGTCCACCGGACAGGGGTTGTAGCACTTGTGGCAGACCGTGCAGTGGTCAGCCACGTCTTCGAATTCTTCCCAGTGCTTCAGGCTGACGCCGCGCCGAGTCTGCTCTTCGTACAAAAAGGCTTCAACCAGCAGCGACGTTGCCAAAATCTTGTTGCGCGGCGAATACAGCAGATTCGCGCGCGGCACGTGGGTGGCGCACACCGGCTTGCACTTGCCGCAGCGCAAACAGTCTTTGATGGATTCCGAGATGGCGCCGATGTCGCTTTGCTGCATGATCAGCGACTCGTGGCCCATCAAATTGAAGCTGGGCGTCCAGGCGTGGCGCAAATCGGCGCCGGGCATGAGCTTGCCCGCGTTGAAGTGGCCATTGGGGTCGACGCGGCGCTTGTAATCCTGGAACGGCGCCAGCTCGGCGTCGGTCAGGAATTCGTACTTGGTCAGGCCGATGCCGTGTTCGCCCGAGATCACGCCGTCCAGGTCGCGGGCAATCTGCATGATGCGGTCGACAGCCTGGTGGGCCTCGCGCAGCATCTCGTAGTCGTCCGAGTTGACCGGGATGTTGGTGTGCACGTTGCCGTCACCGGCGTGCATGTGCAGCGCCACGAACACGCGGCTCTTCAGCACACGGCCGTGGATGGCGATCAGCTCATCGACGATCTTCTTGTACGCCGCGCCCGAAAACGCACGCTGCAGGCCGGGCAGCACTTCAGTCTTCCACGACACACGAATCGTGCGGTCCTGCACCACGTCGAACAGGCGCGCCGTGGGTTGCGCGGCCAGGCGGTCGGTCAGCGCGGCTTGCACGTCGCCCAGGCCCAGCGCTTGCAGTTCAGGCAGCGCCTGCGCCAGCGGCAGGTCCAGGTTGTCCAGCAGCCATTGCCAGCGCTGGCGCACGCTGCCCAGCACTTCAAGCGCCTGGCGCGTACGTTCGGCCAGCACTTCGGCGCGGGTGCTGTCGATGTCCGCATCATCCGCCTTGCCCACCGGCAGCGGCGTACACAAGTAAGCGTCCAGCGCACCCAGCAGCTTCAACTTGTTGCTGGTCGACAGTTCGATGTTGATGCGTTCGATGTGATCCGTGTATTCGCCCATGCGAGGCAGCGGAATCACCACGTCTTCATTGATCTTGAAGGCGTTGGTGTGGCGCGCGATGGCGGCGGTACGCGAGCGGTCCAGCCAGAACTTCTTGCGCGCCTCGGGGCTGACGGCCACAAAGCCTTCGCCATGGCGCGTGTTGGCCAGGCGCACGACTTCGCTAGCGGCGGCGGCCACCGCGTCATCGTCGTCGCCGACGATATCGCCAATCAAGACCATCTTGGGCAGCACACCGCGCTTGCTCTTGGTGGCGTAGCCCACCGCGCGCAGATAGCGTTCGTCCAGGTGCTCCAGGCCGGCCAGGATGGCGCCGCGCGCCTTGCCTTCCCCGTCCAGGTAGCCCTTGACCTCGACAATCGACGGGATGGCGTCGCGCGCCTGCCCGAAGAATTCCATACAGACCGTGCGCGTGTGGCGCGGCATGCGGTGCAGCACCCAGCGCGCCGACGTGATCAGGCCGTCGCAACCTTCCTTCTGAATGCCGGGCAGGCCGGCCAGGAACTTGTCGGTAACGTCCTTGCCCAGGCCTTCCTTGCGGAACACACGGCCCTTGATTTCCAGCAGCTCGGTCTTCAACAGACGTTCGCCGGGCTTGCCCTTGCCATCGAACCACTTGAGTTCGAAGCGCGCCGTGTCCACGTCATGGATCTTGCCCATGTTGTGTTCCAGGCGGGTGACTTCCAGCCAGTTGCCGTCCGGATCCACCATGCGCCACCAGGCCAGGTTGTCCAGCGCGGTGCCCCACAGCACGGCCTTCTTGCCGCCCGCGTTCATGGCGATGTTGCCACCCACGCACGATGCTTCGGCCGACGTCGGGTCCACCGCGAATACAAAGCCCGCGGCCTCGGCCGCTTCGGACACGCGCTTGGTCACCACGCCGGCGCCGGCGTGGATGACGGCCACGGGCTCGGTCAGCCCGGGCAAGATACAGGACTCGACCTTGCCCAGCTTGTCGAACTTTTCGGTGTTGATGACGGCCGACTTCCAGGTCAGTGGGATGGCGCCGCCGGTATAGCCCGTGCCGCCGCCACGCGGAACAATGGTCAGGCCCAGTTCAATACAGGCGGTGACCAGCGCGGCGATCTCATCTTCGGAATCGGGCGTCAGCACGACGAACGGGTATTCCACGCGCCAGTCGGTGGCGTCCGTCACGTGGGACACGCGCGACAGGCCGTCGAACTTGATGTTGTCGCGCGCGGTGATGCGGCCCAGCACCTTCTGCGCCTGTTTGCGCATCATGGTGGTCTGGTCGAATTCCCCTTCGAAGGCGGCAATCGCCGAACGGGCGCGGGCCAGCAGGCCGACCACCTTTTCGTCGCGATGCGGATCATGGCCTGCTTCGGTGGGTATACCCGGTTCACGGCGGCGGTCGATCTCGCCCAGGCGATGGTGCAGGGCATCGATCAACTGCTTGCGCCGCTTGGGATTGTCGAGCAGGTCGTCTTGCAGGTACGGGTTGCGCCGCACCACCCAGATATCGCCCAGCACTTCGTACAGCATTCGCGCGGAACGGCCCGTGCGGCGTTCCCCGCGCAGGTCGGTAAGCAGGCTCCAGGCGTCATCGCCCAGCAACCGGCCGACAATCTCGCGGTCGGAAAACGACGTGTAGTTGTAGGGGATTTCGCGCAGTCGCGCGGGCGTTGCGGGCGGCATCGCCCCGTTCAAAATGTGGCTAGCGAGTGGGGCGTTCATGGCAGCAAGAGGGGCCCATAAAAAATTATTTTATGCCATTGGCCGGACTTGACCCCAAATACCCCTGGGAAGCCGGCTCACGGCACGGGGAAAACGGCACATACCGTCCCCATTTAAGTTCGATGTCAGTGCTTAGATCTGGCCCGGGAAGAACCACAACAGACTGGCCGTCATGGTCAGATAGCGCAGGAATTTGCCGATGGCCATATAGAACACGCAAGGCCAGAACGACAGGCGCAGCCACCCGGCCACGGCGCACAGCGGGTCGCCCACCGCGGGCAGCCAGGACAGCAACAGGGCCGGCGGGCCCATGCGGTGCAGCCAATCGTGAGCGCGTTCGTTCCAACGGCCCCGCATCCGCCCGCCCTCGGTGGCGTCGGGATGGGGGTGGGGATGCTTTTCCTTCCAGCGTTCAACCGCCTTTTCAGCGCCCAGGCCCATGGCGTAGCTGATGGCCCCGCCCGCGGTGTTGCCGGCCGTCGCCACCAGGATGGCGGGCCAGAACATATCAGGCGCCAGCTTGATGAAACCAAATACCGCCGGCTCGGAGCCCAGCGGCAGCAAGGTGGCGGAAACGAGCGACACCGTAAAGATGGCGGACAAACCCACCGAGGGCAGAGCCAGCGTGCCCATGAGCCAGTGAACCGCGGATAAGAGGCTTTCTTCCATGATGAGCGAGTGTAGCCGCGCGCAAGCGAATGCCCATCGGGAATCGAATCGACCGCGCTTGGCGCCGCCGCGCCATCGCCACGACAGAGCTTTTCAGCCAGCGCGGCATTCCCTGCAATAATCTGGCCCAGTCCTCACTCTTGCTCTTGCGCGGTCCATGTCCACTGATTATCTGAAACGCATCCTGACTTCGAAGGTTTACGACGTAGCGGTCGAGTCGCCGCTGGAAGCCGCGCCCCAGCTATCCGCGCGGATTTCAAACACGGTGCTGCTCAAGCGCGAAGATACTCAGGCGGTGTTCAGTTTCAAACTACGCGGCGCCTACAACAAGATGGCCAATCTGCCGCCAGCCGCCTTGAACCGGGGCGTGATCGCGGCCTCGGCCGGCAACCACGCCCAAGGCGTGGCGCTGGCCGCCAGCCGCTTGGGCTGCCGCGCCGTCATCGTCATGCCCACCACCAGCCCGCAAGTGAAGATCGACGCGGTGCGCCGCCTGGGTGGCGAAGTGGTCCTGGCGGGCGAAAGCTTCACCGACGCCTTCGCGCATGCGCAAATCCTTGAGAAGAAAGAGAAGCTGACGTTCGTCCACCCCTTTGACGACCCCGACGTGATCGCCGGCCAGGGCACGGTGGGCATGGAGATCCTGCGTCAGCACCCGGGGCCGATCGACGCCATCTTCGTAGCCATCGGCGGCGGCGGGCTGATTTCCGGTGTCGCCGCCTACATCAAGCAACTGCGGCCCGAGATCAAGATCATTGGCGTGCAGACCGAAGATTCCGACGCCATGCTGCGCAGCGTGCGCGCCGGTCGCCGCGTGCAGCTGAACGACGTGGGCCTGTTTTCGGACGGCACTGCCGTCAAGATGGTGGGCGCTGAAACCTTCAAGCTCACGCGCCAATATGTGGACGACTTCGTGGTGGTCAATACGGATTCAATCTGCGCCGCCATCAAGGACGTGTTCCAGGACACGCGCAGCGTCCTGGAACCGGCGGGCGCCATGGCGGTGGCCGGCGCCAAGCAATACGCGGCCGAGCACCATCTGAAAGGCAAGACGCTGGTGGCCATCGCCTGCGGGGCCAACATGAACTTCGACCGCCTGCGCTTCGTGGCCGAACGCGCTGAAGTCGGCGAAATGCGCGAAGCCGTGTTCGCCGTGACCATGCCCGAGCAACGCGGCAGCTTCCGGCGCTTTTGCGAACTGGTCGGTGAACGCAGCGTCACTGAATTCAACTACCGCATTTCCGACGCGGACCGAGCGCACGTGTTCGTCGGTATCCAGGTGTCGTCCGCGACCGAGCCCGACAAAATCGCCGCCAACTTCCGCCGCCATGGCTTCGACACGCTGGACTTGACCCACGACGAAATGGCCAAGACGCACTTGCGCCACATGGTGGGCGGGCGTTCAGCGCTGGCGCGCAACGAACTGCTGTATCGCTTTGAGTTCCCGGAACGTCCCGGCGCGCTGATGCGCTTTCTGAACGCGATGAACCCGGACTGGAACATCAGCCTGTTCCACTACCGGAACCAAGGCGCGGACTATGGGCGCATCCTGATCGGCATCCAGGTGCCGCCCACGGACAAGAAGCAGTTCCGCACGTTTGTGGCCGAACTGGGCTACCCGCATTGGAACGAAACCGAGAACCCGGCCTACAAGCTGTTCCTGTAGACAACACGGCGCCGGAATGCGAGAGGGCCTCCTGATGGAGGCCCTTCCCTTCTGGGCATCGAATGCGCCCGACCGGACCCAGGCGGGGGGGGTGCTGTCACTCGGCGGCCTACGGAGATAAGCCACGCATTCAGCAAGGTCCGGTCAGACGCCCCGTTGCTTAGAAACGGTGGCGCATGCCGACAGCAACGGCGGTGTCGCGCGCGTCGTGCTGGAACGCGTAGTTGTCGCCATAAGACGCGTAGGCGTACAGATTGGTGCGCTTGGTGAAGTCGTAGGTGTAGCCCAGGCTGTAGACGTTGAACGTGGCGTCATCGCCGGTCAGTTTGTCGTTGCCGGCGGTGGCGCGCTGCCAGGAACCGAACACGGCGTGGCGGCCCAAAGGCACGGTGGCGCCAATCATGTACGAGTTGGCGCGAAAGCCGTCGGCCAGCTTGAACGAACCCAGCGTGTTCATGCCTTCCGGCGTGGTGCCCATGTTCTGGCCCACGAACCAGCCGTCGCGGGTCTGGCCAAATGCGGCCGCCAGCTTCACGACTTCAAAGTCGTACGAACCGCCGATGATGTATTCCTGGATGCGAGCCGCGCTCTTGCCGCCAACGCGGTCGTTGGTCGGGTCGAAGCGGTCATAGGCCGCGGCCAGGTTCAAGGGGCCATTCACGTACTGCATGCCAACCGTCAGCACGCGGTTGTTGTCACCCGTGGCAAAGCCGGTCTGCGTGGTGTCGCTAACGGTGTCGTCGGCGCTGAACGAATAGCCGACACCGGCCTTGAAGCCGCCCAGGCTGGGGGTTTGGTACAGCACCATGTTGTCCAGGCGCATCGTGTTGGCGCTGCCGAACGTGGTGCCCATGTTGGCGGTGTTGTAGCTCGTGGAGAACGGGTCGATCGAACCGAAGTACTTCGACGCCAGGTTCGTCTGACGACCGAATTCCAGACGGCCCCAGGAATCGCTGTCCAGGCCCACGGTGGCCTGGCGGCCGAACAGGCGGCCGTTCTGGGCCGACTTGCCGTTCATGGGGCCGAAGCCGCCTTCCAGGGTGAACACGGCGCGCAAGCCGTCGCCCAGATCTTCCGTGCCGCGCAGGCCGAAACGCGAGCCGCTGCTTACGCCCTGCACGCCGCCGACGCGGCTTTGCTTCACCCCATTGAATTTCACTTGCTCGTAGCCGATACCCGCGTCGATCAACCCGTACAGCGTCACGGAGTCAGCGGCTTGCGCGGCGCTGGCAAAGCCTGCCAGCAACGCAACGGCCAATAGCGTCTTCTTCATGTAAGTCCCCAAAATGGCGAGATAAAGGCATGCGCAGTCGCGCCGTCCAGGTGACGGGGCTCTGCGTGCCGCTGCAATCCGCAAGCGGCGTCTGCACTAAATCCAGTGTCCATCCTGATGCAACTTGAAGTAACACGGATTTCGACGAACTACTTTCCACGGTTGGGATAATGACAGTCGGCTGACATGTCAAAAGACCGGCTGGCTCTCCGCAGGTTCTCTTTAACGCCTTGAAAACAAATACGAATGTTTGCTCGCTATTGAGAGGGGTGCAAGGCGCGGTAGCGTCACGGCACAAGAATTCTCGACAGCAGTTGTTGGTGGCTGCGTACAGTGTTGCGGCGTAAACACCACAGTGTCGCCCCACAATCACCACGCCATCGCGGCCACCCTTGCTTCGACGAGGACAAAAAAACCCCTTGGCGTCTCAAGGGGTTTCGTGACCATCCGGGTGTAGGCGCCAAGCTGAATAGCCAGGCCTGGCTTGCAGCCTTACTTGCCCTGGGGCGGGTAGTCGAGTTCACCAAAGGTGTATTCGCCGCTGGCCTTGGCTTCGGCCAATTCCTGGCGCACTTGTTCGCGCGTCTTGCCGCCGGCTTGCGACACGGCAGCCTTTGGCGGGTAGTCCAGTTCGGCGGAAGTGACTTGGCCGGCGATCTTCGCGGCTTGTAGTTCTTGTTGGACCTGAGCGCGCGTCAGGCTGGTTTGCTGCACCGTGGCGGGCGGGTAATCCAGTTCACCAAACGTGACCTGGCCGGCGGCCTTGGCGGCTTGCAGTTCTTGCTGAACCTGCTCACGCGTCTTGCCATCGGCGTGGGCGGCGGACATGCCAACCAGGGTTGCGGTGACCATAAGTGCGCTTGCTAGTGCTTTCATTGTGATGACTCCATCCTAAACCTTGCACAGCGTCTGCTGCCAGAATGGCAACGGCTTTGTGACTGTTTGATTGCTGGGACGAAGTATCTGGGGTTTCGAGCCTAGTAAAAACCCTTATTTTGGCGAACATATTTTCACAAACGGGACAATTACCGGCCATATCGGCCAAATGTGGAAGAAATTTGCGCGATCTTTGCGCAATGCAGGGTATGGCGAAGCGCCGCAATCCTTGCAGGGTTTCAGCTTGCCGCAAGAATGGACGCAAAACCCAGGCTGGGTGCCGCAGGGGCGCCGATGTTCCTCAGGCGGGAATAGACATTTTCGCTGGCGGGACAATAAATCCATTTATCATACAAACCTGCCAGAAATGGAATTTAGAGATTTGAGGCCCCATGGATATCCAGCTTAACGACATCGCGCTCTTTGTCGAAGTCGCCAAGCGCAAGAATTTCAGCCACGCCGCCGAAGCCCTGAATATTCCGACATCCACGCTCTCGCGCCGCGTCAGTGAACTGGAACGCAGCGTCGGAATGCGGCTGCTGAACCGCAGCACGCGCAAAATCGATCTGACCGAAGCCGGCGCCATCTATTTCGAGCGCTGCCGGCACATCGTCGAGGAAGCGCGCATTGCGCATGACCAATTGCTGGACATGGCGGTGCAGCCCAAAGGGCGTTTGCGTATTTCGCTGCCGACCAGCCTGGCGCAATTGTTCCTGCCCGCCGTCATACGCGAGTTTCGCGAACAGCACCCCGACATCGAATGCGATTTCGATCTGAGCATGCGTCCGATCGACCCGATCAGCAATCCGTTCGATTTGGTTCTGCGCTTCGGACAGCAGCCCGATTCCAGCCTGATTTCGCGCAAGATCGTGCTGATGGCGCACCAGTTGTATGCGTCGCCGGAGTATCTGGCGCGCTATGGTGAACCGCGCGTGCCCGCGGACCTGGCCCACCACGAATGCCTGCGCCCCACGATGCGCGAAGAATCGTCGTTCTGGATGCTGCATTCCGGCGACAAGGTAGAGCGCGTGCAAGTGTCGGGCAGGTTGTCGGCGAACAATGTAGGCATGCTGGGACGCCTGGCCGGCCAGGGCTTGGGCATTACGCCGCTGCTGGTATTCGACGCGATGGAACGCGCCATCAATCAAGCGGGCCTGGTGCGCGTGCTGCCCGATTGGAGCCTGACGCCCCTGCCGCTATTCGCCCTGCTGCCCTCGCGCATGCTGCCCGCAAAAACCAAGGCGTTCCTGGATTTCATCCAACCGAGGCTGTCCGATTCGTAGGATGGGTGCAGCGCGAGGAATCCGCCGCCAAGCACCCCACCGCAATTCGCGCGAAACCCATCAAGCAGCCGCTGAACAAACAAAAATTCAGCCACACCGCAGCGATGAACACCTGGCAAATTCACCCACAACGCGACGGTCGCCTGATGGGTTCGCGCGATCAGCATTGCATTCCCAATGCACACCATCGCGCGCCACACCCATCCTACCAACAACCGTAGGCTGCGTGCAGCGCGAGAGATCCACGCCAAGCCCCCACCCCATCCACGCGAACCCCATCAAGCAACGACAAATAAACGGCAACTCGTAGGATGGGTGCAGCGCGAGGAATCCGCCGCCAAGCACCCCACCGCAATTCGCGCGAAACCCATCAAGCAGCCGCTGAACAAACAAAAATTCAGCCACACCGCAGCGATGAACACCTGGCAAATTCACCCACAACGCGACGGTCGCCTGATGGGTTCGCGCGATCAGCATTGCATTCCTAATGCACACCATCGCGCGCCACACCCATCCTACCGACAACCGTAGGCTGCGTGCAGCGCGAGACATCCGCCGCCAAGAACCCCACCCCAATCCACGCGAAACCCATCAAGCAACGGCAAATAAACGGCAACTCGTAGGATGGGTGCAGCGCGAGAAACCCGCGCCAAGAACCCCACCGAGGTTCGCGCGAAACCCATCAACCCGCCGCGAACAGCACCCCCTAAGGCGTATCCGCCCCATACTGGCAAACCGTAAACAGCGGCGTACCCGTCGCCGCCACTTTCGCTGACCCGCCCAGATCAGGCAGATCAATGATCGCGGCAGCCTCCACGACATTCGCGCCCAGGCGTTGCAGCAGCTTGATCGCGGCCAGCATCGTGCCGCCCGTGGCGATCAAATCATCGACCAGCAGTACGCGCTGACCGGTGCGCACGGAATCCGTGTGCATCTCAACCGCCGCGTTGCCGTATTCCAGCGAATATTCCTCGGCCACGGTACGGAAAGGCAGCTTGCCCTTTTTGCGCACCGGCACGAAACCCAGGTTGAGCTCATAGGCCAGCACGCTGCCCACGATGAAACCGCGCGCGTCCACACCCGCCACCAGGTCTAGGCGTTGGCGCATATAGCGGTAAACGAACAGATCGATCAGAACCCGGAACGCCCGCGGGTCCTGCAGGACGGGCGTGATGTCGCGGAAAGTGACACCGGGTTGGGGCCAGTCCGGAACGCTGCGGATGGTGCGCCGGATGGCCTCGGCGTTGTCGGTCTGCATGAAAGGCGGGCCTGAAGAATTGAAGCAAGGCGAACTATAACCTTGCCACCGCGCTTAAGCCAGGATTGCCGCCCGCGATGACACGTCATGTAATCGTCCATTGCGCAATTGCAGGCAACGGTCCACCGCGCCGGGCGGCAGCGCCGCGTGCGTGGCCAGCACCACGGTGCGTCCCTGCACCGCGCGCTCCAGGTCGCTCAAGAAGTCGGCCTCGGCAACGGCATCCAACCCGGCAGTCGGCTCGTCCAGCACGATAACGGCAGCTGGTGACAGCAATGCGCGCGCCAGGCACAGGCGGCGCGCCTGCCCCGCCGACAACTGCGACCCCGTTTCTCCTGCCCAGGTGTCCAGTCCTTCCGGCAACGCGCGCACGAAATCGCCCAGACGGGCGGCGTCCAACGCACGCCACAACGCCGCGTCGTCGGCTGTGGCGTCACCAATCAGCAAATTGGTGCGCAACGTGCCCAGAAACACGGGCGCATCCTGCGACAGCAAGGCAATACGCCGATGCCAGTCACCTTGCGTACAGGCGCGCGCATCGCAGCCGCCAAAGCGCACCTGCCCGGCGTGCGGGTCTTCCAAGCGCAGAATCAAGTGCAACAAGGTGGACTTGCCCGCCCCGCTGGCGCCCAGGATCGCCACGCGCTCGCCGAATTCCACCCGCAGGTCGATACCATCCAGCACCGTCGGGCTGGCCCCCGCCGACCGAGCGGGGTAGCGAAAGCTCACGCCGTCCAGCTCCAGCGCACCGCTGGCCGGCAAGGGGCGTGGCGCGGTCGGGTCGAGCATGTCGGGCTGCGCCTGCGTCACCTCGCGGATGCGTGCCGCCGCCGTCATGGCGGAACCCATGCGGGATGCGCCCCGCATGATCGGCCCCGCCACTTCAAAAATACCGATGACCGCCAGCAGCAGCCCCACCAGCACCGGCCCTTCGATGTCGCCCGCTTCGTGCGTGCCCAAACCGAACCACAGCAATGCCAGCACCGACACGCCCGCGGCCACCTGCAAGAACCACTGTCCCCTTGCGGCAACGCGCGCCTGGCTGCGGCGAGCCAGCGCGCTGGCCTCGCACAAACGTTCAAAATACTCGGCCGTCTGCGCTTGCGCGTGTAACGCCACCATGTCCGCGTGGCCGTCCACTGCATCCAGGGTTGCCGCGCGCAATCCCGCCGCGCTTTCCTGCGCAGCCGCGCCTGGCTTGCGCGCGGCGCGCAGCAGCCACAGGGGCACCAACACGCAGGCGGTCAGCAGTGCCAGCGCGAACGCCAGCGCGGCGGCAGGCACCCACATGCCCAACACCGCGGTCAGCACCGCACCGGCCAGCACCGCCGTTGCCAAAGGCGCCAGCACAAACAGGAACACCGTATCCAAGGCATCGACGTCGCCCGTCATGCGCGCGACCAGATCGCCGTTTCGATAGCGCGCCAGTTGGCGAGGCGTCAAACGGATCAAGGCGCCGAACACCGTGGCGCGCAAGTCCGCCAGCAGACGCAAGGTAGCGGAATGGCCCACCACGCGATCCGCGTAACGGGACACGATACGCAGGAAGGACAGCCCGCGCACCAGCGCGGACGGCGCAAACAGATTGAAGACACCGCCCGCGCCCGCCAGCGCGGCGCCGGTGAGGAACCAACCGGAAACACCCAGCAACCCAACACCCGCCGCCACCGTTGCCAGCGCGCAGAACAATGCGAGCAAAAGCCCGCTTTTACGGCGTGCATACAGAGGCAAGAGCAACAACAGGTTTTTCATACGTCTTCCACTTTTCCGTCCACCACCCGCCATACTCGACCCAGACGCGCCGCGACCGCGGCCGAATGCGTCGCCAGCAGCAAGGTGCGGCCCACGGAAAATGCGAGGATTTCATCCAGCAGCCGCGCCTGGGTCGCCTCGTCCAGATGCGCGGTGGGCTCGTCCAGCAGGATCAGGCCGGGGTCGCGCAGGAACAGGCGCGCCAGCGCTACGCGTTGCGCCTGCCCGCCCGACAAGCCCTGCCCCCGGCTACCCAGCAGCGTATCCAGGCCTTGCGGTAGCGCCGCCGCGAACTCCAGCACGCAGGCCCGTCGCGCGGCTTCCTGCACGTCGGCGTCGGATGCGTCAGCACAGCCCAACCTGATGTTGTCGGCGATGGAGCCCGCCAGCAGTTGCGGCGTCTGACCGATCAAGGCCACCCGGCTGCGCAACGCGGCTTCGTCCCAGTCCGTCAAGGGCTGGTCGTCGATACGGATATCGCCCTGGCTGGGGCGCAGGCGGGCAAGCGCTTCGATCAATGTGGACTTGCCGATACCGCTGGGGCCCATCAGCGCCACGTGCTCGCCGGGCGCCAACGTCAGCGCGGCATCGGACAACACGGCTTGCGCACGACCCGGGGCCAGCACGGTCAAGCCCGAGACCGCCAGACTCGCGCCCCCAGACGCTGCCACCATGCGGGCGGTATCCGGGTGCAAGGGAGTGGCGGCATCTTCTTGCGGCAAGCCATCGAACAACACGGCGATCTGCGTCACGGCGGCCAGCGCCGTGGCGCGGTCGTGATAGTGCGCCGCGAACTGGCGCAACGGCGCATAGACCTCCGGCGCCATCAACAGGCAGAACAGGCCCGCCTGCAAGGTCAGCGGCGACCAACGCACATCCAGGAAGCCAAGGTACGTCAGGCCGATGTAAACGGCCACTCCCGCCACGCCCAAGGCCGCAAAGAACTCCAGCACGGCTGACGACAGGAAGGCAATGCGCAGCACCGACATCGTGCGCTGACGCAACGCATCGCTGGCCGCCACAACAGACGCCGCTTCGGCGTCGGCACGGCCATAGAGCTTTAACGTGGACAAGCCACGCAGACGGTCCGCGAAGAAGCCAGACAGGCGAGCAAACGCACGTAGATGTCGGCGGCTGGCGCCTTGCGCGCCCCACCCGACCAGGGCCATGAAAAGGGGAATCAAGGGCGCCGTGATCAGCAGCACCAGCCCGGCGATGACATCCACCGGCAGCAGCAGTACCGAAAACGCCACCGGCAACATCGCGGCGGCCGCCATGGCGGGCAGGTACTTGGCAAAGAAGCCGTCCAGCGCTTCAACTTGATCCACCACCGCGCTGGCCAGTTCGCCAGACGCCTTGCCCCGGCTCCAGTACGGCCCCTTGGCGACCATGCGCGCGAACAACGACTGGCGCACATGGCGCTTGATGCGTTCGGCGGCGTCCGCACCCGCCCGCTCGCCCGCCCAGGTAATGGTGGCGCGCAGCAGCATCAAGGCGGCAATGCCCACAATGCTGGCCAGCAATTCCTGGCGCGGCACATCGCGCACGATTGCCGCATCCAGCACACTGGCCAATAACCACGCCTGAACCACCAGCAAGGCGCCGCTGACCAGCGGGGCGGCGCCCGCCAGCATCAAGGGAAGCCTGGCCGCCTTGGCAAGCGCCATCAACCACCGCGACTGCTCGCGCGGCGGTTTCTGCAAACTGGCCGAAGGATCGTGCTCTAGGCTGCTAGCGCCGCTGCTCACTCGTCGTCACGGCTGGCGCGCGGGTCATGGGTATGACCTTCGCGCAGCTCGAACCACATTGCATTCAGGATGGCGAAGGCACACGCCAAACCCAGACCGAGTATCCACGAGAAATACCACATGGATTGGACTCCTTTTAGTATGAGTTGGGCGTGTCGCCCACGGATTCATGGGTGACCTTGCCGCGCATCACGCGATACACCCAGGCGGTGTACAGCGTGACGATCGGCAGGAAGACGGCCACGGCGATCACCATGATCCACAGCGTCAGATGGCTGGACGATCCGTCCCAGATGGTCAGGCCGGCCTGCGGCTTGGTCGACGACGGCATGACGAACGGGAACAGCGCAAAGCCCACCGTCAGAATCACCCCCGTGATCGACAGCGCCGACGACAGAAAGGCCAGCATATTCGCGCGCACGGTCAAGAGCAGCACCACCAACAGCGCGCCGCCCACGCCCAGCGCGGGCGCGATCCACATCAAGGGCCAGGTGGTGTAGTTGGCCATCCAGGCGCCGGTCTGCACCGCCACGGTCTTGAGCATGGGGTCGGACGGCCCACCCGCGTTGACCGCGCTGGTAATGGTGTGCCCGCCAATGCCGCCGGCAACCCAGAAACCGCCGGCAACGAACAGCGCGGCAGTCAGCAAACCCGCCAGCCGGCCCCAGTTGCGCGCGCGGGACGACACGGGGTCGTCCGTGCGCCAGGCCAGCAGCACCGCGCCGTGCATGGCCAGCATCACCACGCTGAGCACGCCGGCCAGCAAAGCGAACGGTGCGAAGAGCTGATAGAAATGCCCTTCATAGATGGGCCGCAGCGTCACCGGGTCGAACGTGAACGGCACGCCCAGGATGATGTTGCCCATGGCGACGCCAAACACCAGCGAAGCCACCACGCCCGAAAAACACAACACGGCGTCCCAGCGGTTGCGCCAGCGCGTGCCTTCCATCTTGCTGCGGTACTTGAAGCCCACGGGACGCAGGATCAGCGCAATCAGCACCAGCATCATCGCCAGGTAGAAGCCGGAGAATGACGCGGCGTACAGCAAGGGCCAGGCGGCGAAGATGGCGCCGCCCGCCGTGATCAGCCAGACCTGGTTGCCTTCCCATACCGGGCCGACAACGTTGATGACGATGCGGCGTTCGGCGTCGGTCTTGGCCACGACGGGCAGCAAGGCGGCCACCCCCAGGTCAAAGCCGTCCATCACGGCGAAACCGATGAGCAAGGCGCCCAGCAGCACCCACCAGATCACCCGCAAGGTGCCATAGTCGAAAGGAATAAGGGTATCCATCTGCTTCTCTCCCCTTAGGCGCGCACGGCGGCGCGCACAGGATCGGCGGCGGCGTTGCCCGCCACCGGCCCATCGGATTTCGGACCCGCCTTGATGGCGTGCAACATGACCTTCACGCCGATGATCAGCAGAATGGTGTAGAGCACCAGGAAGATGGCCAGGCTGATTGCCAGGTCGGTGATGGTCAGGCCGGATGCCGCGTAATACGTCGGCAGCACCCCTTCGATCACCCAGGGTTGGCGGCCGTACTCGGCCACGAACCAGCCGCTTTCAATGGCGACCCAGGGCAGCGGCAGGCTCCACAGCGCCACCTTCAACAGGCCCGGACGGCTGTCCAGACGCCCGCGCGAGGCCAGCCAGAAGGCCACGCCGAAGAACAGGATCAGGTACATGCCCACCGCCACCATGATGCGGAACGCCCAGAATAGCGGCGCCACATTTGGCACGGTGTCGATCGCGGCCTGCTTGATGTCGGCCTCGGTGACCTTGCTCATGTCGTCCTGGTAGCGCTTGACCAGCAGCGCATAGCCCAGGTCAGGCCAGGTCTTGTCGAAGACCATGCGCGCGTCCACATCCTTGGGATTGGCGCGGATCTTCTGCAAGGCGTCATATGCCACCATGCCGTCACGGATACGGTTTTCGGCGCGCAGGATCAGGTCGTTGATACCCAAGAGCGGCGTGGTGAGCGACCGGGTGCCGATGATGCCCATGACGTACGGGATCTCGATGGCGAAGTCGTTCTTGCGCTCGGCCTGGTTGGGAATGGCGAACAGGTTGAAGGACGCGGGCGCGGGCTCGGTCTCCCACATGGACTCCATGGCCGCGATCTTCATCTTCTGATGCTCGGTGGTGAGGTAACCGCTTTCGTCACCCAGCACCACCACCGACAAGGCGCCGGCCAGACCGAAGCTGGCAGCCACCGCCATCGAGCGCTTGGCCAGGTCGGTATGGCGGCCCTTCAGCAGATACCAGGCGCTGATCGACATCACGAACATGGCGCCCGCGACGTAGCCGGCGCTGACCGTGTGCACGAACTTCGCCTGCGCCACCGGGTTAAAGATCACCGAAGCGAAGTCGGTCATCTCCATGCGCATGGTGTCGGGATTGAAGATGGCGCCCACCGGGTTCTGCATCCAGCCGTTGGCGATCAGGATCCACAAAGCCGAGAAGTTGGTGCCGAACGCCACCAGCCAGGTCACCACCAGGTGACTGACCTTCGACATGCGATTCCAGCCGAAGAAGAACAGGCCGACGAAGGTGGCTTCCAGGAAGAAGGCCATCAGCCCTTCCAGCGCAAGCGGCGCGCCGAAAATATCGCCAACGTAGTGACTGTAGTAGGACCAGTTCATGCCGAACTGGAATTCCATCACCACGCCGGTGGCCACACCCAGCGCGAAGTTGATGCCGAACAGCGTGCCCCAGAACATGGTCATCCGTTTCCAGATGGGGCGGCCGGTCATGACGTACACGCTTTCCATGATGGCCAGCATGAACGACAGGCCAAGCGTGAGAGGGACGAACAAGAAATGGTAAAGCGCGGTCGCGGCAAACTGGAATCGCGACAGGTTGACGACGTCGAGATCAATCATTGGGGCGCTCCCAAGCAGTCGAGACACCGCGGCAACCGGCATGGTTCCCAGGCCGACTCTGGCGCCATCTTAAGGGCGATGGATACAACTTCATAGCGGTTTCCTGAAAAATTCGGGGCGCATGGCAACTCAGTCCTTGCCCCGCAGTTTGCCGGCGAAGCCCAGCACCTTTTGCACTTGCGAACCCAGTCGCATGAGCTTTTGCAAGGTCTCCGGGGGCAGGCGTTGAACCTCATCGAACCATCCGGAAGACAGTTCAATAAGCTCCAGCATTTCGGTCATGCGTTGTTGCGCGTAAGCGTCATTGGGCCCTGAAGGCGATTCCAGCAGGGTGTCGCGCAGCAAGGTCAGGGTGGGATCGATTTCGCGTCGGCGCTTTTCTTCCATCAGGATGCGGAAGATTTCCCAGACGTCTTTGGGCGTCTCGAAGTAGTCGCGGCGGTCGCCCACTTGATGGACCAGTTTGACCAGGCGCCAAGACTGCAACTCTTTCAGCCCCAGGCTGACGTTAGAGCGCGAAAATCCCAGCGTCTCGGCGATTTCGTCCGCATTCAGCGGTTCTGGATGCAAAAACAACAGGGCGTAGATCTGGCCCACCGTGCGGTTCACGCCCCAACGGCTGCCCATTTCGCCGAAGTGCAGGATGAAACGCTCGTTTTGCGGGGTAAGGAACATGAAGTGATCGACGCCAGAGAAACTATATGGCGGCGTCACTGACAAATAACGTTACACCGCTTCCAGAAATTTCTGAAATTATCGAACAAACTGTTCATCAGCGCAAATAGTGTCGCAAACAGCAAACAGCCACCGGACCCGAAGGCACGGTGGCTGTAAACAGGGACAAAAGCCCCTGCGGGATTCAATTGGGCAGGTCAGCCCGCCTTGACGGCGACGGCGGCGGAAACGCGCTTGGCCTTGGCGCGGGCGGCGGCCACGTCTTCGGCCACGGCCAGGCCCACGCCCATGCGGCGCTTGACGAAGGATTCCGGCTTGCCGAACAGGCGGATGTCGGTGCCAGGTTCGGCCAGCGCTTCGGCCACGTTATGAAACGACACGGCGGCGGCGTCCACGCCGCCATAGATGACGCTGCTGGCGCCCGGCTGGCGCAGGCTGGTGTCGACCGGCAGGCCAAGCAAGGCCCGCGCGTGCAGTTCGAATTCGTTCTGGGCCTGGGTGATCATGGTGACCATGCCGGTGTCGTGCGGACGCGGGCTGACTTCCGAGAACCACACCTGGTCGCCTGCCACGAACAGTTCCACGCCAAAGATGCCCAGGCCGCCCAGGTCGGACGTGACGGCCAGGGCGATTTCCCGGGCGCGCGCCAACGCGGCGGGCGACATGGGGTGAGGCTGCCAGCTTTCCACGTAGTCGCCATCAACCTGCTTGTGGCCGATGGGTTCGCAATAACGGGTTTCAACCGTGCCGTCCGCACCCCGGGCGCGCACCGTCAGCAGCGTGATTTCGTAGTCGAAACGGATGAAGCCTTCAACGATGGCGCGGCCGCCGCCTACCCGCCCGCCTTCCTGGGCGTAGCGCCACGATTGCGCCACGTCATCGGCGCTTTTGATCACGGACTGGCCCTTGCCGGACGACGACATCACCGGCTTGATGACGCAGGGATAGCCGATGCCGCCGTCAATGGCGGCGCGCAATTCTTCTTCCGTGTCCACAAAATGATAGGGGGACGTGGGCAGTCCCAGCGTCTCGGCCGCCAGGCGCCGGATGCCCTCGCGGTTCATGGTCAATTGGGCGGCCCGGGCGGTCGGCGTCACGCGGGCCACGCCCGCCGCTTCCAGTTCCACCAGCAAACTGGTGGCAATGGCTTCGATTTCAGGGACAATAACGTGCGGTCGTTCCTGCTCGATGATCTTCTTCAGGGCGTCCGCGTCGGTCATGGAGACCACATGCGCGCGGTGCGCCACCTGATGGCCCGGCGCGTCGGCATAACGATCCACCGCAATGACTTCCACGCCCAGTCTCTGCAGGGCAATGATGACCTCTTTGCCCAATTCGCCGGAGCCGAGCAACATGACTCGGGTGGCCAGGGGAGACAGGGGCGTGCCAAGAACGGGGCTGGAGATGCTGGACATGGAGTGGGCCGGGATAGAAGAATTTGAAAGCCATTGAAAAGAGCCGCCAGGATGCCATACGCCCCTGCCCGGGGCAAACCCGCCCACTGATATTAAAATCCCTGAATGACTGATCATCCCATCACATCGTCCGATGCCGCGCTGGCATCTGCACGCAGAACGTTGCAAGTCGAAAGTCAGGGTCTGCTGGACTTGGCCGCACGCCTGGACGACTCATTCACCCAGGCCGTCGCCTTGCTGTTGGCCTGCCAGGGCCGCGTCGTGGTCACGGGCATTGGCAAGACCGGGCACATTGCACGCAAGATTGCCGCCACGTTCGCCTCGACCGGCACGCCCGCTTTCTTTGTGCACGCCGCGGAAGCCGTGCACGGCGATCTGGGCATGATCACGCAAGATGATGTGGTGATTGCTGTGTCGTACTCGGGTGCGGGCCAGGAACTGCTGACCATCCTGCCCGTGGCTCGGCGCATGGGCGCCAAACTGGTGGCAATTACGGGCAACCCGCAATCCGAACTCGCCCTGCTGGCCGATGTGCACCTGGACGCCAGCGTGGCGCAGGAAGCCTGCCCGCTGAACCTGGCGCCCACGGCCAGCACCACGGCCGCATTGGCCCTGGGCGATGCACTGGCGGTCGCCTGCCTGGAAGCCCGCGGATTCGGCCCCCAGGATTTCGCGCGATCCCATCCCGGCGGCGCGCTGGGCCGCCGCTTGCTGACCCACGTGCGCGACGTCATGCGCCAGGGCAATGCCCTGCCTATCGTGCTGGCCGGCACCCCCGTATCGCAGGCGCTGGAAGTCATGTCCGACAAGGGCATGGGCATGACGGTCGTGACCGACGCGCAGCGCCGGCCGCTGGGCATCTTCACTGATGGCGACCTGCGCCGCCTGATCGCCCGGCACGGCGATATCCGAAGCTTGACCGTGGAGGCCGGCATGACCCGGTCGCCGCGCAGCATTTCCCCCGATGCGCTGGCCGCCGAGGCCGCTCAGCACATGGACGAGCTGCGGCTCAGCCAGATGCTGGTGCTGGACGCCGACGGCGCGCTGCTGGGCGCCTTGCATATGCATGATCTGATGGCCGCTAAAGTGGTATGACTATGACTCTTCCTGCTTCCGTGACTCACCCGGCCGAAGCGCTGGTCCTGGCCCGCATTCCCGCCACCGTGCGCGATCGCGCCGCCGCCGTGCGCCTGATGGTGTTCGACGTGGACGGCGTGCTGACCGACGGCAGCCTCTACTACGGCGAAGGTGGCGAATTGCAAAAGCGCTTCCACGCCCTGGACGGCCACGGCTTGCGCCTCTTGATGGAAGGCGGCTTGACGGTGGCGCTGATGACGGGCCGGTCCGGCCCCATCGTGGCGCGGCGGGCTGCCGAACTGGGCATCTCGGAAGTGGTGCAGGGCGTACGCGATAAAGGTTCGGCGCTGGCCGAACTTGCGCAGCGCGCCGGTGTCCAACTGAATCAAACCGGCTATATGGGCGATGACATCATCGACCTGCCGGCCATGCAGCGCGCCGGCTTTTCGGCCAGCGTGCCTAACGCACCCGGCTATGTCAGCCAGGCGGCGCATTGGATTTCCACGCAGCCCGGCGGCAGCGGCGCGGTGCGCGAATGCTGCGACCTGCTCTTGGCTTCCCAAGGGCGCCTGGGCGCGTTCCTGGCCGCGCCGGGCCTGTTAGGCCCCGGCGCCATCCAATGACGGCCCCGAACCCCGACACGCCCTGGCGGCGACACTGATGAAAGAACGTTTTCCTTCCCTGATCGCGTTGTTCCTGCTGCTGGTGCTGGTCACCAGTTCATGGTGGGCCGCCGATTACGCGCAGCGGGCCATCCAGGTGGACCCGCCCCGCCGCGTCACCCACGAGATGGATGCGTGGTCACGCGATTTCGTCATGCTGCGCACCGACCCCACCGGCCGCCCGATCAACCGGCTGGAGGGCGAATACGCGGAACACTTCCCCGACGACGATTCGTATCACATCACCGCGCCGCGCGCGGTGGGCCAGCGTGAAGACAATCCTGTCACGGTAGGCGTATCGAAAACGGCCGTCATGGAACAAGGCGGCAAGCGCATCGTCATGAATGGCGACGCCCACGTGCACCGCCAGCCCGACGCCAACAATGACGTGCTGGACGTGCGCAGCCAGCAGTTGATCATCCTGCCCGACGAAGACGTCGTCTACACCGACCTGCCCGCTGAAGTCCTCAAGGGCCGTTCGCGGATGAATGGCAAGGGCATGCACTACAACAACAAAACGCGCCAATTGCAGGTATCCGCGTCGACGGATGTTGAAATTGCCGGTTCCGAAGGCAGGCAACAGCGCCGCACCGAGATTCCCGCCAACAACACTGACCAAAAGAAACCATGACCGACTTTCGGACTCTCCTTGCCCCGACGACCCGCCTGCTGGGCGCCGTCCTGCTGTCGGCCTCGGTGCTTGCACCCGCCTACGCGGCGGAACCCGAGGCCAAGCCGGCCGAAGAGCCCAGCACACTGATCCTGTCGGACACGCTGCATTACGACGACGTGAAGAAGCAAAGCGTGTTCACCGGCAACGTCAACATGACGCGCGGCCTGATGACGCTGACCTCCGACACGCTGGAAATGCACGAAGATGCCCAAGGCGGCCAATACGGCACGGCCACCGCCAACAAGGGCAAGGTCGTGACCATCCGCCAGGAGCGCCCCGAAACCTTTGAGCTTATCGAAGGCAAGGGCTTGCGCGCCGAATACGATGGCACGAAAAGCACGTTTGACCTGATCGGACAGGCGGTCGTGGTCCGTTACGTCTGTGGCAAACCGTTCGACACGATTCGCGGCGAACGGATACGCTACAACGAAAAAACGGGCACCTACGAAGCCCAGGGCGGCCCCAACTCCGCCGCGGCGGGCGGCCGCGTGCGTTCGGTTGCCGAACCGCGCGCCAAGTCCGATGCCGCCGTGGCCGAATGCCGCAAGCAGCAAGCCGCCAAGAAAGGACGCTAAAAGCGTCCCCCACGCAACACCACTCGCAGCCACGATGAACCAACCTTCTGTGCCGACCCCCGTCACCTCCGCCCCCTCCGGGGTCAAGCAGGGCAGCCTGCGCGCAACCGGTTTGCGCAAGACCTATAACGGCCGGACCGTGGTGCAGGACGTGTCCCTGTCCGTGGTCAGTGGCGAAGTCGTGGGACTGCTTGGCCCCAACGGCGCCGGCAAGACCACCAGCTTCTACATGATTGTGGGCCTGGTGCCCGCGGACGCGGGGCGCATCGAAATCGACGGCGCCGTCATCACCGCAATGCCGATCCACAAGCGCGCGCGCATGGGCCTGTCGTATCTGCCCCAGGACGCTTCCGTGTTCCGCCGCCTGACGGTCGAACAGAACATCCGCGCCGTGCTTGAGCTGCAAGTGGGGGCCGATGGCCGTCCGCTTTCCACGCCCAAGATCAATGAGCAGATGGAGGCCCTGCTGGAAGAGCTGCAGATCGGCCATATCCGCAGCAATGCCGCGATTTCGCTGTCGGGTGGCGAACGCCGCCGCGTGGAAATCGCGCGCGCCCTGGCCACCAGCCCGCGCTTCATCCTGCTGGACGAACCCTTCGCCGGCGTGGACCCCATCGCCGTCATTGAAATCCAGCGCATCGTGCGCTTCTTGAAGGGCCGTGGCATCGGCGTGCTGATCACCGACCACAACGTGCGCGAAACGCTGGGCATCTGCGACCGCGCCTACATCATCAGCGAAGGCAAGGTGCTGACCGACGGCCACCCCGACGAAATCGTGGGCGATCCGGCCGTGCGCCGCGTGTATCTGGGCGAGCACTTCCGCATGTAAACCGGCACCTGGGGAAGACCCCTAGTTCCCTCTGGGGACAAGGGCAAATACGCCCTAGGGGCTCCGCCATAAAAATGCCATGTTCTTGCGGTAGGTCAGCTTGTTTTATCGGCCCGAGTCTATACACTAGTACTAAACGTAGCCACCCAATCAAGGAGAACGCCTAACGACCTCACCGCGCATTTCGCGCAACCATTTTTTCTCTTTTAGAAGGAGAGCACACTATGAACCTGAGCATCTGCGGTCGTCACCTCGACGTCACCCCGGCAATCCGGGAATATGTCATGAACAAACTGGCGCGAGTGCTGCGGCATTTCGATCACGTCATCGATACCCAGGTCATGCTCTCGGTAGAGCCCCTGCGGCATAGAGCCGAAATCACCATGCGTCTAAGCGGTAAGGACATTCATTGTGAAGCAACCGATGAAAATCTCTATGCAGCCATAGACCTTCTTGCTGACAAAGTCGACCGTCAGGTCATCAAGCACAAGGACAAGGTACGAAGTCACTCAGCGGAGTCCGTGAAGCGGCAAGCGGCGAACCTTTCGCCACCCCAGCAGTAACGCGCTTCATGATCACTCGCTCTGAGCGATACGCTAAACAGCGATTGTAAAAATCCTGCCTAAGTCCCGGTGTCCCGCTAGACGCAAGTCCAGCCGGGGCATCGGCAAAGCTCCCCGCAGTTCCCCTCCGCAGTTCTCCCCCTCCGCATTTCCCCTCCGCCCTAGCCCCATAGATTTGTCCCCGAAATTCCGGCATTCATTGGCCCCAGGTCCGTGCGTCGCGCCTTTTTGCGTGTTTGCGACCAAAACCCGTGCCCCCCGGGTTGGCCCGGATGCCGGAAAGCCCACAATGCGCCGTGATCAGACTATGCTGTCGCTCTTGCCGCAACGCCTGACGCCCATCCCATGGGCGCGGCGCCGGGCCAATTTATTGCACTGCGTCATATAACCATATAATGATCCGATGAATCATTTGTCGCGCATCCTACCCGCCGGCAACGTCGTGCTCGATATGCTCGCAACGAGCAAGAAACGGGCGTTCGAACAAGCTGGCCTTCTTTTTGAAAACAACCATGGCTTGGCACGCGCGCTCGTGTTCGACAGCCTGTTTGCCCGGGAACGTCTTGGCTCCACTGCCCTTGGGCAGGGCGTGGCCGTTCCGCATGGCCGCGTGAAAGGATTGGAACAGGCGCTGGCGGCATTCATCCGCCTGGCCCAGCCAATTTCGTTCGACGCGCCCGACGGGCAGCCAGTGTCGATGCTGCTGTGCCTGCTGGTGCCGGAAACAGCCACTCAGCAGCATCTGGATATCCTGGCCGAACTTGCGCAGTTGATGTCGAACAAGGCATTGCGCGAGGCGCTGGCCACTGAGCCTGATGCCGCCATCGTCCACAAAATGCTCACGACCGGCAAACTCTGACCCTCGCGGACACGCAGCCATGCTAACGGTGCAGGAACTCGTCGACGACAACGCCGACAAAATCCCTTTTAACTGGATATCCGGCCAAGGCGCCGCCGACCGCGCCATTCCCGATGACGGCATGGCGGCCGCCGACCTGGTCGGTCACTTGAACCTGATCCACCCGTCGCGCATCCAGGTATTCGGGCAGGAAGAGCTGGCGTACTACACCCGCTTCGACTTGCGCCGCCGCATGCACCACATGGACGAGCTGCTGATCGGCGGCGTGCCCGCCATTCTGCTGGCCGATGGCCTGACGCCCCCGCAAGATCTCGTGGACCAATGCGACCAGCACCAGGTGCCGCTGCTGTCCACGCCGGTAGCCGCCGCGCAGCTGATTGACCTGCTGCGCATCTACCTGGGCAAGAAGCTGGCGCCCACCACCACCGTGCATGGCGTGTTCCTGGACGTGCTGGGCCTGGGCGTGCTGATTACCGGCGAATCGGGGCTGGGCAAAAGCGAGCTGGCGCTGGAACTGATTTCACGCGGGCATGGCCTGGTGGCCGACGACGCCGTGGAGTTCTCACGCACGGCGCCCAACATGATCGAAGGCCACTGCCCCCAACTGCTGCAGAACCTGCTGGAAGTTCGCGGGCTGGGCCTGCTTGATATCCGCACCATCTTCGGCGAGACCTCGGTACGCCGGAAGATGCGCCTGAAGCTGATCGTGCACCTGGTGCGCGCCACCGCGCAAGACAAGTTCGAACGCCTGCCGCTGCAAGACATCACACAAGACATGCTGGGCCTGCCCGTGCGCAAGGTGATGCTGCAAGTGGCAGCCGGCCGCAATCTGGCCGTGCTGGTGGAAGCCGCCGTGCGCAACACCATACTGAAGCTGCGCGGCATCGATACGCTGGGCGAGTTCATGGAACGCCAGGCCATGGCTATTCTCCAAAGCAGCAAGTGAACGCACGTCGCCTTGCGGCATCGTGAGCCTGTACGAAACCCTGGCCGACGAGATCGCCAAATCGATCCGCGACGGCGTTCTGCGTGTTGGCGACAAACTGCCTTCCGTGCGCCACGCCTGCACGACGCGAGGCGTCAGCCCCTCGACGGTATTCCAGGCCTATTACCTGCTTGAAGCGCGCGGCCTGATCCGCGCCCAACCACGCTCGGGCTACTACGTCCACGCCCCGGTCGAATCACTGCCGCCGGAACCCGGCGCGTCCAGCCCTGGCGGCGAATCCACCGAGCTCGCCATCAGCGAGCGCATCTTCGATATCCTGGACTCCGTGCGCAACCGCGACGTGACGCCGCTGGGATCCGCCTTTCCTTCTCCACTGCTGTTCCCGCTGCCGCGCCTGGCCCACGCCATGGCCGCGCACCTGAAACGCCAGGATCCGCTGGACACGGTTGAAGACCTGAGCCCGGGCAGCCCGGGGCTGCGCCGCCAGATCGCCCTGCGTTACCTGATCGGCGGCATGAACGTGCCCGCCAGCGACATTGTCGTCACCAACGGCGCGCTGGAAGCCTTGAACCTTTGCCTGCAGGCGGTCACCGAGCCCGGCGACGTCGTGCTGGTTGAAGCACCCACGTTCTACGGCGCCTTGCAGGCGCTGGAGCGCCTGGGTCTCAAGGCATTGGAAGTGCCCACCCATCCGCGCACCGGCGTGGACCTGGACGCCATGGCGTCTGCCATCAAGCGGCACTCACCGAAGGCTTGCTGGCTGATGACGCAATTCCAGAACCCGCTGGGCAGCCTGATGCCGGAAGACAAGAAGCGGCAACTTGTGGAGTTATTGCGCCGCCACGACATCCCGCTGATAGAAGACGACGTGTACGGCGAACTGTATTACGGCGCTGTGCGGCCCGTGCCGGCCAAGGCCTACGACAAAGATGGGCTGGTGCTGCATTGCTCATCTTTTTCCAAATGCCTGGCGCCTGGCTACCGTATCGGCTGGGCGTCAGCTGGCCGATACGCGCGGCGCGTGCAGCGCTTGAAATTGTCATCCACGCTATCGGCTTCGGGCCCGGCGCAAGGCGCCATCGCCGCATACCTGGAACAAGGCGGCTACGACCGCCACCTGCGCCGGCTGCGTCAAACCCTGCACGCGCAACAAGCCCGCATGGCTGATGCGATTGCCCATGCATTTCCCGCGGGCACGCGCGTGACTCGCCCGCAAGGCGGCTTCTTTTTGTGGGTGGAACTACCCGCGGAGGTGGACGCGCTGGCGTTGCATCGCGACGCCCTGGCGCGCGGCGTCAGCGTGGCGCCGGGGCCGATTTTTTCGGCCAGCAGCCAATTCGCAAGCGCCGTGCGCCTGAACTACGGCCATCCCTGGGATTCCTCGCATGAAGACGCGATCCGCGTGCTGGGTGACCTGGCGCATCAGCATCAGGCCCGCGCGCGGTCGACCGCGCCGCGCTAGCCATGTTTAGTTCAGCGTGGACGACGCCCGCGCCCGCTTGACCTCAAGCGCGGTGACGCCGCCCGCTTCGTTGCCCCAGCTATTGCGGATGTAGGACACCAGCATGGCAATGTCGCTGTCGTTCAGCATCTGGCCAAACGGCGGCATGCCATGCGGTCGGGGGTTGGCGGCCGTAGCGGGTGCGTAGCCGCCATCCAGCACCATGCGTATGGCGTTGACCGGTGACGGCGCCGTCACCGTCGGATTGCCCGCCAACGCCGGCCACGCCGTGCCACTGCCCTGGCCTTGCGGCTGATGGCACTGCGCGCAATGCTGGCCATAGATCTTGCTGCCCAGTTCCATGGCCGCAGGCGCGGCCGCCGCCGTGGACCGTGGCGTGGAGGGAGGTGTCGCCGGCAAGGACTTGATGTACACGCCAATCGCCAGCGCGTCGTCGTCCGTCAGGTGCTGCGTACTGCCCAGCACCACTTCAGCCATCGGGCCGCTGGCGGTGGAATGCGCCGAGATGCCGGTCTTGAGCAAAGCGGCGATGTCTGCCGCCGTCCAGCGGCCCATGCCGGTCTGCATATCGTTGGTGAGCGGCGGCGCATACCAATCCAGCACGGGAATGATGCCGCCGATGAACGCATCGGACGACCGCGTGGCCCCCAGGCTGTTGCGGGGCGTATGGCAGGCGGCGCAGTGCCCCACGCCTTCAACCAGATAGCGGCCTCGGTTCCATTGCACCGATTGCCCCGCGTCGGACTCTTGGACGCCCGGCTTGAAATACAGCGCGCGCCAGGCGGCCAGCAAGGCGCGCTGGTCGTAGGGGAACGCCATGTCGGGCGCGCGGTTGGGCTGGTTGACCGGCGGCACGCTGCGCAGGTAGGCGTACAGGGCGTCGGCATCGGCCCGCGTGATACGGGTGTACTCGGTGTAGGGGAAGGCCGGATACAGCAGCGTGCCGTCCTTGGACTTGCCGTTGTGCAGCGCTTGCCAGAAGTCGTCAGCGGTCCAGGCGCCAATGCCCGTTTTTTCATCAGGCGTGATGTTCGGACCGTACACCGTGCCAAATGGCGTCGGGATGGGCGTGCCGCCCGCCAGCACTTTGCCGCCTCGGCTGGTGTGGCAGGCCATGCAGTTGCCGGCCTGCGCCAGATAGCGGCCACGCTCAACCAGCGTGCCGGTGTCCGCTGTGGCGGCAGGCCCCGTACTGGTGTCGTCACGCGTACCCAGCCAATACAGGACAGCCACCGTGGCGATCAGCGCCAACAGCACAAAAGACAGGATTTTCTGCAGCAGTTTCATGGTGGCCCCGATCAGCGTTGCGCCTGGCTGCCGCATTCCGCGGGCAAGCGCAGCGATCCCGCGCTTTCAGGCGCATAGGGCTCGGTAATAGGCTGGGACGAGAGCCATGCCGCCAGGGCGCCGATATCGGCAGGCGTGAGCTTGTCGGCGATATCGGCCATGCAGTCGGGCGCGGCGGCACGGCGCAGCCCTGTCTTCCAACTGCCGATCTGTGAACCGATGTAGTCGCGCGGCAAGCCCAGCAGGCCAGGAATGGCGGGCATCAAGCCGCTGAGCGCGGCGCCGTGACAGGACGCACAGGCGGGAAGGCCGCGCGCCGCATCGCCCTGCAAGGCCAGCGCGCGGCCAGCTTCCAGCGTGGCGCGCGAGACGTCCGCGCGCGCGGGCGACGGATAAGGCACGTGCTGTTGGGAGAAATACGCGGCCATCTCACGCAGGTAATCGTCGGGCAGGCCGGCCAGCAGATGCGACATGGGCCGGTACTGGCGGCGACCGTCACGGAAATTCAGCAACTGGTGGTACAGGTATTCCTGTGGCTTGCCGGCCAGGCGGGGGTAGTACCCGTCAGCGCCAGCCCGGCCCTGCGCACCATGGCAGGCAGTACAGGCCGCGACGCGAGCCGCCATGGTGTCGGGCCGCAGCGCCGTCGGCTGTGCCTGCGCGACGCTTGTTGCAAAGACAATAACGCCTGCCGCCAATACGGAGAAAATCGCCCCAAACCGCGGCAGTGAAACACTACGAAAGGAAATGAGCGCTAACATCTAGGTCGAATTCCTATCCCCGAAAGCATGACGTCGGGGCTGGTCAGTGAATCGATCAAGTATCCGGTCCGTAAGCTTACGCGACGGGGCAAGAAAGGGTACAGGCGCAGATTCTCAATTTACGGCCATATCAGATGCCATCCCGCCTGCATCGTCCTGGAAAAGCGTGCCACAATCATGTCCATGTTGAAAGTCGTCCTTGTCACCGGTATCTCTGGCTCGGGAAAATCCGTTGCCTTGCGCATGCTTGAGGATGCCAGCTACACCTGCGTCGACAACTTGCCGGTGCGCTTCCTGGCCGAATTCATCGCCAACGCGCGCGACGAAGGCCTGGAGCGCGTGGCCGTGGCCATCGACGTGCGATCGCCCGGCGAACTGGCCGAACTGCCTGATGTGGTTACCGCCTTGCGCGCCATGGGCACCAGCCTGCGCGTGGTCTTCCTGGACGCCAACACCTCAACACTGGTTCAGCGCTACTCCGAATCGCGCCGCCGCCACCCGCTGACCGATCGCCTGCAACGCGGCGGCACGCCGCCGTCGCTGGCCGACTGCATTGCATTGGAACGTGAACTGCTGGCGCCGCTGCGCGAGCAGGAACATGTGATCGACACCTCTGACCTGACGCCAGGCCAATTGCGCGCCTGGATCCGCGACCTGATCCAGGCCGACCGCGCGCCGCTGGTGCTGACCTTCGAATCCTTTGCCTACAAGCGCGGCGTGCCCGGCGACGCCGATCTGGTGTTTGACGTGCGCTGCCTGCCCAACCCCCACTACGACCGCAACCTGCGGCCGCTGACCGGGCGTGATGAGCCGGTTGCCACCTGGCTGGCCGGTTACGAGCAAGTGGGGCAGATGGTGGACGACATCGCCGGCTTCCTGAACCGCTGGTTGCCGCAGTACACGCAAGACACCCGCAACTACCTGACCGTAGCCATCGGGTGCACGGGCGGCCAGCATCGCTCGGTGTATGTGGTGGAGCAATTGGCGCTGCGCTTCGCCCACCACGATCCCTTGCTGGTGCGCCACCGAAACCAACTGCCCACCGAACCCGCATGATCCTGCCTCGCCCGCTACACCTGATCCTGATGCTGCTGCTGGCCATTGCCGTGGCGGGCTGCTCTTCCACCGGTGGCGGCAAAAAGGGCGGCGGGTACTACAAGGATGATGGCCCGGACGCCAACCCGCCGTCGAACCTGGACCAGGTGCCCGACGCGGTGCCCCGCATCGAACCCTACGCCAGCGGCGCCAACCGGCCTTACGTGGTCTTCGGCAAGCGCTACGTGCCGGACACCAGCGGGCAACCGTACAAGCAGCGCGGCATCGCCTCCTGGTATGGCAAGAAGTTCCACGGCAATTCCACGTCCATTGGCGAGTCTTACGACATGTACGCCATGACGGCGGCCCACACCACGTTGCCGCTTCCCAGCTATGCACGCGTCACCAGCCTGGTCAACGGCAAGACCATCATCGTGCGCGTGAACGACCGCGGGCCTTTCCACAGCGACCGCATCATGGATTTGTCTTACGTGGCCGCGTACAAGCTGGGCATCATCGGACCCGGCAGCGGCCAGGTCGTGGTGGAGAGCATTCCGCAGGAAGAGATCCGTCGCCTGGCCTCGCAAGGAACGCCAACGGCGCCCGCGCCGGAACCCGATTCCGCCACTGGCTCGCTGCCCGTCCAGGCGCCGTTGAGCGCCGCGCCAGTAGCGTTGACGGCTGAACCCTTGCCAGGCCCCGCCGCGGGTTCGGCGCCGGTACGCCAGACGCCGGCAACCGGCCTTGGCAATGTCTATCTGCAAGTGGGTGCATTCAGCCAGGCGGGCAACGCGCAATCACTGGTTGCCCGCATCAATCCGCAACTGAACGCGGTGGGCGCGCCGCCTGCCCAGGTTGAGCAATCGAACAACCTGTACCGGGTCAGGATCGGTCCGTACCCCGACCGCCAGAGCGCGTTGAACGCAGTGCCGGTCGTGTCGGACCGCATCGGCATCCTGCCCAGCATCGCCACGCAGTAAACGCGGGCGCTTTCGGGCTTACCGACGCTGCTTTACCAGGGCAGCTCGGCTTGCCCGTCGCAGACGCGGCGCGCGCGCGGGTTGCGGCTGACATAGCGGTTGCCCTCGTGGGCCAACAGCGCCTGCTTGCGCGGGAGCCCGCCGCCAAACCCCGTCAGCGAGGTATCGGCGCCAATCACGCGGTGGCACGGAATGATGATGATGATGGGGTTGCGGCCGACCGCGCCGCCGACCGCCTGCGCGCCCTTGGGCCGCCCCACGTTGCGGGCCAGATCGCCATAGCTGGCAAGCTTGCCAAAATCCAGTGCGCACAGTGACTGCCAGACCTTGTGCTGGAACGCGGTGCCGACGGGATCCAGGGCCACGTCGAAAGCGCGGCGCTTGCCCGCGAACCATTCGTCCAGTTCGCGACGCGCCTGCTCCAGGATGGGATCGGCGTCCGTGTGCGTCCAGCCTTCAGGCGACGGCAGCGATTCTTGGTCGGTGAACCAGGCGCCACGCAAGCCTTTCGGGCTGGCGACCAGGCGCAACTCACCTAACGGGGTGGGCATATCGCGGTATGTCAGGGATTCCAGCGGATCGGCGGGCTTTTTTGACACGATTGTGGGGTACGCCATGGCTTACTCCGCCGATTTCTTGCGCGACAGCGCCCGGTTGTACAACACGTCACGCGGCTGGCCCGTGACCTTGGCGGCGACGCGCGCGGCGTCGCGCACCGACAGCGACTCCAACAGTGCGTCCAACAACACATCGGTACGCGGGTCGGCGTCCGCGTCGATTTCCTGCGCGACGGCGGCATGCGCGATCAGCACGAATTCACCCTGCTCGCGGTGCGAGTCGGCAGCCAGCCAGGCCGCCGCTTCGCCCAGCGTGAGCGTCGCGATTTCTTCAAAGCGCTTGGTGAGCTCGCGCGCCACGGTCAGTTGCCGGTCGGGGCCGCAGACTTCCAGCAGATCCGCAATGGTGGCGGCCAGCCGGTGGGGGGATTCGAACATCACCACAGGGGCGGGCAAGGCGCACCACGAACGCAGCCAGCGCTGGCGGGCCACGGCCTTGGATGGCGGGAAGCCGGCAAAGGCATAGGCGGGATTTTCGTCGGTGGTCACGCCGCTGCCCATCAGCGCCGCAATGACAGCGCTAGGCCCCGGCACGGGCACCACCGCGAAGCCGGCGTCGCGCACAGCGCGCACCACGCGCGCGCCGGGGTCGCTGACGGCGGGCGCACCCGCATCCGACACCAGCGCCACGCGCTGGCCTTGGGCCAGGCGTTCACAGATGGCCTGGGCGGCGGTGGCTTCATTGTGGCGATGCGCGGCCATGAGCGGCGTGCTGACGCCCCAGGCATCCAGCAAGGTGCGGCTGGCGCGCGTGTCTTCGGCGGCGATCACGTCGGCGCGTTGCAGGGCATGCCAGGCCCGCAGCCCCAGGTCGCCCAGGTTGCCGATTGGCGTGGCCACGACGTACAGCGTGGACGCGGGCCAATGCTGCCCCGCCACGCGGTCGGCCACGCGGCTCCAGGCATCGCCGGCGGGCGAGGGTGAGACATTTTGATTCATTGCAGCCTACTGACACGAAAAACCATGTCAGTGTAGCCGCCAATCCCTGCCATCTTCGGAGCCTGCATGACGGACGACACCTTGCGCCTGGCCTGCGAACTGGCGCTGCTTGCCCGCCGCCGCGCGGACAAGCGGCGACGACGCATCCGGCGGCCGGCCGCGCCTGGCGACACGCCGGTGCGCCGCTCACCCATGCAGCGCCGGGGTGATCACCACGAAGACGCCGCGCTGCGCTTGCTGGTGGCTCACGGGCTGGTGCTGCTGGCGCGCAACCTGCAAACGCGCGCGGGCGAGATCGATCTGGTCATGCGCGATGGCAACACGCTGGTCTTCGTTGAAGTCCGTGCCCGCGCGCACAGCCACTATGGCGGCGCGGCGGCAAGCATCGGCCGCGACAAACAGGCGCGGCTGGCACGCGCCGCCGCGCACTGGTTGCCGGAACTGGCTCGGCGGCATTGGCAGGGGGTGGCGCCCCCGGCCCGCTTTGATGCCGTGGTCTTCGACGCTGGCGAGCCGCAATGGCTGCGTGCCGCCTTTGTGCTGCCGTAGCCGGCGGCGCTTGCAGGGTCCGGACACGTCCGTAACCCGCTGCCGCACAGTCGTTACGCATGGACAGAACGGCGCGACGGCCCCGTGAGATAATCGCGCCCATGGATATGACCTCTCGTATGACGTCGCACTTTCGCGACGCCATGGCTGCGTGCGAACAAAGTATGAACGTCCTGGCGGAACCGCTGGCAGTGGCGGTCGACGTGCTGTTCGGCGCCCTGGCGAACAACGGCAAGATTCTGGCTTGCGGCAACGGTGGCTCGGCCGCCGATGCGCAGCATTTCATCGCCGAACTGGTGGGCCGCTTCGAACGCGAACGCCTGCCGCTGGCGGGCATCGCGCTCAATACCGACACCTCGATTCTCACCGCCGTCGGTAACGACTACGGCTTTGACGAAATCTATGAACGCCAGGTCAATGCCTTCGGCCAGGCGGGCGACGTGCTGGTGGCCATTTCAACCAGCGGTAATTCGCCCAACGTGGTGCGCGCCATGGAAGCCGCCAGCGCCCGCGAAATGCACGTACTGGCCCTCACGGGCAAGGGCGGCGGCGTCATGGGGGAACTCATCACGCCCATGGACGTCCATCTATGTGTTCCCAGCGACCGCACCATGCGGATCCAGGAAGTCCATATTCTGCTGCTGCACGCGCTGTGCGATGGCATCGACGCTCTTCTGCTTGGAGACACCGAATGATTTCTGACGTCAGAACCGCAGTTCGCCCCCTGATGCTCGCCGCGGCGCTGTCCACCGCCGCCCTGTCGCTGTCGGCCTGCGCGCCACTGATCGTGGGCGGCGCTGCCGCCACCACGGCGGTCGTCATCACCGACCGCCGCACCTCCGGCATCCAGCTTGAAGACCAGAACATCGCCTTCAAGGCGCAAAGCCAGATCTCGCAAAAGCTGGGCGACACGGCCCGCGTCAATGCCATGGCGTATGGCGGCCACCTGCTGCTGACGGGCGACGTGCCCACCGAGCAAGCCAAAGCCGAAGCGACCACCATTGCCCAAGGCATCGAAAACGTCAAACAGGTCATCAACCAGTTGAACGTCGGCCCCATCGCCTCGTTCGGCACACGTTCGAACGACACATGGCTGACGTCCAAGGTCAAGACCGCGCTGATCAATACCAAGTACGTGCCGTCCGGCACCATCGCGCTGACGACCGACCACAGCGTGGTCTATCTGATGGGCAAGGTGACCCAGGCCGAAGGCGACTATGCCGCCAACGCCGCGGCGGATGTCGGCGGCGTGGTCAAGGTGGTTAAACTCTTCGAGACCATCAGCCGCGAAGAAGCGATCCGGCTGTCCAACAGCAGCACCCGGGAAAACTCCACGGAAACCAAGGCGCCCATCGAAAGCGGCGCGGGTGCTGCGCCCACCGACGGCGGGGCCGGCACCGGCAACGGCGTAGAAGCGATGCCCATCAAATGAAAAAAGCCATCGTAGCCCTGGCCGTCCTGGTGGCGGTTGGCATTGGCGCCTGGTTCGTCTGGCGCCCTGCCCAAACCGCGCCTGACGTCACTTTCACCACGCTGGAAGGCAAAACCTTTTCAATGCAGGACTTGCGGGGCAAGGTGGTGCTGGTCAAGTTCTGGGCGACCAGCTGCGTCACTTGCGTGAAGCAGATGCCGGAAACCATCGCGGCCTACAAGGAATACGCCGCGAAGGGCTACGAGGCCGTGGCGGTCGCCATGGACTATGACCCGCCCAATTACGTGCTGAACTTCGCCGAGCAGCGCAAGCTGCCTTTCCCGGTGGCGTTGGACACCAAGGGCGAGATCGCGCGCGCGTTCGGCGACATCCGGCTCACCCCCACCGCCTTCCTGATCGACAAGCAGGGGCACATCATCAAGCGCTATCTGGGTGAATACGACGTGGCCGAATTCCACGCCACGGTGGAAAAGGCGCTGGCGGCAGGCTGATTGCGCTGAGTCTTGCTCCCCGCCTCCCAAAACAAAACCGCCCGATGGGCGGTTTTGTTTTTGCCCGGCTGAATCGGCGGGCCTACCCGATCAAACGGGCCTGCAACACTCAGAACGCCGGAATGACCGCGCCCTTGTACTTTTCCTGGATGAATTTCTTCACCTCGGGCGAGTGCAGCGCGTCAACCAGCTTCTTGATGCCGGCTGCATCCTTGTTGTCCGACCGGGTAACCAGAATGTTGGCGTAGGGCGAATCAGCACCCTCGATGAACAGCGCGTCCTTCGTGGGGACCAGGCCGGCTTCCAGCGCGTAGTTGGTGTTGATCAAGGCCAAGTCCACGTCGTCCAGCGCGCGCGGCAGCATCGCGGCTTCCAGTTCGCGGAATTTCAGCTTCTTGGGGTTGTCGACCACATCGGCCGCGGTGGCCAGAATGTTGGCCGGGTCCTTCAGCTTGATCACACCCTGCTTTTGCAGCAGCACCAGCGCGCGGCCGCCGTTGGACGGGTCGTTCGGGATGGCGACCGTGGCGCCGTCCTTGAGCTCGGCCAGGCTCTTGATCTTCTTGGAATAGCCGCCAAAGGGTTCAACGTGGACCAGCGCCACCGGCACCAACGTGGCCTTGCGGTCTTTGTTGAAGGAATCCAGGTACGGCTTGTGCTGGAAGAAGTTGGCGTCCAGCTGCTTGTCCACCAGTTGCAGGTTGGGCTGCACGTAATCGCTGAACACCGTGATGTCGAGCTCGACGCCCTGTTTGGCCAACTGCGGTTTCACCACTTCCAGGATTTCGGCGTGGGGAACCTGGGTCGCGCCCACCACCACTTTTTCTGCATGGGCGGCATGGGCCGCCACCAGGAAGGCCGATGCCACCAGGGCAGACCGGACGAAGTTCAAACGCATGTGTTGCCTCTTTTATAGGATGAAAATAGGGGACTGAGTCTCAGCGAGCCGGATTCACCCCCTTGTGCGGGGCTCCGCTGCCTGGAAAACGCACCCAATTTACCTGAATGCCGCTTATTTGTCGGGCATATGGACATGGGTTTTAGGCATATGAAACGCGGGGGTACTACAATCCGTCGTATGCTTGCGCTACCGCGTTCCGAACGCGATGTTGTGCAGGCATTTTTTCTAACCTTTTCATATCTATTTGCCGACTTAGCTGCCATGACCGACACCCCCGACCCTGCTGCCGTTTCGTCCCCCGCTGTCAAAGCCGCTGTGCTGTCTGAAGCACTGCCGTATATCCGACGATTCCACGGCAAGACCATCGTGGTCAAGTACGGCGGCAACGCCATGACGGAAGAGCGCTTGCAGCGCAGCTTCGCGCACGACGTCGTGCTGCTCAAGCTGGTGGGTCTGAACCCGGTGGTGGTGCACGGCGGCGGTCCGCAGATCGACGACGCGCTGCGCCGCATCGGCAAGCAAGGCACCTTCATCCAGGGCATGCGCGTGACCGATGCCGAAACCATGGAAGTGGTTGAATGGGTGCTGGGCGGCCAGGTCCAGCAAGACATCGTCATGATGATCAACGAGGTCGGCGGCAAGGCCGTGGGCCTGACCGGCAAGGACGGCGGCTTGATCCAGGCTCAGAAAAAACTGATGGCCAACAAGGACAACCCCGCCGAACCCATCGACATCGGCTTCGTGGGCGACATCACGCTGGTTGAACCCGCGGTGGTCAAGGCCCTGCAAGACGACCAGTTCATTCCCGTGATTTCGCCCATTGGCTATGGCGAAGACGGCACCGCCTACAACATCAACGCCGACGTCGTCGCCGGCAAGATGGCCGAAGTGCTGGGCGCCGAAAAGCTGTTGATGCTGACGAACACCCCGGGCGTGCTGGACAAGGCGGGCAAGTTGCTGCGCAGCCTGTCGGCCCAGACCATCGACGAACTCTTCGCCGACGGCACCATCTCGGGTGGCATGCTGCCCAAGATCTCGTCGGCGCTGGATGCCGCCAAGAACGGCGTGAATTCCGTGCACATCGTCGACGGCCGCGTGCCGCACTGCCTGCTGCTGGAAATTCTGACCGACCAGGGCGTGGGCACGATGATCAGCTCGCATTGATGCGAGCACAGCGTCTTTTGTTGCGACCGGCGGTGCGCCTGCGCCGCTCGCGCCGCGTGGCCACGGGCGTTTCCGAACGCCTGTGGCTGTTCGACCTGGACAACACGCTGCACGACACCTCGCATGCCATCTTTCCGAAGATAGACCTGGGCATGACCATGGCGGTGGCCGAGGCGCTGAATGTAGACGTCGACACCGCCAACGATCTGCGCAGGCAGTATTGGCACCGCTACGGCGCCACGATGATCGGCATGGTGCGCCATCACGGCGTCAACCCGCACGACTTCCTGCATCGCAGCCACGACTTCGACGTCAATCCGCTGGTGCGCAGCGAAAAGGCGCTGGCCTACAAGCTGCGCCGCCTGCCCGGCCGCAAGGTGCTGCTGACCAACGCACCGCTGCGCTATGCGCGTTCCGTGCTGGAACGCCTGGGCATCCTGAACCAGTTCGATAGCCTGTGGGCCATCGAACACATGCAACTGCACGGTGAATTCCGGCCCAAGCCCTCGCCCGCGCTGCTGCGTTACGTGCTGGCCCGCGAAGGCGTGCCCGCCCACCGCGCCGTGCTGGTCGAAGACACCCTGGCCAACCTGCGCGGCGCGCGCAGCGTGGGCGTGCGCACGGTGCACGTGTATCACCCCGGCACACCCTTTTCACGCGGCCAATCGCATCGTCCGCCCTATGTCGACTTGCGGGTAAACTCCGTCAGTGATTTGTTGTTACGTCGGCGTCCCCTGCGGGGATAGCGGCGCGCTCCTCCCCTTCCCTTCACCGTCCAAGCCTGCGCGAGAGCAGTCCCTTCCATGGCGAGCAAACCCGGCGAGCGCAAGACCCAGATTCTGCAGACCCTGGCCGAGATGCTGGAGCAACCGCACGCATCCCGCATCACCACGGCTGCGCTGGCCGCGCGCCTGCAAGTTTCGGAAGCCGCGCTGTACCGGCACTTCGCCAGCAAGGCGCAGATGTTCGAAGGGCTGATCGAATTCATCGAAACCAGCATCTTCACGCTGGTCAATCAGATTGCCACCGTGGAACCCTACGGCGTGCCGCAAGCGCACAAGACCGTGGCAATGCTGCTGACGTTTTCCGAGCGCAACAAAGGCATAACGCGGGTGCTGACCGGCGACGCCCTGGTCACGGAAGACAACCGGCTGCAAGAGCGCATCAACCACATCAATGACCGTATCGAAACGTCGTTGAAGCAGTCGCTGCGCATTGCCATCACCGACGGCGGCTTGCCGGCGGACGCCAACGTGGCTGCCCATGCCAGCCTGCTGACGCATCTGGTGTTGGGCCGCTGGCTGCGCTATGCGCAAAGCGGCTGGCGCGTGGCGCCGACGCTGCACCTGGATGAGCAACTGCGCCTGGCCCTGGGTTGAGCGACGCCCCCCATTAGCGGCATAACACGAACGAATTCAAGTAGAAATCAGGTGCCAACGCCGCAGGGCGCTGGCACAATTCGTGTGCATTCATGCAACAGTCCTTGCTTGCGACCCACAAGGGCGGTCGAGCATAATGCCCCGGATGGGTTTGCTCAAGCCCAGATTTCCATCAGCTTGATCCACATCAATGCGGGTTTTCCTCAATGCCGTCACGATCGTCCTGTAGCGTCGACACATCGAATTGAATAAACCCGTGCTCGCGGGAAGTGTGTCGACGGTTTGACCTCAACCGGAGATGGATATGACCGCGCCAGTCGCTGTCCCTGCCTCGCAAGCCCCCAAGAAAGTAAAAATACCCATCGGACTCATCGCCGGCGTCTTGGTGATGATCGGGGTGCTGATGATGCCCCTGCCCGCCGACCTGCCGGTTGCGGGCCACCGCATGCTGGCTATCCTGGCGTTCGCCGTGGTGGTCTGGATTACCGAAGCCGTGTCTTACGAAGCCAGCGCGATCATGATCACGACGCTGATGGCTTTCCTGCTGGGCACGGCTCCGACAATCAAAGACCCGAACGTGCTGTACGGCACGTCCGCCGCCATCAGCATGGCGCTGACAGGCTTCGCCAACTCGGCGCTGGCGTTGGTCACCGGCGCCTTGTTCATTGCCGCCGCCATGACCTTCACCGGGCTGGACCGGCGCATTGCGCTGGTCACGCTGTCGCGGGTGGGCACCAGCACGCGTCGCATCCTGATTGGATGTATAGCCGTGACGATCGTACTGAGCCTGGTCGTGCCCAGCGCCACCGCGCGCAGCGCAGCGGTCGTGCCGATCATGATGGGCGTCATCGCCGCCTTCGGCGTGGACAAGCGGTCGAACATCGCGGCCGGCATCATGATCATCGTGGCGCAAGCCACCAGCATCTGGAACGTGGGCATCCAGACCGCCGCCGCGCAAAACCTGCTGACCGTCGGCTTCATGGAAAAGATGCTGGGCGAGCGCGTGGCGTGGTCGGACTGGCTGATCGCCGGCGCGCCGTGGTCGCTGATCATGTCGGCCGTGCTGATCGTGGTGGTGCTGAAGCTGCTGCCGCCGGAAAGCGACAGCATCGCCGGGGGCAAGGAAGCGGTCGAAAAGTCGTTGCTTGAACTGGGCCCGATGACCAGCGCGCAAAAGCGCCTGATGGGCGTATCGCTCATGCTGCTGCTGTTCTGGGCAACCGAAGGCAAGCTGCACAAGTTCGACACCACATCCACCACCTACTTCGGCCTGGTCCTGCTGCTGCTGCCGCGCTTTGGCGTGATGACGTGGAAAGACGTGCAGTCGCGCATTCCATGGGGCACCGTGATTGTGTTTGGCGTGGGCATCAGCCTGGGTACCGCCCTGCTGACCACCCAAGCCGGCCAATGGCTGGGCAACCAGGTCGTTGCGCACACCGGGCTGGACCATCTTGGGCCTCTGGCCATCTTCGCCGTGCTGGCCGCTTTCCTGATCATCATCCACCTGGGGTTTGCCAGCGCCACCGCGCTGACCTCGGCGATGCTGCCCATCCTGATCTCGGTGCTGGCCACGCTGCCCGGCGATTTCAGCCGCCTGGGCATGACGATGCTGCTGGGCTTCGTCGTCAGCTACGGCTTCATCCTGCCGATCAATGCCCCGCAGAACATGGTGTGCCTGGGCACGGAAACCTTCAACGCCAAGCAGTTCGCGAAAGTCGGCATCATCGTCACTATCGTGGGCTACCTGCTGATGCTGCTGATGGGCATGACCTACTGGCGCTGGCTCGGCTGGCTGTAAGGAGAACGCGTCATGAAACTCTCTTTAGCCCAAGCCAATGAATACGGCCGCCGCGTGCTGATGGCGCAAGGCGTGCCGGAAGACATCGCGCGCGACGTGGCCGAACACCTGGTCGAGTCCGACCGGGTGGGCTACACCAGCCACGGCCTGTCCATCCTGACGAACTACCGCCGCGTGCTGTCGCAGGGGCTGGCGCAGGCGGACGGCCGCCCCGAGCTGGTCAATGACCGCGGCGCCATGCTGGCCTATGACGGCCATCACGGCCTGGGCCAGTATGTGGGCAAGGTGGTCATTGAAAAGGCCATCGAGCGCACGCAGGAACACGGGCAGTGCATCGTGACCCTGCGCCACAGCCATCACCTGGGCCGCATGGGCCACTTTGGCGAAATGGTGGCGGCCAAGGGCCTGATCCTGCTGGCCTTCACCAACGTGATCAATCGCGCCCCCACCGTGGCGCCGTTTGGCGGCGCGCAGGCCTGCCTGACCACCAACCCGCTGTGCTTTGCCGGCCCGCTGCCCGGTGGACGCGCGCCCTTCATCGTGGACATGGCGACGAGTTCCATCGCGGTGAACAAAGCGCGGGTGCTGGCGGCCAAGGGCGAACAGGCGCCGCCCGGGTCGCTGATCGACGCCGACGGCAACCCCACGACGGACCCCGGCGCGCTGTTCGCCGACCCGCCGGGCGCCCTGCTGCCCTTTGGCGGACACAAGGGCTATGCGTTGGGCCTGGTGGCCGAACTGCTGGCGGGGGTGTTGTCAGGCGGAGGCACGATCCAGCCCGATCACCCGCGCAACGGCGTGGCAACGAACAATATGTTCGCGCTGCTGCTGGATCCGCAGGTGGACTTCAACACGGATTGGCGGTCGATGGAGGTGGGTGCGTTCATCGATTATTTGCACGCCTGCAAGCCGCAACCGGGTGTCGAGGCCGTGCAGTACCCGGGGGAATATGAAGCCCGGAACCGGGCAGTGAATGCGGATTCGGTGGAGTTCGACAGCCGGATCTGGGACGGGTTGACGAAGTTGGCGGTGGAGCTGGGGGTGCCTGAGGCGTTGCCTTGAGGGAGAGGCGCGCGTAGGGGACGATGGGGTTCGTGCTTGGCGGAGATGAAGGGTTTCGTGCTTGCGGAGATGATGGGTTTCGCGCGACGGAGGATGGCGTTTTTTGGGTAGGGGGTGGCGCGCTGCACCCATCCTACGCCATCCTGCTCCATCCTGCGCGGCGCGCGGTGTCAGGTTTTGGTGGAGCGGTGTCGGCTGATGCTCATCATGATGCCGAACGCGATGCCCATCGTGAATAGCGCGGTCCCGCCGTAGCTCATGAACGGTAAGGGTACGCCTACAACCGGCAGGATGCCCGTCACCATCCCGACGTTCACGAACACGTAGATGAATAGCATCATCGTCAGCGCGCCGGCCAGCAGCCGGCCGAACTGCGATGAGGCGCGAGAGGCGATCGTCAGGCCGCGCGCCATCATCAGGCCGTACAGCACCAGGATCGCAATACCGCCGTACAGGCCGAATTCCTCGGCGTAGACCGCGAAGATGAAGTCGGTGGTGCGTTCGGGAATAAAGTCCAGATGGGTTTGCGTGCCCTTCATGTAGCCCTTGCCGTACACGCCCCCCGACCCCACCGCAATCATCGATTGGATCGTGTGGAAGCCCTTGCCGAGCGGATCGGAACTGGGGTTCAGCAGCGTGCAAACGCGGTGCTTCTGGTAATCGTGCAGCACGACCCAGTTCACGTCCGGTTCGCACAACTGGTCTTCGTAGTACACCAGCGTGCCGATGGCGATGATGCCGGCCAGCATGACGGGCACCAAGAGCTTGAAGGACAGGCCCGCGAAATAAATCACGAAAAAGCCGGCGCCGAACACCAGCAGCGCCGTGCCCAGGTCAGGCTGCAACACAATCAGTCCAAAGGGCGCGGCCAGCATGGCGGCGGCAGCCAGGAAGTCGCGGATGCGCACGGCGCCTTCGTGGCGCTGGAAATACCAGGCCAGCATCATCGGCACGGCAATCTTCATCATCTCGGACGGCTGGATCCGCGTGACACCCAGGTCCAGCCAGCGCGTTGCGCCCTTGCTGGTTTCGCCAAAGAACTCCACGCCCAGCAGCAACACCACGCCCACCACGTAAAACGGCAAGGCCAGCTTCATCAACCACTTGGGGGGAATCAGCGCCATGGTCCACATGGCGAAGAACGCGATGATGAAGTTGCGCGATTGTTCGGCGAATCGCCAGTCGGTACCGCCCACCGCCGAATGCATGACGGTCAGGCCCAGCGCCGCGAACATCATCAGGATGGCCAGCAGCGGCCAGTCGAACGCCGTGAAAATGCGTAGCAGGATCAGGCCCAGGCGTTTCATTGTTGGCGCACCACGTCGTCGGTGATGGTTTCGACGGAAGCCAGGGGGTCGCCGCGGTCGGGCCGCACGATCTGGTCCTGGCGGTCTTTGGCCAGCCAGTAGTCGAAGACCTTGCGCGCGACCGGCGCGGCCACGCTGGCGCCCCAGCCTGCGTTCTCGACAATCAGCGACACGGCAATGCGAGGGTGCTCCAGCGGGGCGAAGCCCATGAACAGCGCGTGGTCGCGCAGGCGTTCGTCAATGGCGCTGGCGCGGTAATGGCCGCCGCGCAGGCTGAACACCTGGGCGGTGCCGGTTTTACCGGCCGCCTGGTAGGGCGCGTTGGCGAACGCGCGGCGCGCCGTACCGGATCGCACCACGTCAGCCATGGCGTTCTTGATCACGTCCACGTTGGCCTGTTTGAGCGGAATGCGGTAGTCGGGCACGGACACCGTCGGCTTGGCGACGCCGGTGCGGGAATCACGCACCGCGTGCACCAGGTGCGGCCGCCGGTACAGCCCATTGTTGGCCAGGGTCGAGGTGCCCTGCGCCAGTTGCAGCAGGGTGAATGAGTTGTAGCCCTGGCCCACGGCCACTGAAATGGTTTCACCCGCGTACCAGCGCTGGCGATCCTTGTCTTTGTAGGCCGCGCGCTTCCAGTCGGTGGACGGCAACACGCCGCGCTTTTCGCCTTCCAGGTCGATGCCGGTGATCTGGCCAAAACCGAACTGCTTGGAGAAGTCATGCAGGGCATTGACGCCGATTTCGGGGCCAAGCGAATAAAAGTAGGTGTCGGACGACACCACGATGGCCTTGTGCATGTCGGTCATGCCGTAGGCCGCGCCGCCCGCGTTGCGAAACTTCTGTCCGCCGAATTCGTAGTAACCGGGGTCCGAGATGCGATCCGTGGCGCTGCGCTTGCCCAGCTCCAGCGCGGCCAGACCAACGAAGGGCTTGTAAGTGGAGCCAATGGGGTAGGTGCCGTAAAGCGGGCGGTTGATCAGCGGATGGTCTGGCGATTCGTTCAGCATGCGCCAGTTGTCGACATCGATGCCATCCACGAACAGATTGGGGTCGAATGACGGTTGCGACACAAAGGCCAGCACTTCGCCCGTGTCCGGGTCAATGGCGACGAGCGCGCCGCGCTGTCCCGCAAAGGCTTCTTCGGCCACCTTCTGCAGGCCCATGTCGATCGACAACATGATGTCCGACCCTGGCACCGGGTCAATCCGCCGCAGGGTACGCATGGGACGGCCGCCCGCGGTGACTTCGACCTCTTCCAGGCCGGTGCGGCCATGCAATTGCTCTTCCCAGGTCTTTTCGATGCCTTTTTTGCCGATGACGTCGGTACCGCGATAGTTGCCCAACTGGCCGGTGCGCTCGAGCTCTTCGTTGTCGCCCTCGGCGATGCGGCCGATATAACCCACCACGTGCGCGGCAGACACGCCTTGCGGGTATTCACGCACCCAGCGTGCCCGCAATTCCACGCCCGGAAACTGGAAAGCGTGCGCGGCGAACCAGGCGGCCTCGGTGTCGTTCAGATTGTTGCGCAAGAGCAGGCTGGCGTAGCGGCTGGATTCCGCCGCGCGCCGCTTGAAGCGCCGTTGATCCGCCGGGCTGATGTAGACGACTTCGGTCAGGCGCTCGAACAGCTCGTTCATGTTGCCGGCGTGGGCAGGCACCACTTCCAGCGTGTAGGTACGGTAGTTGCGCGCCAGGACTTCGCCATTGCGGTCCAGGATCTCGCCGCGCCGCGGCGGAATCGGCACCACCGCGATGCGGTTGCGGTCGGCGCGCTCGGACAGGCCTTCGTAACGGTCAACCTGCAAATACCAGAACCGGCCCACCAACACGCCGAAGCACACCAAGGCGAACACGCCGCCCACCCAGGCGCGCATGCGGAATCGCTGCTTTTGCTGCTGGCCGGTTTTCTTGAATTCAAACATCACGCATCGCCGCCATCAGGCGGAGGAGGATTCGGCGTCATCGGCGCCGCGCTGCGGCAGGTGCAAGACCCAGCCCGCCAACGGCCACAAGGCGGCCGTGATGGCCACGCTGATGCACCAGTCCCAGCCCGGCCACTTGCCCGCCAGCCAGGCATGGATGATCTGCGTCAGGAAACGGGCGACGAAGAACACAGGCAGCATGTGCATCGCCTGGCTCCAGAGGTCAAACCGTTGCAGTCGGCGGTGCAGCACCACGGCGCCATAGGCAACAAGCGTGTAGGACAAGGCGTGCTCGCCGAGCAAGCCGGCGTCGTGCACATCCATCAGCAAGCCGAAAAAGAACGCGGTGAAGAGACCAACGCGGCGCGGTTCATGCACGCACCAGAAGGCGATGATCAGCACCAGCACGTCGGGCGCGCCCTGCCACAGCCGCCACGGCAGCAAGGACACCAGCCACACCAGCAACAATGTTCCCCAGACGAACACACCATGCGCCGGCCCGGAAAGCCGGTCGGGATGCACGTTGCTGGGCGTTCCCAGGCGGCGCCTGGGCGGCGATTGGTTAGTCCGATCCACCGGAATCGACCTCCTGACGGTTGGACTCGGCGCGGGCCACATCCACCTGCAAAACCAGAAAGTGGCGATAGCGTTCGGGATGGGCCAACGGTTCACATACGGCGCGGGCGAACCCCGACGCGGTGTCGCGTTCGACCGAAGTCACTTTGGCCACGGGCAGGCCGGCGGGAAACAGGCCGCCCACGCCGCTGGTGACGATAGTATCGCCTTCCTTGATGTCGGCATTGGCGGCAAGGTAACGAACTTCCATCTTGCCCGGCGAATTTCCGCCGAACGCGATCAGGCGCAGGCCGTTGCGCAGCAATTGCACGGGAATGGACACCTGCTCGTCGGTAACCAGGGCGGCTTCGGCCGTCATCGGCGTCACGCGCACGATCTGGCCGACCACGCCGCCTTCGTCGATGACCGGCATGCCCGGCGCCAGCCCGGCCTTGCTGCCCTTGTTGAACACCAGCCGTTGCGTGAAGGCGTTGGTGGGTTCGTACATGACCTCGACCACCACGGCCGATTGCGCCACGGTATCGGTCACGCCAAGCAAGCGGCGTAATTGCGCGTTTTCGGCGGCCAGTTGCGCAGCGTGCGACGCCACCTGGGCCAGCTCGATGCGCTGGCGCTGCAAGGCTTCGTTTTCACTGCGGATGAGGTTGGCCGCGTTGACCCATTCGTTGACCTGCTGGACCAGATCGCGCGGCGCCATGACGGCGCGCTGAAAGGGATACAGCGCCACGGCAATCGTCCGGCGCGCGGGTTCCAGCATGCGCCATTGGGAATCCATGACGATCAAGGCCAACGCAAGGACGACCAGAACGACCAGCCGCACCTCGGCAGGTGGGCCGCGCCTGAATAGGGGGGGGGTCCCTTGTCGTTGCATGAATCTCAGCCCGGACGCCCGCGTCCGTAGCCCCCGCAGCGGCCGGAGCCGAAAAAAAGCGGGGCTCCGGGCTGGCGGGCGGTATTAGTCGTTGATGAAGATGGCGCCCAGTTTCTCAAGGTGTTCCAGCGCCTCGCCGCAGCCCCGCACAACGCAGGTCAGGGGGTCGTCGGCCACCACGACGGGCAAACCGGTTTCTTCCTGGAGCAGGCGATCAAGATCGCGCAGCAGCGCGCCGCCACCGGTCAGGGCAATGCCCTTGTCGGTGATGTCGGCACCGAGTTCGGGCGGGGTTTGCTCAAGCGCGATCTTCACGGCGGACACGATCTGGTTCAGCGGATCGGTCAGCGATTCCAGGATCTCGTTGGACGAGACCGTGAAGCTGCGCGGCACGCCTTCAGCCAGATTGCGGCCCTTGACTTCGATCTCGCGGACTTCGGAACCCGGGAATGCGGAACCGATTTCCTTCTTGATCAATTCAGCCGTGGGTTCACCGATCAGCATGCCGTAGTTGCGACGGATGTAGTTGACGATGGCCTCGTCGAACTTGTCGCCGCCGACGCGCACGGAACCCTTGTAGACCATGCCGCCCAGCGAGATGACCGCCACTTCCGTGGTGCCGCCGCCGATGTCGACAACCATGGAACCGCTGGCGTCGGACACGGCCAGGCCGGCGCCGATGGCCGCGGCCATGGGTTCTTCGATCAGGAAGACGTGGGACGCGCCCGCGCCCAAGGCCGATTCGCGGATGGCGCGGCGTTCAACCTGGGTGGAACCGCAAGGCACGCAGACGATGATCCGCGGGCTGGGCGCCAGCATGTTGCGGGGGTGCACCATGCGAATGAACTGCTTGAGCATCTGTTCGGTGACCGTGAAGTCGGCGATAACGCCGTCCTTCATGGGCCGGATGGCCTCGATGTTGCCGGGAACTCGGCCGAGCATCTGCTTGGCTTCGTGGCCGACGGCCTGGATGATCTTTTTGCCGTGAGGCCCGCCTTCATGACGGATTGCGACCACGGAGGGCTCATCGAGCACAATGCCCTTGCCGCGGACGTAAATCAGCGTATTGGCGGTACCGAGGTCAATCGCCATATCGCTGGAAAAATAACTGCGCAGGAATCCGAACATGGGAGCTCAGCTAAATTCTGGGGGGAATTGGGTTCATGCCGGGGGGCGTATGGCCCGAAAAAGGTCGGGTCCGCCTGTCATCACGGCGATTAAACCGTGAATCATAACTTATAATTTCACCGGAAATAGCGCATAAATGCAGGCTATTCAAGCTTTGTAACGGGTTTGGCGCATGCATACTGACCAGTCCCGCCCTTCGGCCTTCGCTTATCGATTTTGCAATCCCTATGGCGCTTAATGACACAGATGTGGCCCGCATTGCCCGGCTGGCCAGGATCGAATTGACTCCCGACCAGCGCACGCTTGCGCAGGCGGAGCTTAACGGCATTCTCCACTTGATAGAACGGCTTCAGTCCGTCGACACCCAGGGCGTCGAACCGCTGGCCCACCCGCTGTCCGCCCATGAGGACATTGTGCTGCGCCTGCGTGAAGACGCCGTGACGGAGACCAGCTCGGAAGCGCGCCGCGAAGCGCTGCTGGCCAATGCCCCCGACGCCCAGGAAGGCTTGTTCCTGGTCCCCAAAGTCCTCGACTAAGCCATGACAAAACCTGCCTTGCATACCCAATTCGAGGGGATCGCCGCCTTGCGCGCGGCCCTCGCCCAACGCCAGGTCAGCGCCGTTGAACTGGCGCAAAGCGCCTTGGCGGCCGCCGATGCGGCCAGCGGCCTGAATTGCTTTTTACATATTGACGCTGAATTGACGCTGGCCCAGGCCCGCGCCGCCGACGCCGCCCTGGCCGACGGTTCGGCCGGCCCCTTGGCCGGCGTGCCCATCGCCCACAAAGACGCTTTCGTGACTCGCGGCTGGCGTACCACCGCGGGCAGCAAGATGCTGGACGGCTACGTCAGCCCATTCGACGCCACCGTCGTCGAGCGCCTGGGTTCGGCCGGCGCCGTGTCGATCGGCAAGCTCAACTGCGACGAATTCGCCATGGGCTCCGGCAACGAAAATTCCGCCTACGGCGTCGTGAAGAACCCCTGGGATCACGCCGCCGTTCCGGGCGGGTCGTCGGGTGGCTCCGCCGCCGCGGTCGCCGCTCGTCTGGTGGCGGCCACCACCGGCACCGACACCGGCGGCTCAGTGCGCCAGCCCGCTGCTCTGTGCGGCGTCAGCGGCATCAAGCCCACTTACGGCACCGTGTCGCGCTATGGCATGGTGGCTTTCGGGTCCAGCCTGGACCAGGCCGGCCCCTTGGCGCAAAGCAGCCGCGACCTGCTTGAACTGCTGGACGTCATCAGCGGCTTTGACCCGCGCGACGCCACCAGCCTTGAAAAGTGCGATGGCGCCGTGAACGAACCCGGCCGCGTCCGTCGCGACTTCGACGCCGCGCAAGGAAAGTTCGACGCCGCCGGCAGCCAGCCCCTGAAGGGCCTGCGCATCGGCGTGCCGGAAGAATATTTCGGCGCCGGCCTGGCAGCCGATGTAGCCGCCGCGGTGGAAGCCGCGCTGGCACAGTTCGAAGCGCTGGGCGCCGTGCGAGTGCCCGTGTCGCTGCCGCGCACGGAACTGGCCATCCCGGCTTATTACGTCATCGCGCCGGCGGAGGCGTCCAGCAACCTGGCCCGCTACGACGGCGTGCGCTACGGCCACCGCACTGAACAGTACGGCGACCTGAACGAGATGATCAGCCGCTCGCGCGCCGAAGGCTTCGGCGACGAGGTCAAGCGCCGCATCCTGATCGGCACCTATGTGCTGTCCCACGGTTACTACGACGCCTATTATTTACAGGCACAACGCCTGCGCCGCCTGATCGCGCAAGATTTCCAGCGCGCCTATGCCGGCCAATGCGACGTCATCATGGGCCCGGTCACGCCGTCGGTCGCCAAGAACATCGGCGACAACCGCGACGACCCCACCGCCGACTGGCTGGCCGACGTCTACACGCTGGGCGTGAGCCTGGCCGGCCTGCCTGCCATGTCGATCCCCTGCGGCTTTGGCGGCGACAACAGCAAGCGTCCTGTCGGCCTGCAAATCATCGGCAACTACTTCGATGAAGGCAGGCTGCTGGCCATCGCCGACCGCTACCAACAAGTAACGGACTGGCACAAGCGGTCCCCGCTGTGATGATGCCCCGACGCTCTCTTCGCTTGCTGGCCCCAAAGGGGGCCGCCAGCGCTTGGGGCGGCCCGGCGCCGCTGGCACCACAGCCGCGGCACTACTGATTGGAACTACAGATAATGAACTGGGAAATCGTCATCGGCCTGGAAACGCACACCCAGCTTTCCACCGACTCCAAGATTTTTTCGGGCAGCAGCACGCAATTCGGCGCGGCGCCCAACACGCACGCCAACGAGGTGGACCTGGCCTTGCCGGGCAGCCTGCCGGTCATGAACCGGGGCGCGGCTGAACGCGCCATCCGCTTCGGGCTGGCCGTGGGCGCCACCATCGCGCCGCGTTCGGTCTTTGCGCGCAAGAACTACTTCTACCCCGACCTGCCCAAGGGCTACCAGATCAGCCAGTACGAACTGCCCGTCGTCGTGGGTGGATCGTTGTCGTTCTTCGTCGGCGAAGAAGAAAAGACCGTCAACCTGACGCGCGCCCACCTGGAAGAAGACGCCGGCAAGTCGCTGCACGACGACTTCACGCTGGCCAACGGCTCGCCCGCCAGCGGCATCGACCTGAACCGCGCCGGCACCCCGCTGCTGGAAATCGTGACCGAGCCCGAAATGCGCTCCGCCGCCGAAGCCGTGGCCTACGCTCGCGCGCTGCACAGCCTGGTCGTGTGGCTGGGCATTTGCGACGGCAACATGCAGGAAGGTTCGTTCCGCTGCGACGCCAACGTGTCCGTGCGTCCGGTCGGCCAGAAGGAATTCGGCACCCGCACCGAAATCAAGAACGTCAACTCGTTCCGCTTCCTGGAACGCGCCATCGTCTACGAAGCACGCCGCCAGATCGAACTGATCGAAGACGGCGGCACGGTCGTGCAGGAAACCCGCCTGTACGACGCCGACCGCGACGAAACCCGCAGCATGCGCAGCAAGGAAGACGCGCACGATTACCGCTACTTCCCCGACCCCGACCTGCCCACGCTGGTGATCTCCAGCGCCTGGGTCGATGAAGTGCGCGCCGCCATGCCCGAACTGCCGGCCGCGCAACGCGCCCGCTTCGAATCGGAATACGGCCTGCCCGCCTACGACGCCGCCCAACTCACGGTCAGCCGCGATCTGGCCGCCTACTTCCAGGCGGTGGCGAATGCACTGCCGGCGGGCCAGGCCAAGCTGGCCGCGAACTGGGTCATGGGCGAAGTGGCTGCCGCCCTGAACAAGGACGAAAAGAGCATCGCCGATTCGCCCGTGCAGGCCCCCGCGCTGGCGGCCCTGATCGGCCGCATCATCGACGGCACGATCTCCAACAAGATCGCGCGCGAAGTCTTCGGCGCGATGTGGGCCGGTGAAAACGGCGGCGACGCCGACGCCATCATCGACGCACGCGGCCTGAAGCAGATCAGCGACACGGGCGCCATCGGCGCCATGATCGACGAGGTGCTGGCCGCCAACCCGGCCATCGTGGAAGAGTACCGGGCCGGCAAGCAAAAGGCGTTCAATTCGCTGGTGGGCCAGATCATGAAGGCCGCACGCGGCAAGGCCAACCCGCAGCAAGTGAACGACCTGCTCAAGGAAAAGCTGGGCGGCTGATAGCCACGACAGGGATCAGTCCGACAAAGGGCCGCGGCACATTGCCGCGGCCTTTTCTTTTGCCAAGAATGGGGATGGCCAATTCTTGATCGGAGATCCCCAATGTCTGACTACATCGAAGTGCCGCAGGAAGCGGTTGCGGATTGCCTGGAAGCGCTGATTGTGGCGGCGCAAAATGGCGCGCGCATCGTGATCATGAAAGGCGGCAAGGCGCGGGCTTATATTCGGCCCGCGAACTCCGCAATGACCAAGGACGCCTATGACGCGCTCCTTGCTCTCAAACGCTTTCCTCGCGTGCCTGGCGTGCCAGACGAACAGTTGCTCGCCTGGATAAAGGAGGATCAACGATGATCACGGTGCTGGATGCCTCCGTCGCCTTGGCTTGGCTTGCCGACCGCACCGACGTCACCGAAGCCATGCTGGCACGCCATTTGTTCGAAGAAGTCGATCATTTCGATCTGCTGGTTCCTCAACACTGGCGAGTAGAAGTCGCCAACGGCATGCTACGGCTGCAACGCGCGCAACTCGTGTCGCCCGCTAAAGTCACCTTGTTCGCCAATCAGATTGAGGCCCTTGCCATAGAAAGCGACAAGGCGCACATCCCCCATCGCTGGGCCCACATCAGGCTGATTGCGTTGACGCACGCGTTGACGGCGTACGATGCGGCGTATGTTGAGTTGGCTATGCGCTCTGGCGGCTGCCTGGCCACGTTTGACCGCAAGTTGGCTGATGCCGCCAGAGCATGCGGTATTCCGATATTCGGGCAAACGCATGGCATCGCGGAACCCGTGGCCGCCTATGGCTAGCGAGGTAGCGCGCCGCACCACCTCTCCCGCGACGGGTCGTTCGCGAACTTACGTTCAGGGCCTTACTTCACCCCGTACTTCGTCCGATACGCCTGCACCGCATCGCGGTTTTCCGCGAAAGACGCGTCGTCTTCCAGCAAGCCCATGATGTCTGACAGCGATGCAATCGCCACCACCGGAATGCCGTAGGTCTTGGCCACGTCCTGCACCGCCGAATGCGGGGACAGCGCGTCGTCCGGGCCGGCGCGTTCCATACGGTCCAGGGCGATCAGCACGGCGGCCGGTTCGGCGCCCGCGTTGCGGATGATTTCCACTGATTCACGCACCGACGTACCCGCCGTGATCACGTCGTCGATGATGACGACCTTGCCCTTGAGCGGCGCGCCGACCAGGGTGCCGCCTTCGCCGTGGTCCTTGGCTTCCTTGCGGTTGTAGGCGAACGGCACGTCGTTGCGGCCGTCCATCGCCGGGTGGCCCGCCAGCGCTACCGCCGTTGCGGTGGCCAACGGAATGCCCTTGTACGCCGGGCCGAACAGCATGTCGAACTGCACGCCGGAATCCAGCAGCGCCTGGGCATAGAACTGCGCCAGCTTGCCGACCGCGCGGCCGCTGTTGAACAGGCCGGCATTGAAGAAGTAAGGGCTGATCCGACCTGATTTGACCTTGAAGCTGCCAAAGCGCAGCACGCCTTCATCAAGGGCGAAGCGGACGAATTCTTGCGGCGTGGCGGAAGTCGGGGTGGCGGGGGTGGCGGCGGGCATGCGAGTGGGTCCGGTGGATGGCAAACCCCCGCATTTTATCCGTTGTCGGGGCTATTCCCTGCCCCCAACGCCGAGTCGGTTAAATTCCTGGCATTGTTCCGGCCCCAGGGCCGCTCTACAGGAGTTTCGCTTTGCTGCGCATCACGTCGATCAATCTCAACGGCATCCGCTCCGCCTTCCGCAAGGGCCTGCAACCTTGGATGGAAAAACATGCGGCGGACATACTTTGCCTTCAGGAAATCAAGATTGCCGAGCCGGACCTGACGGACGACCTGCGTCATCCGCCTGGCTATACCGGCCACTTCCACCACGCGGTGAAAAAGGGCTACAGCGGCGTGGGCATCTACCTGCGTAACGCCGCCGAGCGCGTGAACATCGGCCTGGGTTGCGAAGAATTCGACCCCGAAGGCCGCATCATCCGCGCCGACTGGAAGAACCTGTCGGTGGTCAGCGCCTACCTGCCCTCGGGCTCCAGCGGCGACGAGCGCCAGCAGGCCAAGTACCGCTTCCTGGATCGCTTCGGGCCGTGGATCGACGCTCTGATGCACGAGCACAAAACCACCGGCCGCGAATTCGTCATCTGCGGCGACTGGAACATCGCGCACAAGGAAATCGACCTGAAGAACTGGAAGGGCAACATGAAGAATTCGGGCTTCCTGCCCGAAGAACGCGCCTGGCTGACCGACGTGTTCGACAAGCGCGGCTTTGTGGACGTGTTCCGTACCATCGATGATCGCCCTGATCAGTACACCTGGTGGAGCAACCGTGGCCAGGCCTGGGCCAAGAACGTAGGGTGGCGGATCGATTACCAGATCGCCACACCCGGCATTGCCGCCCGCGCGCGCAACGTGGCCATCTACAAGGACGAGCGCTTTTCCGACCATGCGCCGTTGACGATCGATTACGACACCACGCTTTGATAGGTAAAGGCGGGCGCGCGCGGCGCGTCCACTGATGCCGACCGGCACCACGGGCGTCAAATCACGGTCCGATCAATAAAATAATAAGGGACGCATAGCGTACCCGTGAGGCGCTTGCCGACCCTTGCCTTGGCGTCAAACCCCTTTGTTTGCGCGGTCCAACGGCAATTTCAGCCCTACACTTTTATTTCCATAAACCGGGGACGCATTAAAATCCCCAGCGAAATCAACGACTGCCCTGAAATTTCGGCCATTTTTCCGTATCAAGACCGCATCCTTTTCTAAATACGTCCCCGTTTTATTAAAAGAAAAACCGCTTTCTTTTCAACGCACTAAGACGTTCAGGCACCTTTGCGCAGGGCAACAAATTTCCCCTACACTTGCGCACCATGACGGTGCTGTTCATGCACCAGAATAATTAATCCGCGCCCCACAATGGCGCAGAACGCACCCATTCGTAGCACCCCCGAGGAAATCATGTTGAAAGTGCAGAGTCTGGACGACTTCCTGCGTGGCGTCGCCGCGCGCGACCCGCAGCAGCCCGAATTCATGCAAGCCGTCCAGGAGGTCATGCATAGCCTGTGGCCTTTCATCGAAAAGCACCCTCACTATGCCGACCACGCCCTGCTTGAGCGCCTGGTTGAGCCGGAACGGGTCATCCAATTCCGTGTGTGCTGGACCGATGACCGGGGCCAGGCCCAGGTGAACCGCGCGTTTCGCATTCAGCACAGTTCGGCCATCGGCCCGTTCAAGGGCGGCATGCGCTTTCACCCCTCGGTGAACCTGTCCATCCTCAAGTTCCTGGCGTTTGAACAGACGCTGAAGAACTCGCTGACGACGTTGCCCATGGGCGGCGGCAAGGGCGGGTCCGACTTCGACCCCAAGGGCAAGTCCGATGCCGAAGTCATGCGCTTCTGCCAGGCGTTGATGATTGAGCTGTATCGCCACCTGGGCCCCGACACCGACGTGCCGGCCGGCGACATCGGCGTGGGCGCGCGCGAGGTCGGCTTCATGGCCGGCATGATGAAAAAGCTGTCGAACTCGACGGCCAGCGTCTTCACCGGCAAGGGTCTGACCTTTGGCGGCAGCCTGATTCGCCCCGAAGCCACGGGCTACGGCACCGTGTACTTTGCCGAAGAAATGCTCAAGCGCGTGGGCAAGTCGTTTGACGGCCTGCGCGTGTCCGTGTCGGGGTCAGGCAACGTGGCGCAGTACGCCATCGAAAAAGCCATGTCGCTGGGCGCCAAGGTCGTTACCGTGTCCGACTCCAACGGCACCGTGGTGGATGACGCCGGCTTCACGCACGAAAAGCTGGTGGCGCTGATGCACATCAAGAATGACCTGCGCGGCCGCCTGGATACCTATGCCCAGCAATTTGGCCTGAAGTACGAAGCAGGCAAGCGCCCGTGGCATGTGCCCGTGGACGTGGCACTGCCCTGCGCCACCCAGAACGAACTGGAACTGGCCGACGCCCAAACGCTGATCAAGAATGGCGTGCTGTGCGTGGCCGAAGGCGCCAACATGCCGGCCACGCTGGATGCCGCCAAGGCCTTCATCGCGGCGCGCGTGCTGTACGCGCCGGGCAAGGCCAGCAATGCGGGCGGCGTGGCGGTGTCGGGCCTGGAAATGGCGCAGAACTCCGCGCGCCTGTCCTGGACCCGCGACGAAGTGGACGCGCGCCTGCACGCCATCATGCGCGACATCCACGAAAATTGCGTGCGCCACGGTCACAGCGAACGCGAATACGTCAACTACCTGGACGGCGCCAACATCGCCGGTTTCGTGAAGGTTGCCGACGCGATGCGCCAGCAGGGCCTGTACTGATCCCGGCCCCGGTCGCCACATAAAGCATGGCGGCCCATGAAGAATGGCGGCTCAGCGGGCCGCCATTCTTGTTATTCCATCACCAATCGCGCGCTCAGTGCTTCATGGCGCCGTGATCGTGGTTCATGCTCATGCCGGGGTTGTGCGACGCTGGCTTGACCTTGAATTGCACGGCGACTTCGCCAGCCTTTTCAAACTTCAGCGTGGCAGGCACGGTGGCGCCGTCCTTGAACGGCGCGCGCAGCTTGATGAACATGACGTGATAGCCGCCCGGGCTGAGCTTGACCTCGGCATCGGCCGGCACCACGATGCCGCCTTCCACCTGGCGCATCTTGGACACGCCGTTCTCCGTCAGCACGGTGTGCAGCTCGACCCGTTCCGCGGCATCGGACGACACCGACAACAGGCGGTCCTCGGTCTTGGCATCGTTATCGATGTCCATATACCCCGCCCCATTGGATTGGCCCGGCGCCGACGCACGCACCCAGACATCGTCGATTTCGATCTGGCCAACCTTATAGTCCTTCGCCCACGCCGATCCGGCCGTGCACAGGCCCAGGGCGGCGATGAATGCGAATTTGCGGATATTCATGGGGGTGTCCTCCTAGTGGGTTAACGCCGCCGGACCAAGCTGCGGGCGGCCGACAGAACCGAATCGGTCAAGGCTTCCATCGCCTCGGAGTTTACCCGCCAATGCTGCCAGTACAGCGGCACGTCCTCCCAGGCGCGGCCGCGAAGCAGCATCAGATGACCTGCATCAAGATGCTCTTGCACCAACGGCAGCGGGTTCATGGTCCAACCCAGACCGCCCAGCGTGGCCTGCACGAAGGCGCGTGTGGACGGCACCCACCAGACCGGCGGCTGCCAGGGCGCGGGGTCCGAGATCTTGTGCGCAAAGCGTGCCTGCAAGGCATCCTTGCGGTTGAACACCAGGACCGGCGCCTGCGCCAGCGTCTGCGCGTTGACGCCTTGCGCGAAATAGCGCTTGTGGAAATCGGGCGTGCAGGTGGCCACGTAGCGCATGCTGCCCAGCGAATGGATCCGGCAGCCCTGGACCGGATCGGCCAACGTGGTCACCGCGCCCAGCACAGCGCCGTTGCGCAACAGCGCGGCGGTGTGGTCCTGGTCTTCGGACTGCATGTCCAAGGTAGCGCGCGTGCGGGTTGAAAACAGCAGCGCGGCTTCAACAAACCAGGTTTCCAGGCTGTCGTGGTTGACCGCGATGGGAATACTGGCGTGCGGCACGTCGTCGTCGGACACTCCCAAGCGGTTCAGCGCGTCGTGCTCCAGCAGCGCCGTCTGCTCGGCCAGTTGCACCAGAACCTGGCCGTCGGCCGTGGCGGCGGCCGGTACCGTGCGCTGGACCAGCAGGCGGCCCATGCGATCTTCCAACGCCTTGATCCGCTGCGACACCGCCGACGGCGTCACGCTTAGCGACAGCGCGGCCCGCTCAAAGCTGCCTTCGCGCACCACCGCGGCCAGCGCTCGCAGATTGCCGTGGTCAATTTTCATACATTAGCCCTGCTTAATATAGTGAAGGAAAATTAGCTTTATTTCATTCACATGGCAAGGGAAAATACGCTATTGCCGAACTGCGCGACGCCCTCGCACGACACGCACGACACTCGGCACCCACATCAAAGCGCCGCCACAGGCGTTGCAGTCACAGGTATTTGCATCATGTTCGCCACATCCCCCCTCTTCCTCACAGCCTGGGCCAGCGGAACGGCCACCGGGCTGGGCCTGTTCGCGGTTGTGGGCGCGCAAAGCGCCTTTATCCTGCGCCAGGGCTTGATGCGTGCGCACCTGCTCAGCGTGGTCGCCATCTGCGCGCTGATCGACGCCGTGTTCATTTTTGCCAGCGTATCGGGCTTGCAAGCCTTGACCACCTGGTTTCCGTGGCTGACCACCGCCGTGCTGTGGTTTGGCGTCGCGTTCCTGTCTTGGTACGGGCTTCAGTCGGCCCGCCGCGCGCTGTCGGCAACGGGCGGCCTGGCCGCTGCGCGGGACGTCGCCCCATCGCGCCGCGCCGCCATGCTTGGCGCGCTCGGCTTTTCACTGCTGAACCCGCATTTCTGGCTGGACATGGTGGTGGTGGGTTCGCTGGCCCACGGCTTCGACGACGCCCGCATGGCGTTTGCCGCCGGCGCCTTCACCGCCAGCCTGTTGTGGTTGGCGGTACTGGGCATCGGTTCGCGCTTGTTTGCCCCGTTTTTTTCCAGCGCCTTGGCCTGGCGCGTGCTGGATGGCGTGATTGCCGTGGTCATGGTCGGGCTGGCCATCGGCCTGGCGGTCAAGGGCGTATAAGAAAAGGCGCTGACCAAGGAAAAGCGCCACCCCATCGTATGAAGGAGGGGTGGCGCTTTCGCCATCAAGTGACCGGATCAACCTGAACGAATCAACGTGACCCGATCACACTGACCGGCCGAACATCAACAACTCAGACAATCGTCAACGTCACATCAATGTTGCCGCGCGTGGCGTTCGAGTACGGGCAGACGATGTGCGCGGCGGCGACCAGCTTTTCGGCCTGTTCGCGGTCCATGCCCGGCAACGAGATCTTCAGTTCGACTTCAATACCGAAGCCGGTCGGGATGGCGCCGATGCCCACGATGCCGTTCACTGACACGTCGGCCGGAATGGCGATCTTGTCGCGGCCACCCACGAACTTCATCGCGCCCAGGAAGCAGGCGGAATAGCCGACGGCGAACAGTTGTTCGGGGTTGGTGCCGGCGGCGCCCGCGCCGCCCAGCTCGCGCGGCGTGGTCAGCTTGACATCCAGGTTGCCGTCATCGCTGACGCCACGGCCTTCACGGCCGCCGGTTGCGGTGGCATTGGCGCGATACAGAACTTTTTCGATAGACATGGTGCGTTTCCTTTGTAGGATAAAAGTTGAACTGCCTGGCCTGGCGGGCCCTCCCGCTTCGGCGTTTACTGATGACCTGCAAACCTGCAAATCCGTTTTGCCATTTAAATAGCGCACAACTATATCGTGCACTACTTATTAGATCGGATGATGACACGCATCACCCCACACTTCAAATACTTTCGACCAGCTTGACCCGCAATGCGTGCAGCGCTTTCATCATGCCCTGCGCCTCGTCCAGCGTGCATTGCGCGGCGGCCGCCACTGAATGCGGCACGGTTTCGGCGCGCTCTCGCAGCGCTCTGCCCTGCTCCGTCAGCCCCACGATCACCTGCCGTTCGTCGTCCACGGCGCGCTTGCGCGTCACCAGGCCCGCCGCTTCCAGACGCTTCAACAGCGGCGTCAGCGTGGCCGAGTCCAGAAACAGGCGGTCGCCGATATCCGTCACCGTGATGTCATCGCCTTCCCACAGCACCAGCATCACCAGGTACTGCGGATACGTCAGGTCCAGCCCACGCAGCAGCTTGCGGTACACCTTGTTCATCGCCAGTGACGTCGAGTACAAGGCGAAGCACAACTGGCTGTCCAGCAGCAGCGGGTTGAATGCGCTTTTGGCTTTAGATCGGGATTTCATTGCGCAATATTAAATAGCGCGCTATTTAACGTCAAGCGGTTTTTTAAAAGATGTGGTGCACCGTGCGTTCAGGCCGCCTGCTCGCCGTCGACGGTGCTGCGGTCCGACCCGTATTGTTTCAAACCATCCAGGTCCAGCACGCGCACGGCGCCGTATTCCACATTCAGCAGGCCCGCCTCTTCCAGCTTGCGCAGCGCCTGATTGGCGCGCTGGCGCGACACCCGCGCCAGATAGCCGACTTCTTCCTGCGTAATGGTCAGGCGCATCCCCATGCCGGGATACAGCAAAGGGTTGAACAGTTCGGCCAGACAGCGGGCTACCCGCGCGTCAGGGTCCAGCAATCGGTCGTACTCCGCCTTGCCGATGAACTGCGCCACGCGCTCGTTCAATTGATGCAGCAAATAGCGGTTGAAGGGAATGCTGGTGTCCAGCAGCCAGTCAAAAGTGGGTGCTGGCAGCCGCGCCACGACGGAATCGCGCAGCGCAACGATGTCGTACTTGCGGACTTCGCGTTTAAGCAATGAACCCTCGCCGATCCAGCCGCCAGCGGGTACGCCGGTCAACGACGCCACCTTGCCTTCCGCATTGCCGACCGACACTTTGACCAAACCGGCCAATACGCCAATCCAAGCCTGTGCGAGTTCACCTTTGCGCTCTATGATCGATCCGGCAACGACTTGCTGCACGGAGAGGTCCCGCTCGACGCGCGATTGCTGCTCGGCGTTGAGCACGCGAAACCACGCCGCGGCAAGTTGAAGGGAGTCGGATAGCTGCATCGGGAATACCCTAAAAGTTCCTTGAATGTCGCGATGGTGACAGTTGGTAGCAACCCAACCTTATACCTTAAGTCCTGCCGTAAATCTAAAACCAACTGGTCAAGCCCCTTCTCGCCAATGCCGCTTCCGCGGCGCCTGGCACGGTGTGCCCAAACCGGAGGAGACAACGTGGCACATTCATCGCCCGCATCCGCACAGGTGCCGGCCGCGCTGGACACCTTTCCAGCGCTGCTGTTCGCGCATGCCAATGTTCGTGGGTCGCGGCCCGCGATACGAGAGAAAGATCTGGGGATCTGGCAAACCCTGACGTGGTCTGAAGTGGCGGCGCATGTGCGCCATGTCGCGAACGGATTCGCGTCGCTGGGCATTCGGCCCGGCATGCACGTGGCCGTTATCGGCGAGAACCGCCCCCGCCTGTATATGGCCATGATGGCCGCGCAGTCGCTGGGCGCGATTCCAGTGCCGCTCTACCAGGACGCCGTCGCGCAGGAAATGGTCTATGTGCTGCAAGACGCCGAGATCAGCGTGGCCGTCGTGGAAGACCAGGAACAGGTCGACAAGATGCTGGAAGTGCGCGAGCAATGTCCGGCCCTGAAGCATGTGGTGTTCGACGACCCGCGCGGGCTGCGTCATTATTCGGACCCGATGCTGCAGTCGTATGAGCAATTGGAAACGCTGGGCCAGCAATACGCCGCGCAGCATCCCGACTACCTGGACCAGGCCATCGCCGCCGTGCAACCGCACGACCCGGCCGCCATGTTCTATACCTCGGGCACCACCGGCAAGCCCAAGGGCGTGGTGCTCACGCACCATGCGCTGATCGACCGCGCGCGCGCCGTGTCCGACATGGAAAAGCTGACCGACCAGGAAGACGTGCTGGCCTACCTGCCGCCCGCGTGGATCGGCCAGAACATGTTTTCGTACACGCAGTTGCTGGTCACGGGCTTTACCGTCAACCACCCCGAATCGCCCGACACCGTGGCGATCGACATGCGCGACATCGGCCCCACCTATTACTTCGCGCCGCCGCGCGTGCTGGAAGGCTTGCTGACGCATGTGATGATCCGCATGGAAGACGCGGGCTACATCAAGCGCAAGCTGTTTGGCGCCTGCATGGATCTGGCGCGCCGTGTCGGCACCAAGATCCTGGACGGCGAATCCGTCAACGCCTGGGACCGCCTGCGCTACGCCATTGGCAACGCGCTGATCTATGGCCCCTTGCGCAATGCGCTGGGCATGAGCCGCGTGCGCGTGGCCTACACGGCGGGCGAGGCCATTGGCCCTGATCTCTTCGTGTTCTATCGGTCCATCGGCATCAACCTGAAGCAGTTGTACGGCTCGACGGAAACGTCGGTGTTCGTGTGCGTGCAGCCTGACGGCCAGGTGCGCGACGACACGGTCGGCCCGCCCGTGGCCGGCGTTGAAATCCGCGTGGCGGACAACGGCGAGATCCTGGTCAAAAGCCCTGGCTTGTTCAAGGAGTACTACCGCAACCCGGACGCCACGGCCGAGGCGCGCAGCGCCGACGGCTGGTTCCACACGGGCGATGCGGGATACCTGGATACCGACGGGCAGTTGAAGATCATCGACCGCGCGAAAGACGTGGGCAAGCTGGCCAATGGCAGCCTGTTTGCGCCGAAGTACATCGAGAACAAGCTCAAGTTCTTCCAGCACATCAAGGAAGCCGTGGCCTTTGGCGCCAACCGCGACGACGTTTGCGCGTTCATCAACATCGACCTGGAAGCCGTGGGCAACTGGGCCGAACGCCGGGGCCTGCCGTATGCGGGCTACACCGACCTGGCCGCCAAGGAAGAGGTCTACCAGTTGATCGCGGAATGCGTGGAACAGGTCAATGCGGATCTGGCCACCGACCCGAAGCTGTGCGCGTCCCAGGTCAGCCGCTTCTTGATCCTGCATAAGGAGCTGGACCCGGACGACGATGAACTGACCCGCACGCGCAAGGTGCGCCGCGCGTTCATTGCGCAGAAGTACGGTGTGCTGATTGACGCGCTGTTCGGCGGCAAGCAGTCGCAGTTCATCGAAACCGAAGTGAAGTTCGAAGACGGACGCACCGGCAAGATCTCGGCCGACCTGAAGATCCGACCCGTCAAGACGTTCCCCGCCATCACAGCCCGAGCCGCGTAGAGATCATGAGCAACAACGACCGCGACCAGCGTATCGGCGACGTCATGCTGGACATGCAGAACATCTCCCTGTCTTTCGGCGGCGTGAAGGCGCTGACTGACATTTCCTTCAACGTGCGCGAGCATGAGATTCGCGCCATCATCGGCCCCAACGGCGCCGGCAAAAGCTCGATGCTGAACGTCATCAACGGCGTGTACACGCCGCAGCAAGGCAGCATCGAATTTCGCGGCGAGCATTTCTCGAAGATGAATCCGCGCCGCGCCGCCGAAATGGGCATCGCGCGCACCTTCCAGAACCTGGCGTTGTTCAAGGGCATGAGCGTGCTGGACAACATCATGACCGGGCGCAACCTGCGCATGAAGTGCGGGCTGCTGTCGCAGGCATTCCGCCTGGGGCCGGCCGAACGCGAAGAAACCCAGCACCGCGAATTCGTCGAGAACATCGTCGACTTCCTGGAAATCCAGGCCTATCGCAAAACGCCGGTGGGCCGTCTGCCCTACGGCCTGCAAAAGCGCGTGGACCTGGGCCGCGCGCTGGCGATGGAGCCGCGCCTGCTGCTGCTGGACGAACCCATGGCCGGCATGAACATCGAGGAAAAGCAGGACATGAGCCGCTTCATCCTGGATGTGAATGACGAATTCGGCACCACCATCGTGCTGATCGAGCACGACATGGGCGTGGTCATGGATATTTCCGACCGCGTGGTGGTGCTGGACTACGGCAAGAAGATCGGCGATGGCCGCCCGGACGAAGTCCGCGCGAATGAAGACGTCATCCGCGCCTATCTCGGCGTGTCGCACTAAGGCGGACAGACATGGGATTTTTTCTAGAGACCTTATTCGGCGGCTTGATGAGCGGCATGATGTATGCGCTGATCGGCCTGGGCTTCGTGCTGATCTTCAAGGCGTCGGGCGTCTTCAACTTCGCGCAGGGCGCGATGGTGCTGGTGGCGGCCTTGTCCATGGCGCGCTTTTCGGAATGGATACCGCGCTGGCTCGGCTTTGACAACATGATCCTGGCCAACGTGCTGGCCTTCATCGTCAGCGCCATGGTGATGTTTCTGCTGGCGGTGGCCATTGAACGCTACGTGCTGCGCCACCTGGTCAACCAGGAGGCCACCACGCTGTTGATGGCCACCCTGGGCATCAGCTACTTCCTGGACGGCCTGGGCCAGATCACGTTTGGCAGCTCGGTGTATTCCATCAACGTGGGCATGCCCAAGGACCCGCTGTTGATCCTGGACACGGTCTTTGAAGGTGGGTTGTTGATCAACCTGGAAGATCTGACCGCAGCCGTCATCGCGGCCTTGCTGGTCGCGACGCTGGCGCTGTTCTTCCAATACACGTCCACCGGCCGCGCGCTGCGCGCGGTGGCCGACGACCACCAGGCCGCGCAATCCATCGGCATTCCGCTGAACCGCATCTGGGTCATCGTGTGGTGCGTGGCGGGCTTGGTGGCGCTGGTGGCCGGCATTATCTGGGGGTCGAAGTTCGGCGTGCAGTTCACGCTGTCCACCGCGGCGCTGCGCGCGTTGCCGGTGGTGATCCTGGGCGGCCTGACCTCGGTGCCGGGCGCCATTCTGGGCGGTCTGATCATCGGCGTGGGGGAAAAGCTGTCCGAGGTCTATCTGGGGTCGCTCGTGGGCGGCGGTATCGAAATCTGGTTCGCCTATGTGCTGGCGCTGGTGTTCCTGCTGTTCCGTCCGCAAGGGCTGTTCGGCGAGAAGATCATCGACCGCGTGTAAACCACCAGGCCCTCTAGGATAAAAACATGTTCTATCGCGAAAACGGCCAGTTCAAAACCAGCTACCGGGCGGATCAGCAGATTTTCCCGATCCGCCAGGACCGCATCTTCATCTGGCTGCTGCTGGCAGTGGCGTTCATCGTCGTGCCGGCGCTGTCCTCCGACTACCTGCTGCGCGCCATCCTGATTCCGTTCCTGATCCTGTCGCTTGCAGCGGTGGGCTTGAACATCCTGGTGGGCTATTGCGGCCAGATCTCGCTGGGCACGGGCGCCTTCATGGCAGTGGGCGCGTATGCGGCCTGGAACTTCGGGGTGCGCTTTCCGGGTATGCCGCTGCTGTTCCAGATTCTTCTGGGCGGGTGCTTCGCCACCATCGTGGGCGTGATCTTCGGCATTCCCAGCCTGCGCATCCGCGGCCTGTATCTGGCGGTGGCCACGCTGGCGGCGCAGTTCTTCGTGGACTGGGCCTTCCTGCGCATTCCCTTCTTCACCAATTATTCGTCCTCGGGCAGCGTCTCGGTGCCGCCTCTCACCGCCTTTGGCCTGCCGGTGCAGTCCGCCATGGAAAAGTACTTGTTCGTGCTGATCCTGGTAGTGGTCTTCAGCCTGCTGGCCAAGAACCTGGTGCGCGGCGCGATCGGCCGCCAATGGATGGCCATCCGCGACATGGACGTGGCGGCCTCGGTGATCGGCATCCGCCCCATGTACGCCAAGCTGACGGCGTTTGCGGTCAGTTCGTTCATCGTGGGCGTGGCGGGCGCGCTGTGGGGCTACATCCACCTGGGCTCATGGGAACCGCTGGCGTTCGACCTGACCCGTTCGTTCCAGCTGCTGTTCATGGTCATCATCGGCGGCTTGGGTTCGATCATCGGCAGCTTCTTCGGCGCGGCCTTCATCGTGCTGGTGCCGGTGGCGCTGTCGAACATTCCGCACGCATTGGGCATTCCGCTATCGGTGGACACCGCCGCGCACATCGAGCACATGGTGTTCGGCGCGCTGATCGTGTTCTTCCTGATTGCGGAACCGCATGGGCTGGCGCGTCTGTGGAGCATCGGCAAGGAAAAGCTGCGCATCTGGCCGTTCCCGCACTGAAGGAGGCTCACCCCCGAAGCGCCGTTGGCGCTTCCCCCTCAAGGGGGCCCCGCTGGGGACCGGCAAAGCCGGATCCGCCGCGGGCCCCCTCAGAGGCACTGAAGCAACACGCGATAAGAGCTTATTGATCAACGGCTGTCAGGGCGGCATAAGCGCCACGGCAACCATCCTGAATACCCGGCTCAAGACCGGGCCAATCCCGGTGTCCCAGGGTTTACTGACCCAAGCACCACGCAGGAGGTAAATGGAGATGAAGCGTCTTAACCTGAAGTTGGCGGCGGCATTGGTTGCCGCAGCCGGCGCCGTCGGCGCCGTGGCCACGCCGGCAATGGCGGCCGAAGAGCAGTTCGTTCCGTTGCTGGTGTATCGCACCGGGTCGTTCGCACCGCTGGGCATTCCGTGGGCCGATGGCAAGCTGGACTACCTGAAGCTCGTCAACGAGCGCGATGGCGGCGTCAACGGCGTCAAGATCACGTACGAAGAATGTGAAACGTCCTACGCCACCGACCGCGGCGTGGAATGCTATGAACGCCTGAAGGGCAAGGGCACCGGGGCTTCCGGCTTCGACACCCAGTCCACCGGCATCACCTTCGCGGTCAGCGACAAGGCCATCCAGGACAAGGTGCCCGTCGAAACGATGGGCTACGGCCTGTCGCAATCGGTGGACGGCAGCGTGTTCCAGTGGAACTTCCCGCTGCTGGGCACGTACTGGACCGCCGCTGACGTGATGATCCAGGACATCGCCAAGAAAGAAGGCGGCATGGACAAGCTCAAGGGCAAGAAGATTGCCCTGGTCTACCACGACTCGCCGTACGGCAAGGAACCGATCCCGCTGCTGCAAAAGCGCGCCGCCAAGGAAGGCTTTGAGCTGGTGCTGTATCCGGTCACCGCCCCCGGCGTCGAGCAGAAATCCACCTGGCTGCAAATCCGCCAGGCACGCCCGAACTACGTGCTGCTGTGGAGCGCCGGCATCATGACGCCGACCGCCATCCGCGAAGCACAGGCCAGCGGCTATCCGCGCGACAAGATGTACGCCATCTGGTGGGCCGGCTCCGAAGGCGACGTGAAAGACCTGGGCGACGTCGCCAAGGGCTACAACGCCATCACCGTGCACAACAGCGGCGCCGATACCGACAAGGTCTACGACGACCTGAAGAAGTACGTCTACGACAAGGGCGAAGGCGCGGACAAGACGGCCAAGAACACCCTGAACACCATCGCCCACACGCGCGGCATGATGATTTCCATGTTGCAAGTCGAGGCGATCCGCGCGGCGCAAGAGAAGTACGGCAAGGGCAAGGCCATGACGCCCGAGCAGGTGCGCTGGGGCTTCGAAAACCTGAACCTGACGCAAGAGAAGCTGGACAAGCTGGGCTTTGGCCAGATCATGCGTCCCGTCAAGACCTCGTGCAGCAACCACATGGGTGATGACTGGGCCCGCATCGTGCAGTGGGACGGCGCCAAGTTCAAGGTGGTGTCCGACTGGTATCAGTCCGACAAGTCCATCCTGGATCCGATGGTCAAGGAAGCCGCGGCCAAGTACGCCAAGGAAAAGAACATCACGCCCCGCACTTGCGAGAACTGATGTGAACCGGCGGCCGGCGCCCTGGCGGGCGTCGGCCGCCACCACGCCGCAGGAATCGTCATGACCGCTGCAACACACGCTGAAAACACCGCCGTCACTCCCAACGCCGTCCCTAACGTGCTGCTGGACGTGAACGGCATCGAGGTGATCTACAACCACGTGATCCTGGTGCTCAAGGGCGTGTCCCTGCAAGTGCCGGAGGGCAAGATCGTGGCCTTGCTGGGCGCCAACGGCGCAGGCAAGACCACGACGCTGCGCGCCGTTTCGAACCTGCTCAAGGGCGAACGCGGCGACGTCACCAAGGGCCATATCCAATACCGAGGCCAGCGCATCGAACGGCTGTCGCCCTCGGAACTGGTCAAGCGCGGCGTTGTGCAGGTGATGGAAGGCCGGCACTGCTTTGCCCACCTGACCATTGAAGAAAACCTGCTGACCGGCGCCTACACGCGCAACCTGAACCGCGCCGACACCGCCGCGGCGCTGGAGCGTGTCTACCAATATTTCCCGCGCCTGAAGCAGCGGCGCGCGAGCCAGTCCGGCTACACCTCGGGCGGTGAACAACAGATGACCGCCATTGGCCGCGCGCTGATGGCCAACCCCAACATGATTCTGCTGGACGAACCCTCGATGGGGTTGGCGCCGCAGATCGTGGAAGAGATCTTTGAAATCGTGCGCGACCTGAACCAGCGCGAAGGCGTGAGCTTCCTGTTGGCGGAGCAGAACACCAACATTGCGCTGCGCTATGCCGACTACGGCTACATCCTGGAAAACGGGCGCGTGATGATGGACGGCGCCGCGCAGGACCTGGCCCAAAACGAGGACGTGAAGGAGTTCTACCTGGGTATATCCAGTGGAGAACGCAAGAGCTTTCGCGAAAACAAGTTCTACCGCCGCCGCAAACGCTGGCTGGCCTGACCCCTGGAGCGGCAGCGCCTGCAAGCACGGCGCCGCCGCTGGCAACGACACCGCAGTACGGCACACGAGAGGGTGCGATCCCATGTCCGAGTTTTTCGATGTCCTGGAAACCCGAGCGCCCGAGCAACGCGAGCGCGAGCTGATGGCCGCCTTGCCCGCCGCGATTACCCGGGCGATAGCCCGCGCACCGGCCATTGCCGAGCAACTGCGCGGCGTCGACCCCGCCACCATCACGTCGCGCGAGGCGCTGGCCCGACTGCCGGTCTTGCGCAAGCATGAATTGCTGGAGCGCCAGCAGCACAGCCGCGATGACGACGCTGCCCCCGCCGGCCCCGGCAAGGCCTTCGGCGGCTTCTCGGCCATCGGCTGGGGTGAAGCGATGCGCGTCTTTGCCTCGCCCGGCCCCATCTACGAACCGGAAAGCGCGCGCGCCGACTACTGGCGTTTTGCACGCGCCTTGTACGCGGCGGGCTTTCGCGCCGGGGAACTGGCTTACAACTGCTTTTCGTATCACTTCACGCCGGCGGGCTCCATGATGGAAACGGCGGCGCACGCGGTGGGCTGCACCGTGTTTCCGGGTGGCACCGGCCAGACCGAACAGCAGGTACGCGCCATCCAGGACCTGGCGCCCAGCGGCTATACGGGCACGCCCAGCTTCCTGAAGATCATCCTGGAAAAGTCGGACGAACTGGGCGTCAAGCTGAGTTCATTGCAGCGCGCATTGGTATCGGGCGAGGCCTTTCCGCCGTCGCTGCGCGACTGGCTGGCGGCGCGCGGCATCGAAGGCTATCAAGCCTATGGCAGCGCCGACCTGGGCATGATCGCGTTCGAAACCCCCGCCCGCCAAGGGTTGGTGCTGGGCGAAGACATCATCGTGGAGATCGTGCGCCCCGGCACCGGCGAACCGGTGCCCGACGGCGAGGTCGGTGAAGTCGTCGTGACCACCTTGAACCCGGACTACCCGCTGGTGCGCTTCGGCACCGGCGACCTGTCGGCGGTCATGCCCGGCATTTCGCCTTGCGGGCGGACCAACACGCGCATCAAAGGGTGGATGGGCCGGGCCGACCAGACGACCAAGGTGCGCGGCATGTTCGTGCATCCGTCGCAAGTGGCGGACGTGGCGCGCCGCCATCCGGAAATTTTGCGGGCGCGGCTGGTCATCAGCGGCACCACCGGGTCGGACCGCATGGTGCTGAAAGTGGAATCTCGCGTGCGCGGCGAAGACCTGTCCAAGCGCATCGCGGACTCGGTACGCGACGTGACCAAGCTGCGCGCGGACGTCGAATGGGTAGACGTAGACGGCCTGCCCAACGACGGCAAAGTCATCGACGACGTGCGTACCTACGAATAGAGGCGGCGTAGTCGCTTTAGCAGCAGGAACGGCGTAGCCGTTCCACAAGCCGGCGGCCAACTTGGCCTACCGGCTTCTTAACGCTTCAAGCGCGGAATAGATCGCCATGCCGGCCAGCATGGCGGCCACGAAGATCAACGCCTGCGGTACGCCCGCCGCCGCGGCCACCAACGCCGGCCCCGGGCAGAAACCCGCCAGGCCCCAACCCGCCCCGAACGCCAGGCTGCCCAAGGCCAGACGCAGGTCGATGCGGGTAGCGGTAGGCCAGCGCAACGGCTCACCCGTCAGGGTGGCGTGGCGGCGGCGCAGCACGGCAAAGCCCGCGGCCGTGATCAGTACCGCGCCCCCCATGACGAATGCCAAGGACGGATCCCACTGGCCCGCCAGGTCCAGAAAGCCCAGCACCTTGGCCGGGTTGGCCATGCCGGACACAATCAGGCCCACGCCAAAGACCAAGCCCGATACGAAAGCAATCAGTGCGGTCATGTCATGCCCCCATCAGATGTTGGGTGATATAGACCATGGCAAAGCCCGCCGCCATGAAGAGCGCCGTGGCGGCCAGCGAGCGCGGCGACCCGCGCGACAGCCCGCAAACGCCATGGCCGCTGGTGCAGCCCGATGCGTAGCGCGTGCCGATGCCCACCAGCAGGCCCGCCACGATCAGGCGCGGCGTGCCGGCCTCGACCACGATGGCCGGCAGCGCGGCGCCCAAGGTGTATAGCCAAGGGGCGGCGCACAACCCCAGCAGGAACGCCAGCCGCCACGCGCCATCGCGTTGCGGCGGCAGCAGGCCGCCCAAGATGCCGCTGATACCGGCGACGCGACCCGCGCCCGCCATCAGCAACACGGCGGCGGCGCCGATCAACAGGCCGCCGACCGTGGCCGTGGCGGGGGTGAAGGCAGACCAGTCCAGGTTCATGTGAGTGACTCCATTGCGCGGCCGCAGTACAAACTGGATAGCGTTTTCATGACCTGGCTGACTTCGAAGCTGGCCATCTGGTAGTAGACATACTTGCCCTCGCGGCGCGTCGACACCAGGCCTTCGTCGCGCAGTACACCCAATTGCTGGGACAGGGTCGGTTGGCGGATGCCGGTCAGCGATTCCAGTTCGCCCACGTTGCGTTCGTTCTGCACCAATTGGCACAGCAGCAGCAAGCGGTCTTCATTGGCCAGCGCCTTCAACAGCGTGCAGGCCTGGGCGGCGGATTCTCGCAGAGCGGCAAGCTCGCAATCATTCAGGGAAGCGTTCATGGCGGGGGGCTGGCGTGAAAAATAAGCGATCATTATATTTACAGATAAACTATTCCGCAATATTATTTAAATTCATATATTGATATTGCGGGCCGCCATGAATCCACACATCCAAGCATTCTTCGACTCCGTCACCGCCACCGTCACCTACGTGGTGCATGACGGCAGCGCCTGCGCCATCATCGATTCCGTGCTGGACTACGACCCCAAGTCCGGGCGCACCAGCACCGCCAGCGCCGACCGGGTAGTGGGCTACGTGCGTGAAAACGGGCTGGACACACAATGGCTGCTGGAAACCCATGCCCACGCCGACCACCTGTCCGCCGCGCCTTACCTGCAGCGAAAGTTGGGCGGCGTCATCGCCATCGGGCAGAGCATCCGCACCGTGCAGGGCGTGTTCAAGCAGATATTCAACCTGGAACCCGAGTTCCAGCTTGACGGCTCGCAGTTCGGCCGCCTGTTCGCCGACGGCGAAACCTTCAAGATCGGCAACCTGGACGCCACCGCCATCCATGTGCCAGGCCACACCCCGGCCGACATGGCCTACCTGATCGGCGACGCCGCCTTTGTAGGCGACACGATGTTCATGCCCGACGTGGGCACCGCGCGCTGCGATTTCCCCGGCGGCAACGCGCACGAACTCTATCGTTCCATCCAGCGCCTGCTGAACCTGCCCGGCGACACCCGGCTCTTCATGTGCCACGACTATCCGCCCAATGGGCGCGATGCGTGTTGGCAGACCTCGGTGGCCGAGCAACGCAGCGGCAATATCCATGTGCGCGACGGCATCAGCGAAGACGAGTTCGTTGCCATGCGCACGCAGCGCGACGCCACCTTGTCCATGCCGACACTGATACTTCCGGCGATCCAGGTGAACATCCGCGCGGGCAATTTTCCGCCGCCCGATGACAACGGCGTGCGCTATCTGAAGATTCCGGTTGACGCCTTGTAGGCCTGCGCCCCGCTTGCCATACTTGCGCGGGGCGGGCGAATCCCTCAAGATCGGCCGATCTTTCCGATAGCCGACCAGACGGATCCCATGTTCGCAGAAGCAGAAGCAGACCCCAGCCTGTCCAAGGACGAATTCAAATCCCTAGAAACGCGACTGCGCGTCGCCCTGCTCAATGCGCAATACCAGCGCTTGAAAAATGCAGACAAGACCCTGCTGGTCGTGGTGGCGGGCATCGACGGCGCCGGCAAAGGCGCCACGATCAATCTGTTGAACGAATGGATGGACCCGCGCCACATCAAGACGCTGGCTTATGGGCCGCCCGAAGGCGAAGAGCTGGAACGCCCGCCGTTCTGGCGCTATTGGAAAGACCTGCCACCCAAGGGCAGCACGGGCATCGTGTTCGGTTCCTGGTATGCGCCGCTGGTCATCGAAGCGGCCCGCAAGAAGCCCAACCAGGAATATATCGACGCGCATGCCGCCGCCATCCGGCGCTTTGAAGCCATGCTGGCCATGGAAGGCGTGCAGATCGTCAAGCTGTGGTTTCACCTGTCGGCCGATGCCCAGCACGAACGCGCGCAGCGCCTGCTGGCCAGCCCCGAAACCTCGTGGCAGGTCAGCCCGGTGGATTTGAAGGTCTACAAAAAATACGATCGCATCCGCAACGCCGGCCAGGTCGTGCTGAACCACACGGACAGCGGGCACGCGCCCTGGGTCGTCATCCCCAGCGCCGACGAGAACATGCGCGCTGCGCGCACGGCCGAAGCCGTGTTGGTGGCCATGCGCCAGCGCGGCGTGCCGCGCATTCCGCAATCGTTCCTGGCGCACTCCCGCCCGGCCCGCATCGTGGACCGCCTGAGCCAACTGGATTACGGCGCCAAGATCGACAAGGACGCCTACGAGTCCGAGCTCGGCCTGTTGCAGGGCCGATTGGCGCGCGCGGCACGGTCGCAAAAATTCCTGGACCGCTCGCTGGTGCTGGTGTTCGAAGGCCAGGACGCCGCCGGCAAAGGCGGCGCCATCCGGCGTGTGACGCACGCGCTGGATGCCCGCCAGTTCGACATCACGCCCGTCTCCGCGCCCAACAGCTACGAGCTGTCGCGCCCCTATCTGTGGCGCTTCTGGCGTCACCTGCCACGCCACGGCCGCATCGCCATCTTCGACCGGTCCTGGTATGGCCGCGTGCTGGTCGAACGTGTGGAAAAGCTGACCACGCCCGCGCAGTGGCGCCGCGCTTATGGCGAGATCAACGACTTTGAGGAACAACTGGCGGCAAGCGGCGCGATCGTGCTGAAGTTCTGGCTGGCGGTGACGGCCGACGTGCAGCTTGAACGCTTCAAGGAACGCGAAAAATCGCCTTTCAAGAATTTCAAGATCACGCCCGACGACTGGCGCAACCGTGAAAAATGGAAGGACTACGCGGCTGCCGCCAACGAGATGCTGGCGCGCACGGACATCGCCCACGCGCCCTGGCATCTGGTGTCCGCCAACGACAAGCGTTACGCTCGCGTGCAAGTGCTGCGACACATCGTCCAAGCCATGGAAGATCAACTCTGAACCCGAATCCGCCAGGAGAACCCGCGCAATGAGCACCCTTGAAATCCGCCCTGTCGTGGCCGCCGACTTTGACGTCTGGCTGCCGTTGTGGAAGGGCTACCAGGAGTTCTACCGCGTCAACATCGACGACGCCGTGACCCGCACCACCTGGGCGCGCCTGCTGGACCCCGCCGAGCCCATGCATGCCGCGCTGGCCTACAGCGGCGGCCGCGCCATCGGCATGGTGCATTGGATCTTCCACCGATCCACCTGGACGGCGGGCGACTACTGCTATCTGCAAGACCTGTACGTGGACGCGGATGTGCGCGGCACCGGCGCGGGCCGCGCGCTGATCGAACATGTCTACGCTGAAGCCGCCGCCAAGAATGCCTCGCGTGTGTACTGGCTGACCCACGAAACCAACGCCAACGCGATGCAGTTGTATGACCGCATCGCCGACCGATCCGGCTTCATCCAGTACCGCAAGGCGTTGGCATGAGCGCTCGTGACCCGAACTGTCCGCTGTGCCTGGAGGATGGCGGTTCGCTGCTGTGGCGCGGGCCGCATCTGCGCGTCATCGAGGTCAACGACGCGGACTACCCCGGCTTTACCCGCGTGATCTGGAACGGCCATCTGGCTGAAATGACCAGCCTGTCCACGCATGGGCGCGATCTGCTCATGCGCGCGGTGTACGCGGTGGAAGAAGCGCAGCAGGCGGTGCTGGCGCCCGACAAGATCAACCTGGCGTCGCTGGGCAACATGGTGCCCCACCTGCACTGGCATGTAATTCCGCGCTGGCGCGGCGACCGCCACTTTCCGGACCCGATCTGGGCCGCGCCGCGTATCGCAGCCGGCGCGGAAACCGCGGAATGGACAGACCGCCAGGCGCGCACGCAGGCTTTGCTGCCGCGCTACCGCAATCGCGTGGTCGAAAGCATGAACGCGCTGCTGATGCACTGAGATCCGGGCCGCGCGCCAGCACGTCCGCGGCGCCCATGGCCCGCATCACGCCGTGCGGCCGGAGCGCCCCCGTTCAGCGAGCCACGACGTGTAAGCGTGCTCGACCTGCCCCGCGATGTGCTCGGCGGAAAACAAACCTTGGCCACGGATGCGAGCCCGGCCCGCACCGCCCATCTGGCGCCGCAAGCCCGGATCAGCCAGCAGGGAAGCCAGCGCCCCCGCCAACGCGGCGGGATCGCGCGGCGGCACCAGCAGGCCGGTCACGCCGGCTTGCATGGTTTCCGGGACGCCGCCCACGTCGGTGCCGATGACGGGTAAGCCCATCGCCGCGGCCTCAATGAATACGGTGCCCAGGGCCTCGCGGTGCGTGGCCAGCGCAAATACGTCGAACGCCATCAGTACATTGCCGATGTCGTGGCGCCGGCCAGTGAAATGCACCCGCTGCGCCAGTCCCAGCGCCGCCACCTTGGCCTGCAGTTGCTCGAACAGAGGCATGCCGTCGCCCACCAGCACCAGATGCGCCGTCGGAAAGCGGGCTGAAATCTGCTCGTATGCGTCGATCAGGTCGGCATGGCCCTTTTCGGCGCGCATGACCGCCACGCAACCCACTACCAGCGCGTCCGGCGGCAAGCCCAGCTCCTGCCTCAGGCATGCGTCTTCGCGCACCTGCGGCAACACCACTGGCGAATGGATCGTAGCGACGGATTCAGGCCGGGCCCCGCCATCCAGCAATTGCTTGCGCACGTACCGGCTGACGGCAATGACCCGGTGCGCCAACCAGGTATAGGCATAAAGCGAATTGATGGGCTTGGCCAGATGCCGCGTCCGCACGATCAGGGGCGTACCCGCCAGCCGCGCGCCCAGCGCCGCCAGCACGGTGTCGCGGCGGCTGTGCGTGTTGAGGACATCAAAGCGTTCGCGCCGCAACAAGCGACGCACGAATGCCACGCCACGCAGGAAATTGCCGGGGCCATCCATCACGATGCGGTGCACCGTGAACCCGGCTTGGCTCAGCCGGTCGCCCAGTTCCGCGCCGGGTTGGCAAACCAGCTCCAGATGATGGCCACGATCGCGCATCGCGACCATCTCCTTATAGATGCAGAACTCCTGCCCCCCGAACGAGGTGGCAGCCTCCGTATGCAGGATGCGCAAACGGGCGCCGGTGTTGCCGGCCGACGAATCAAAGACAGGTGGCGTCATCGCGAGTTGGAATTGTTCCCCGCACGGTCGCGGGCCAAAAGATAGGCTTCCAGATAGGCCACGTCTTCCTGCTCTAGCGGGGGCACGCCATGGGCGCGGCATTCTTCGGCGCATTCGGACGCCGCCAGCCGCCGGCCGGCCCAGATCTGGATCCGACCCGCATGCGACAACTCGAAGCGCGCGCCCTCGCGCCGCCACGTCAACAGGCGCATGCTAGGCGTCAGGCGCAGCACCTCGTACGTGCCATGCGAGGCCGACACGGCCGGAACCGTCAGGTCGCTACCGATGTCGACCAGACGGCGGGCGCTGGACGCTGCGGGTTGGTACATCAATACGAATAGAGGAAGGAGGGGCATGAGAGGCTAGCCGAAGATGCCAGCCGACCGATGCTAGCCCTGAGAAAAACGTTTTGTTCAAGAAAATTCTTATTTTAGAAATTGATTGTAATGACTGTTACAAATCAATGTATCGCAACCAAGGCATGTGCTCGACGCCCCGGGGAAGTTCGTCCCTGTCGCACCTGCAGCGTGACCCAGTGCGCGGGGCGTTGCACGCCGCGATTCAGGAAGTCGCGCCGCGTTTACCCATGAATTTCTGAGAAAGCATGAGAATTCCCCGACGTTGGCATACAGTTACGCCGCTTTGATCCCACCGGACCTACCCGGTATTCGCGGAACTCGGCGCTCGTTCAGGTAAAATTCAGCACAATTTCCGATGTTAACAAATCACACAAAGGACACCCATTGACCCAGCAGGCCACGCCCCACCGCCCCATTTCCTTCCTCCAGGCGTTCCTGCGTTCCGAAGCCTTGGGCGGCTACGTGCTCATGGCCGCCGCGCTGGTCGCCCTGATCATCGCCAACAGCCCGGCCGCCCCCGTTTACTTCGATGTGCTGGGAACCAAGCTGGGTTTCGAAGCCGGCCCCGTCGTGCTCAAGGAAACGGTGTTGCATTGGATCAACGACGGCCTGATGGCCGTGTTCTTCCTGCTGGTGGGCCTGGAAATCAAGCGTGAGGTAATGGACGGGCAACTGCGTGGCGTGGGCCGCATCGTGCTGCCGGGCGTAGCCGCCGTGGGCGGCATGGCGGTGCCCGCGCTGATCTATGTGCTGATCAATCTGAGCAGCCCCGAGACCCTGCGCGGCTGGGCCATTCCAGCCGCGACCGACATCGCGTTCGCGCTGGGCATCCTGGCGCTGCTGGGCAGCCGCGTGCCGACATCGCTGAAAATCTTCCTGACCGCGCTGGCCATCCTGGATGACCTGGGCGCCATCGTCATCATCGCCTTGTTCTATACGTCGGAATTGCAGGTGTTTGCGCTGGGCATGGCGGGCGCGCTGCTGGCCTGCCTGTTCTGCCTGAACCGCGCCGGCGTGCTGCGCCTGACGCCTTACCTGCTGATCGGCGCCGTGCTCTGGTATTTCGTGCTGAAGTCCGGCGTGCATGCCACCCTGGCCGGCGTGGCGCTGGCGCTGACCATCCCGCTGCGGCCGCGCAACCAGGGCAAGCCCGAAGCCCATTCCCCCCTGCATGACCTTGAGCACGCCTTGCACAAGCCCGTGGCGTTGCTGATCGTGCCGATCTTCGGGTTCGCCAACGCGGGCGTGTCATTCGCGGGCATGGGCCTGTCCAGCTTGGCGCAACCGGTGCCCATGGGCGTGGCGCTGGGCCTGTTCCTGGGCAAGCAGGTGGGCGTGTTCGGCTTCGCCTGGCTGGCCATCAAGAGCGGCATCGCCAGCCTGCCGCGCCATGCGACGATGACGCAGGTGTACGGCGTGTCTATGCTTTGCGGCATCGGTTTCACCATGAGCCTCTTCATCGGCGCCCTGGCTTTCACCGATGCCGCCACCGTCGACGCCACCAAGATCGGCGTGCTGACCGGCTCCTTGCTTTCCGCCGTACTGGGCTTCCTGCTGCTGCGCATGAGCAGTGCGCCGGCAGCGGAAGTTGCCGCGACCGAGGCCGCGCGGTAAGCCCCGAGGCTGGCGCTGCGCTATGCCAAAATCGCGCCCATGCCGATTGATAACCGCCTGACTCCCAACGCCCTTGCCGCCCAGACGGCCGAACTTCCCGCCGCCTGGGCCACGGCGTTCGCGCCACGCCCCGTGGCCGATGCACTGGCCTCGGCCACCGCCCACGTGGAAAAGCGCCTTGCCGATGGCGCGGTCGTGTACCCCGCCACGCCGTTTCGCGCCCTGCACGGCCTGGCGCCATCGGATGTGCGCGTGGTGATCCTGGGACAAGACCCCTACCATGGCCCCGGCCAAGCCCAAGGCTTGGCGTTCTCGGTGCCCGATGACTGCAAGCGCCCGCCCAGCCTGCGCAATATCTTCAACGAAATCGCGCAGGAATATCCCGGTACCGCCCTTCCCGCCGGCAACGATCTCAGCCCCTGGGCCGAACAAGGCGTGCTGCTCTTGAACACCTGCCTGACGGTGGAAGACGGCCAGCCCGCCTCGCACGCCAAGCGCGGCTGGGAAACGGTGACTGATGCGTTGATCTCGCTGGTTGCGCGCGACCCCGCCCCCAAGGTCTTCATGCTGTGGGGCGCCCATGCCCAAGCCAAGCGTTTGTTGCTGCCCGACAACAACGGCCACCTGGTGTTGATGGCCAATCACCCCTCGCCGCTGTCCGCCCGCAGGCCCCCCGTGCCTTTCCTGGGCTGTGGGCACTTCCAGATGACCAACGCGTGGCTGGTGAACCAAGGGAAAAACCCTATTGATTGGGGGCTGGACAAAAAAGTAATTCCCTTGCAAGGCGAATTCGGGTTATGATCGCCGCACTGCACAAAACGAGTTCGGCATTTACCGCTTTGATTTAGCGGCATTTTTTGCAGTTCGCCGGGCAACCTAGCCCGGGCCCCATGCCGAACTATCATCGATTCCTGACCTCCTTTCCTTTCGCCCTGCGTTCCAATCTGTACAAGAGAACGCGCCACGCGCACGGTTGATTCGGTCGGCACGATGCTCCATCAACCGTCGCCTGGATCCGGCCGCCTAATCCCCTGGCCCGACCAAGCACTGCGTCGCATTGTCTGCGGCAAGGGAAAGTAATGTCTTTCGAAACTCTGGGTCTTGCACCCGCTCTGTTGTCGGCCGTTCAAGAAGCTGGCTTCAATACCCCCACCTCGGTCCAAGCTGCCGCCATTCCGCAAGCACTGGCCGGCCACGACCTGATGGTGTCCTCGCAAACGGGCAGCGGCAAGACCGCCGCCTTCATGCTGCCGGCCCTGCACCGTATTGCCCAGATGCCCGCCAACAAGGGCGTCGGCGTGCAAGTGCTGGTGCTGACCCCGACCCGCGAACTGGCCCTGCAAGTCACCGAAGCCACGGCCACCTATGGCCGCAAGCTGGCTGACCTGCGCACCGCCACCGTTGTGGGCGGCATGCCCTACGGCGCCCAATTGAAGGCCCTGTCGCGTCGCGTTGACGTGCTGGTCGCCACCCCCGGCCGCCTGATCGACCACCTGCAATCGGGTCGCGTCAAGCTGAACACCGTGCACACGCTGGTGCTGGACGAAGCCGACCGCATGCTGGACATGGGCTTCATTGAAGACATCGAAACCATCGTCAGCCGCCTGCCGGAAGACCGCCAGACGCTGCTGTTCTCGGCCACGTTGGACGGCACGATTGCCAAGCTGGCCGCGAAGATGATGCGCGACCCGCAGCGTATCGAGATGGCCGGCGCCAAGGAAAAGCACACCAACATCACGCAAAGCCTGCTGTACGCGGACGACGCCGGCCACAAGATGCAGTTGCTGGATCACGTGCTGCGCGACGCCAAGCTGGATCAAGCCATCGTCTTCACGTCCACCAAGCGTGGCGCTGACGACCTGGCCGACCGCCTGGCCGACCAAGGCTTTGCCGCTGCCGCCCTGCACGGCGACATGAACCAGCGCCAGCGCACCCGTACGCTGTCGCAACTGCAACGCGGCCAGCTGCGTATTCTGGTTGCCACCGACGTTGCCGCCCGCGGCATCGACGTGCAAGGCATCAGCCACGCCGTCAACTTCGACCTGCCGATGCAAGCCGAAGACTACGTGCACCGTATCGGCCGTACCGGCCGCGCCGGTCGCAGCGGCCTGGCGTTCACGCTGGCCACGCACTCCGAGCGCCACAAGGTTCGCCGTATCGAGCACTACATCGGCCAAACGATTACGCCGGAAACCATCGCCGGTCTGGAACCCAAGCGCACGCCGCGTCCGTCGGCTGGTGGCAGCGGCGCCCCGCGTGGCGGCAAGCCGTTCGGCAAGCGTCCTGGCGGTTTCGGTGGTTCGCGCCATGAAGGCGGCGGCTACCAAGGCAACCGCGAAGGCCGTTCGTTTGGCGGCCCGCGTGAAGGCGCCGCTCCCCGTGGCGAATTCAAGCCGCGTGAAGGTGGTTACCAAGGCAACCGCGACAGCGCCCCGCGCGAAGGCGGCTACCAAGGCAATCGCCCCTTCGGCGACCGTCCGGCCCGTTCGTTCAGCGATCGTCCCAGCTTCGGTGATCGTCCCCAGCGCGAAGGCGGCTACCAGGGCAATCGCCCGTTCGGCGACCGTCCCCCGCGTGAAGGCGGCTTCCGTGGTGGTGACCGTGACGCCCGCCCGAGCTTCGGCGGCGACCGTCCCAGCTTTGGCGACCGCCCCCAGCGCGATGCCCGCCCGTTCAGCGAACGCGCTCCCCGTGAAGGTGGTTTCCGTGGCGCTGACCGTGACGCCCGCCCCAGCTTCGGTGATCGTCCCGCTCGTGAAGGCGGCTTCCGTGGCGGCGACCGTCCGGAAGGCGGCTTCCGCGCCAAGCCCTCGTTTGACAAGCGCCCCGGCGGCCCCGCCAAGCGTTTCGCCAAGCCGGCTGATCGCCGCGGCTAATTCGCCCGCTTGATCGCTTGACCCCAAGCAAACCCCGCGCCCGTCGCGGGGTTTGTTTTTGGGGCAGCCCCCAACTGAAGCGCGCAACAACGCCCAGCGTCGCCGTTCTTTTTTTGGGAAAATGCGCCCATGACCACGCCTTCCTCGACCATGCAACGCCCCGCGCCCGCCAACCTTCCCCCGCTATCGCCCGCCGCCCAGGCGCACAGCGACGCCACCGCCGCGCATTTGCGCAAGACGATCAGCGCCAACGGCGGCTGGTTGCCATTCGATCATTGGATGGCTGAAGCGCTGTACGCCCCCGGGCTGGGTTACTACGCAGCCGGCAACGTCAAGCTGGCCGATGCGGATGACGGCGCCAAGACGCCCGCGGGCGACTTCGTCACCGCGCCGCAGCTGACTCCGCTGTTCGCCCGCACCCTCGCCCGCCAGGCGGCGCAGGTGCTGCGCCAGACCCAAACGCAGGCGGTGCTGGAATTTGGCGCGGGCACGGGCGCGCTGGCTGAAGGCGTGCTGCGCGAGCTGGACGCGCTGGGGCTGGACCAGACGCAATACCTGATTCTGGAAGTGTCGGCCGACCTGCGCGCGCGTCAGGCCGAAAGGCTGGCGCCGTTCGGCAGCCGCGTGCAATGGCTGGATGCACTGCCTAACGCCTTTGCGGGCTGCGTGCTGGCCAACGAGGTGCTGGATGCCATGCCCGTTTCCCTGTTTTGCTGGAGCGAGGATGGCGCCGTGCTGGAGCGCGGCGTGGCGCTGGATGCACAGCAGGGCTTTGTCTGGAGCGACCGGCCCGCGCCGACCGCGCTGGCGCAGGCCGTGGCCGCGCGCATGCCGGCGCTGCCCGGCTACGTGTCCGAGATCAATCTGCAGGGCGAAGCCTGGATCGCCGCCATGGGCAGTTGGCTGGAACGGGGCGCGGCACTGCTGGTGGATTATGGTTTTCCGCGCAGCGAGTTCTACCATCCGCAACGCGCGGGCGGCACGCTGATGTGCCATTTGCGCCATCACGCGCATGGGGATCCCTTCACCGCGCCGGGGTTGCAGGACATCACCGCGCACGTGGATTTCACGGCCATGGCCGATGCGGCGCTCGAGGCCAATTTGCAGGTGTTGGGTTACACATCCCAGGCGCGCTTTCTGATGAACGCCGGGCTGATGGATCTGCTGGAGCAACTGGACCCATCGGATCCGCTGCAATACGCACAAGCGGTGGCGCCGGTGCAAAAGCTGCTGTCCGAAGCCGAAATGGGCGAACTCTTCAAGGTGCTGGCCGTGGGCCGGGGCATGACGGAACCGCTGGCCGGGTTCTCGCGCGGTGACCGGCTGGGCAAGCTGTAGCCGCCATAGCCGCCGGCCTCAGCCCGCGTGCAGCCGGTCCAGCCGTGCGCGCCGGACGCTGTCCTTGATACGGGCCGGGTCGCCGGCGCAAGCCTTGGCGATGGCGCCGGCATCCACGCCGCGCACCGCGTCCACCCGCGACTGCCAGACGGCCATGTCCACGGGCCGCAAGATCGACGCCGTCTTCAACAGATCAAAAAACCGGTCGGGCTTGCGCAGCGCATCGGCGCGCTCCATCAGCGCCAACTGCGCTTCGGTGGCGTCGGCTTGGTCCATACCTTGGCCCATGCCTTGGTCCATGCCTTGGTCCGTGCCCGTAGTGCGATCCACCGCCTCCAGCCCCGTCAACACTTCTGGCAGCAGGCGCGCGTAGTCGTTGCATTCGGTGGGAACGCGCATGCGCCGGCCCAGCGCCTCGCGCTCCGGCGTCAGGCGGCACAGCAGCGCATAGCGACCCGGCAGCGACAAACCTTGCGCCGCCGCCCGGTCCACGTCGGCGCCCGCCTCCTTGACCGCTTGCAGCTCCGGCATCACACGGGCCAACGCGCCGGAATCCTGCAGTACGTCCAGCATGCGCGATGGCTTCTTTGCCATCAGGCCGCGCGACAGTTCTTTCCAGACCCGCTCGGCCACCAATGCATCGGCCTCGCCTTCCTGGACCATCCGCTGGCACAACGCCAGCGTTTCCGGGGCCACGGAGAAATCATCAAAGCGTGCCGCGAAACGGCCCAGGCGCAGGATACGCACGGGGTCTTCCTGGAACGCCTCTCCCACGTGGCGGAACACGCGGGCACGCACATCGGCCGCGCCGTCCAGTGGGTCGACCAATTCGCCGTCTTGCGTCTGGGCGATGGCATTGACGGTCAGGTCGCGGCGGCGCAGGTCTTCTTCCAGCCTCACGTCGGCGCCGGTATAGAAGGTAAAGCCCTTGTAGCCGCGGCCGGACTTGCGTTCGGTGCGCGCCAGCGCGTATTCCTCTTTGGTGCGCGGGTGCAGGAACACGGGAAAATCGCCGCCGACGGGAATGAAGCCACGGCGGACCATGTCTTCGGGCGTCGTGCCCACCACAACCCAGTCGTGGTCGCCGGGCGGAAAACCCAGCAGCGCATCACGCACCGCGCCGCCCACGATGTACACCTGCAAGCCGTCGATGGCCGGGTCTTGCTTGCGATCTTGCATCGGGCCGTTCGTCATCGGGCCGCGGTGGCCTCGGCGCCGGGCGGCACGATGTTGCCCAGCCGCTCTTTCAGCGACTGCGGCTGGCCGGAGAACATCGCCGCGTAGTACACCGAGTTGGACATCACGTTCTTCACGTAGGTGCGGGTTTCGTTGAACGGAATGGTCTCGGCGAAGATGGCGCCTTCAATGGGATGCGAGAAGGTCGCGCGCCAGTTCTGCGGGCGCCGCGGGCCCGCGTTGTAGCCGGCACTGGCCATCATCTGCGACCCATCCAGGTCGCGCAGCACCATGTTCAGGTAGTTGGTGCCCAGTTCGGTGTTGGTGTCGAAATCGTTCACGCTGGACGGCGTGAAATCCGTCATGCCGATCTTGCCCGCCACCCACTTGGCCGTGGCCGGCATCAGTTGCATCAGGCCCGACGCACCCACGTGCGAACGCGCGTCCATGATGAAGCGCGATTCCTGGCGGATCAGGCCATAGACCCAGGCGGGGTCCAGCGCAATGGCGTTGGCCTTGGCCGTGACGCGGCCTTCGAATGGCGCGATGAAGCGCTGCGAAAAGTCGAACTCTTTTTCCGTACGGTCGGACGTATTGACCACGCGGTCGTAGATGTTCTCGGCGCGAGCCAGCTCGGCGGCGGCCATCAGTTGGCGGTCGTTCATGCCGCGCAGCGTGAAATTCCATTCAGGCACTGCTTCGCCACGCCAACCCAGGCGGAACAGTTGCACAGCCCGTTGCAGCCCGGGGTTGGCGCGCGCTTCGGCGATTTCGCTGTCGGTGATGGGCGCCGGACGCGGCGGCACGTTGATGCGCCGGCCCAATTCCTCGGAAGCCAGTTGGCCGTAGAAATCGAAGCGGTCGGCAATGCTGGCGTACAGCGTGTTGGCGTCGTCCTTGCGGCCGGTGGCAGCCAGACCGCGCGCCTTCCAGTACACCCACGACGGGTCGTCGCGCTGCGACGCCGGCATGTCGTCAATGGAGGCAATGACCCATTTCCAGTCAATCTTGGGCTGGCGCAAGGCGGCGCGCACCTTCCACCCCGCGTTGTACTCCGTCATGCGGATGTGGCCGGCTTCGTGGTACCAGTCGTCGGCGCGGCTATCCATGCGCAGCGCGGCGATCAGCGCGTATTGCCCACGCACCCAGGCCAGATTCGGCTTGGACATGGACTTGGCCCATTCGCGGCGCAGGTAGGAATCCGCAACCCCGACGTCCGCCCGCGCCAGCCGGGCCAACGCGATGGTCACGAGTTCTTTCTCGTTGCGGCCCACCGGCATGCGATCTTGCCGGGTCAGCCACTTCATCGGGTCCTTCATGAGGACGTCGTAGGTTTTCAGGTCGCGCGGCTCGAACATGTACTGCGCAAACTTGCGCGCATTGGAGGTTTTGTCGTCCTCGATGGCGTCGCGCAACTGCGGTTCCAGTTGTTGCCAGCCCAACACACCGTCCGCCACCAGTTGGTCGTACAGCGCCCAACAAGCGCTGCCCGGCGCGAACACGGATATCGCCTGCTCGGCCGTGGCGCGCTGGCCAGTCATGTGCTTGGCGTCCAGGATGGCGCATTCGATCTGGCTATTGCTGTTCTTCACGGGCGCCAGCTTGCGCACGGTGTCGAAGTCGCCGCTGCGGGCGGCGGCCAGCAGCCAATCGCCACGCAAGCGGTCGGCCAGATAGGCATCGCCGTTGCTGCTGATGAAGCGCTGCAGGTCGGCCGTGGGGCGGGCGCTGGCGGGTGCAGTCCAGAGTTGATAGCGCAGCAGCCAGTATTCGGGGTACATGCCCAGCGTGTCGGACTTGGCCTGCGGCACCAAGGCGCCCAGGATGGACCATTGCTTGCGGCTCATGGCGGCGCGCGCGGCGACAACGGCGGCCAGGGCGGGGGTTTCAGCGGTGGGCGGCAGGCCGGCCAGCACCACAGGCGGCACGGCAATGACGGGTTGGGCGGATTGGGGGGTTTGGGCAGCGGTTGGGGCTGGCGCGCTGATGGCGGCGTTGCGTTGTTGCGCATCGACCGGTGCACAGGCGGCGGTGAAGAGCGCCAGCAAGGGCAGCCAGCGGCGCAGGCCAGCGCGCGGGGTCGGTGCGAACGCGCCTTGCGGGGATTTCCGGCGAGTTTTCTGATACCGTCCAGATTGCTGCGCTTGTGTCATGCCGCGTCCCTCATTTACCGTCATACCAAGGCCTTGCCGCACGCCTGCATGCACATCGGCATGCTGCTTTGCAGGCCGCCTTGCACACCGCGTTGCACACCCGATTCCAGCAGCTTCGCTTTCATCTTCGCCTTCATTGTCCACCCCCATTACAGCCACTGCATGACTACGCAAAATACTCCAGAGGATACCGCAGTCCAGCACCGTACGCGATTGCGGAAACTGCGTGCCGAAATGCCCGAAGACCAGCGCAGCCGGGGCGGTTTGCTGATGCGCGCGCGGCTGTTCACCTGGCTGAACGTGGCCCGCGACGAGGCCCGGCGCGCAGGGCGCGCGGCGCCCGCCACCGTGGCCGCCTTCTGGCCCCTGGACGGCGAACCCGACCTGCGCCCGCTGCTGTCGCAATGGGTGGAAAACGGCGTGGCCGTGGCGCTGCCCGTGGTGCGCGCGCGCAATGCGCCGCTGGCCTTCCTGCCCTGGACGCCTGATGCCGAGCTTCGCGCCGGCCCTTACGGCATCCAGGAGCCCGTTGCCGGCCCCGACGTGCTGCCGGACGTGGTCCTGGTGCCCACGCTGGGTTACACGGAACACGGCGACCGCCTGGGTTATGGCGCCGGCTACTACGACCGCACGCTGGCCGCCTTGCGCGACCGCGGCCATCCTTTCATCACCATTGGCATCGCCTGGAGCTGCGGCGAGCTGGACGCCGACTATCAGGCCGCCCCGCACGACTTTCCGCTGGACGCCGTACTGACCCAGGACGGCTGGGTGCCAGAGGCCCCGCTTTCAGAAGGCGCCACGGGCGGCACCACCCTGCATACGTTCCGCATGAACTGACGCACCAGAACCGCCCGGCGGCGCGCACCAAATTGGTGCCATCAACCGCCGAGGGGATGGTGTTTCAGCGCCCTTGAGAGGATATTTCTCCCAAGGCGTGTCCCCAAAAGCTGGCACGCAGGTTGCTTGTTAGTTTGTGACCGGCCGAGCATTGGCCGGGTTGACCGCGTGCAAGCCGGCCACCACAAGCCGGTAGCAGGCACAGCATTGGAGGAGCCATGAAGGACAGAACATCCCGTCCCGCCGCTTATGACGAAATGCGCGAAGGCGCAGGCGGCATACGCTCCCACTACCAGGCGTTCGAACGCTGGCACCAAGAGCAATCGGCCGAGGCCATGGCCGTGCGCCGCCTGGAAGCCGACCTGAGCTTTCGCCGGGTCGGCATTACTTTTTCGGTAGCGGGCGACGCCGCCGGCACCGAACGCCTGATCCCGTTCGACCTGATCCCCCGGATCATTCCCGCCGACGAATGGCGCCACCTGGAAGCCGGCCTGAAGCAGCGCGTGCGCGCGCTGAACATGTTCATCCACGACATCTATCACGGCCACGACATCGTGCGCGCCGGCATCGTGCCGGCCGAACAGGTCTTTCTGAACGCCCAGTACCGCCCTGAAATGCAGGACGTGGATGTGGCCGAGGACATCTACTGCCACATCGCCGGCGTGGACATCGTGCGGGCCGGCGCGGGCGAATTCTATGTGCTGGAAGACAATCTGCGCGTGCCGTCGGGCGTGTCCTACATGCTTGAAAACCGCAAGATGTCGATGCGGCTGATGCCCGATGCGTTCAGCCGCATCAAGGTTGAACCGGTGGCGCATTACCCCGACCTGCTGCTGGACAACCTGCGCGAAGTCGCCCCGCATGGCGGCGACGACCCCACCGTGGTGGTGTTGACGCCCGGCATGTACAACTCGGCCTACTTCGAACACGCCTTTTTGGCGCAGCAAATGGGCGTAGAACTGGTCGAAGGGCAAGACCTGTTCGTCGAACAGAACACCGTCTACATGCGCACCACGCAAGGCCCGCGCAAGGTGGACGTCATCTACCGCCGCCTGGACGACGACTTTCTTGACCCGTTGTCGTTTCGCGCCGACTCGGCCCTGGGCGTGCCCGGACTGCTGTCGGTGTATCGCGCCGGCCGCGTCACGCTGGCCAACGCCATCGGCACCGGCATCGCCGACGACAAGTCCACCTATCTATACGTGCCTGACATGATTCGGTTCTATCTCAGCGAAGAGCCCATCCTGTCCAACGTGCCGACCTGGCGCTGCGGCCGGCCCAGCGAGCTTTCCCACGTGCTGGCCAACATGCACGAGCTGGTGGTGAAGGAAGTGCACGGCGCCGGCGGCTACGGCATGCTGGTGGGCCCGTCAGCCAGCCATGCCGAGATCGACGCCTTCAAGGATCGCGTACGCGCCAACCCCGGCAACTACATCGCTCAGCCCACGCTGGCGCTGTCCACCGTGCCCACCTACGTGGAATCCGGCGTGGCGCCGCGCCACGTCGACCTGCGCCCCTACGTGCTGTGCGGCAAGGACATCCGCACCGTGCCCGGCGGCCTGTGCCGCGTGGCGCTGACCGAAGGCTCGCTGGTGGTCAACAGCAGCCAGGGCGGCGGCACCAAAGACACCTGGGTTCTGGAGGACTGAACATGCTGAGCCGTACCGCCGACAACCTGTTCTGGATGTGCCGCTACATTGAGCGCGCTGAAAACACCGCGCGCATGCTGGACGTGAACCTGCAGATGTCGCTGCTGCCGCAAGACCCGCAAACGCGCGAAGGCTCGTGGCTGGGCGTGCTGCGCATCTCTGAACTGCAAGGGCTTTATCAAAGCAAGTACGAAACCATCTCGCCGCACGACGTGCTGCAGTACATGGTGCGCGACCCGGAAAACGCCTCGTCCATCTATTCCTGCATGCGCGCCGCCCGGGAAAACGCGCGCGCCGTGCGTGGCAGCCTGACCACCGAAGTCTGGGAGACCTACAACACCACCTGGCTGGAACTGCTCAAGCACCTGCATACCGGCCTGTTGGAACGCAACCCCGGCGAATTTTTCGAATGGGTGAAGTTCCGCTCGCACCTGGCGCGTGGCGTCACCATCGGCACCATGCTGGAAGACGAGGCGCTGTACTTCCTGCGCATCGGCATGCATCTGGAGCGCGCGGACAACACCGCCCGCATGCTGGACGTGAAATTCCATGAACGCGGCAGCAACGGCACGATGGAGCCGCGCGGCGAACCGGCCGGCACCGCCGCCCTGCAAAGCGAGTTCTACCGCTGGTCGGCGCTGCTGAGTTCTGTGTCCGGGCTTGAGATCTACCGCAAGGTGTATCGCGACGTCATCACGCCTGACCGCGTGGCCGAGCTGCTGATCCTGCACCCCGATATGCCGCGTTCGCTGCTGGCGTCGATGCGCGCGGTGTCCGAGGACCTGGCGCGCGTGTCGAACCAGCGCTCGACCGAAACCCAGCGGCGCGCGGGCATGCTGTGCGCCGAACTGCAATTCGGCCGCGTCGAAGACATCCTGGATAGCGGCCTGCACCAATACCTGGACCATTTCCTGGACCGCATCAACGACCTGGGCAACCGGATCAGCCAGGACTTCCTGGTTCCGCTGTCGGCATAACCTGGAGACAGCACCATGAAACAGTTCATCACGCACATCACCCACTACCGCTACACCGCACCGGTCACCTACAGCATCCAGACGCTGCGCCTGACCCCGCGCGACGACGAGCACCAGCGCCTGCTGCGCTGGAACATCGAAGCCCCGGGCGCGCTGGAAAAGCAGGTGGATGCCTACGGCAACATTACGCACACGCTGACCTTGAACCGCCCCCACACCGATATTGAATTGCGCGTGGTGGGGCAGGTGCAGGTGGCGCCGTTGACGCGCGGTCTGCTGGGCGGCGAAGACAGCCGCCTGCCGGTGCACGCCTATTGCGTGCAGACCTCGTTGACGCAAGCCGACGACACCATTCTTGCCTTTGTGCGCAGCGTGCTGCCCAACGGCATCACCACCCCGGACGACATCCTGGCGCTGGCCAACGCCATCAGCGACCGGGTTGCCTACGAGCCCGGCACCACCGACGTCACCACGGCGGCCAACCAGGTCCTGGCGATGGGCCACGGCGTGTGCCAGGACCACGCCCACCTGTTCCTGGCCTGCGTGCGCGGCCTGGGCGTGCCCGCGCGCTACGTCAGCGGCTACGTGCACACCACCACCGAACACTCGGCCAGCCATGCCTGGGCCGACGTGTGGCTGGCCGACATCGGCTGGACCAGCGTCGACATCACCAACCGCCAGTTCGCCTCGGACAGCCATTGCCGCCTGGCCGTGGCGCGCGACTATGACTCGGCTTCGCCGGTGCGCGGCGTGCGCAGCGGCGGCGGCGAAGAATCCATGGAGATCAGCGTGCAGGTGCAAACATCTGGCCAGCAATAACCGCCGCGCCCGCGCCGCAATACAATGCGGCGTGGTTTCTCCAAATTTTCGATCATGACCTACTGCGTAGCCGCCCGCCTTGACGCTGGCCTGGTATTTCTTTCTGACTCCCGCACCAATGCCGGCGTCGACCAGATCAGCGTCTTCCGAAAGATGACCGTCTTCGAACGACCGGGCGAACGCGTCATGGTCATGATGACGTCCGGCAACCTGGCCGTCAGCCAGGCCGTGCTGCATGCGCTGGCCCGGCAGCACGACGAAGGCGGCGACACCATCTGGACCGCCACCGACCTGTTCGAGGCCACCCGCTGCGTGGGCGCCGCCGTGCGCGAGGTCTATCAGCGCGAAGCCCCTGCCCTGCACGAGCAAGGCGTGGACTTCAACGTCAGCATCATCTTCGGGGGACAGATCGGCAGCGAACGTTGCCGCCTGTTCCAGGTTTACGCGGCCGGCAATTTCATTGAAGCCGGCCTGGAATGTCCGTATTTCCAGATCGGCGAAGCCAAGTACGGCAAGCCCATCCTGGACCGTGTGCTGCGCCCAGACACGTCGCTGGACGAAGCCGCCAAGTGCGCGCTGATTTCCATGGACTCGACCTTGCGGTCGAACATTTCCGTGGGCCTGCCGCTGGATTTGCTGGTCTATGACACCAACGCCCTGCGCGTCACGCACTTTGCCAGCATCGACGAAAACAACGAGTACTTCCGCATGATCCGTGGCACCTGGGGCGAACGCCTGCGCCAGGTGTTCGCCGAGATCCCCGACCCGCTCTGGACCAACCCCGACGATCCCAGCTCGCTGGTGCCCTTGAGCCGCATCCATCAGCCGATACGCATCGAGCCGGTGAATACGCCCGAACCCAGCTACCCCACCCCGCAGGTGCTGGCGCAAGATCCGGGCAAAGACCAGGCGAGTTAAAGACCCGCCGCATTGGATAGCGGCGGCTGTCTCGCCCCGAGTTGCGCCAGCGCGCGTTAACCCCCCCGGGTATCTCCGGCATTAACCCCTGGGTTATCTGCCGCATTAACCCCTGGGTTATCTGCCGCGTTTCCCCCTGGGTTGCCTCTCGCGTCCCCCCCTTTCCACTTGCCGAAACCCGGCTTGTGAAACGGCGAATTCTCATCCTTGGCGTCACGGGCCACACTGGTTGCGGCCTGCATTGCGCACGTCCGTTGACGCATGCCGGGCACGAGAAAAAACCACAAGGAGCGAGACATGCCCAATATCTTCGGGCGCGCGGCAACGCGCGCAGCCTGGCCCGTGCTGGCCCTGTCATGCCTTGCCTGGGGTTCCGCCAGCGCGCAAGGCGCCTATCCCAACCATCCCATTTCGCTGGTGGTGCCGTTCGCGGCCGGCGGCCCAACCGATGTGGTCGCCCGCAGCCTGGGCGCGTCCATGGCCAAGACGTTGGGGCAAAGTGTCGTGATCGAAAACCGCACCGGCGCGGGTGGCACGCTGGCCTCGCAACACGTGGCGCGCGCCGCGCCGGACGGCTACACCTTCCTGATCCATCACAACGGCATGGCGACCGCCCCGGCGCTGTACCGCAAGCTGTCGTACAACCCCCTGACGGACTTCGCCTATGTCGGCCAGGTCGCGGACGTGCCCATGACCTTGCTGGGCCGCAAGGACCTGCCAGCCGACGGCATGGCGGGCTTTATCAAGTACGCCCGCGAAAACGGCAACAAGGTCAACCTGGCCAACGCAGGCCTGGGCGCGGTATCGCAGTTGTGCGGCATGCTGTTGCAGGAAGCGCTGGGTGTGCAGTTCACCGCCGTGCCCTATGCCGGCACGGCCCCCGCCATGACGGCGCTGCTGGGCGGCCAGGTGGATGTGCTGTGCGACCAGACCACGCAGACCATCCCGCAGATCAAAGCCGACCGCGTGAAGCTATTTGGCGTCACCACGCTGGACCGCATCAAAACACTGCCTGACGCACCGACCTTGCAGGAAGCCGGCTTGAAGGGGTTCGAGGTAAAGGTCTGGCACGGCGTCTATGCGCCCAAGGGCACGCCGCCCGAAGCCATCAACAAGTTCAACGCGGCGCTGCGCACGGCCCTGAAAGACCCGGCATTCACGCAGAAAATGGCAGAATTGGGCGCCGAGATCGTGCCAGAATCAAAGCAGACGCCAGAAGGCCTGCAAACCTGGCTGCAATCCGAAATCAACAAATGGGGAGGCGTCATCCGCAAGGTAGGCGTCTACGCGGACTAAACACAACGGCACGTAGGATGGGTGTAGCGCGCAAGGCTCGAGGCAAGAACCCAAACAGAGATCGCGCGCAACCCATCAAGCAACCGCGAACAGCGCACAACCTGGCGAAGAACCCAGACCGTGATCGATGGGTTCCGCGCGGCGCGGCATCGCATTCTTGTGCCAAGCTGCGCGCGCTTCACCCATCCTACGAATGCCGCAATTATGCGAGCACGCCAACACGGCCCGCGCACGGCCCTGAAAGACCCGGCATTCACACAAAGCAAGTGGATGGGTGTAGCGCACAACCCACCGAACAGCGGTGACGATGTACCAGCCCCTTACAGCGCCAGTTCCTTCCACACCGCAAGCGGTGCTTCCGCCTGATTCAGCGTATAAAAATGCAGACCCGGCGCGCCGTTGTCCAGCAGGGTCTGGCACAGCTCGGTCACCACATCCACGCCAAAGGCGCGGATGGACGCTTTATCGTCACCAAACTCCGCCAGCCGCAGGCGAATCCAGCGCGGCACTTCCGCGCCGCACATTTCCGAAAAACGCAGCAGTTGCGTGTGGTTCGTGATGGGCATGATGCCCGGCACGATCGGCACGTTCACGCCCTTGGCCTGGGCCCGGTCGACAAAGTCGAAATAGGCGTCGGCGTTGAAGAAGTACTGCGTGATGGCGGCATCGGCACCCGCCTTCACCTTGGCCACGAAATGATCCAGGTCGGCCGACGGGTTGGCGGCTTGCGGATGCATTTCGGGATAGGCGGCCACTTCAATGTGGAACCAGTCGCCGGTTTCCTCGCGGATGAACGACACCAGTTCCTTGGCGTAGCGCAGCTCGCCCGCGTCGCCGCCCATGCCCGAGGGCAGGTCGCCGCGCAGGGCGACCACGCGCCGCACGCCTTCGCTCTTGTACGTCTGGAGGATGTCGCGCAGATCCTGGCGCGTGGCGCCCACGCAAGACAAGTGAGGCGCCGCATCGCAACCCAGGTTGCGCAACGTGCGCACGGCGTCGGCCGTGCCGGCGCGCGTGGAACCACCCGCGCCGAAGGTCACGCTGACGTACTTGGGCTGGATGGCCAGCATCTGCTTGGCCGCGCGAACCAGCCGCTCTTGGCCGGCCAGGTCGCGCGGAGGAAAGAACTCCAGGCTGAAAGCAGGGGAAGTCGAGTCAGACATTAGGGGATCAGTTTGGTGAGCAGGCCAGAGATGATGCTGTACAGAATGGCACCGCCCACGGCCCACCAGAACCCGTTGACCTGGAAGCCCTTCAGCACGGAGCCGACGAACCAGAACAACAAGGCGTTGATGACGATGAGGAAGAGCCCGAGCGTGACGATCGTGATGGGCAAGGTAAGCAACACCAGCACCGGCTTGACCAGCATGTTGACCAGACCCAGCACCAACGCCGCGATCAGCGCTGAACCGAAACTGGCCACGACGATGCCGGGCAAGAGGTAAGCGACGGCCAGCAGGGCCACCGCGTTCAGGATCCAGACGAGTATCAATGCCACCATGTTCGAACTCCTGTGTTGACGCGCCGCGGCCTGGATTTCTTTAGGCGAAAACCAGGTTCGCCCGCGGCTCGGAAACCCGCGCCAACATGGCGCGGCATTTCCTATTGTGCTTTCAACCCATCAATAACGGTAGTGCTCGGGCTTGAAGGGGCCTTCGACCGGCACGTTGATGTAGTCGGCCTGATCCTTGCGCAGCGTCGTCAGCTTCACACCCAGCTTCTTCAGGTGCAGGCGGGCAACCTTCTCGTCCAGGTGCTTGGGCAGCACATAGACTTCGCCCGACTTGTAGGCGTCGTTGCGCGTGAACAGTTCGATCTGGGCGATGGTCTGGTTGGCGAACGACGACGACATCACGAACGACGGGTGGCCGGTGGCGCAACCCAGGTTCACCAGGCGGCCTTGAGCCAGCAGGATGATGCGCTTGCCGTCCGGGAAGATCACGTGATCAACCTGCGGCTTGATTTCTTCCCACTGGCAATCGGCCAGGCCGGCGACGTCGATTTCGTTGTCGAAGTGGCCGATGTTGCAGACGATCGCCTGGTCCTTCATGGCGTTCATGTGCTCGCGCGTGATGACGTGGTAGTTGCCGGTGGCGGTAACGAAGATGTCGCCATGGGCGGCGGCCTCTTCCATCGTCACGACCTTGAAGCCTTCCATCGCGGCTTGCAGGGCGCAGATCGGGTCGATTTCGGTAACCCAGACTTGCGCGCGCAAGGCGACCAGCGCCTGGGCGCAGCCCTTGCCCACGTCGCCGTAGCCGGCCACGACGGCGATCTTGCCGGCCACCATCACGTCGGTGGCGCGCTTGATGCCGTCCACCAGCGATTCACGGCAGCCGTACAGGTTGTCGAACTTGGACTTGGTGACCGAGTCGTTGACGTTGATGGCGGCAAAGGCCAGCTCGCCCTTTTGCGACATCTGGTACAGGCGATGCACGCCGGTCGTGGTTTCTTCCGTCACGCCCTTGATCTGCGCCAGGCGGGTGGAATACCACTTCGGATCGCGCTTGAGCGTTTCCTTGATGGCGGCGAACAGGATGCGCTCTTCGTCGCTGCCCGGGTTGGCCAGCACCGAGATGTCTTTCTCGGCCTTGGTGCCCAGGTGCAGCATCAACGTGGCGTCGCCGCCGTCGTCGAGGATCATGTTGGCGTGCTGGCCATTGGGCCATTCGAAAATCTTGTGGGTGTACTGCCAGTACTCTTCCAGCGTTTCGCCCTTGACGGCGAAGACCGGCGTGCCGGACGCGGCGATGGCGGCGGCGGCGTGGTCTTGCGTGGAGAAGATGTTGCACGAGGCCCAGCGCACTTCGGCGCCCAGGGCCACCAGCGTTTCGATCAGCACGCCGGTCTGGATGGTCATGTGCAGGCTGCCTGCAATGCGCGCGCCCTTGAGCGGCTGCGCGGCGGCGAATTCTTCGCGGATGGCCATCAGGCCGGGCATTTCGGTTTCGGCGATGGCCAGTTCGCGACGGCCCCAGCCAGCCAGCGACAGATCGGCAACCAGGTAGTCGGAGAAAGATTTATCAGTAACAGCGTTCATGGTGTGTAGGCTCCACGTGAATATCGAACGGCGCACGATATGGCCGGACAACGCGAATACACCACGACAGTCGAGTGCTCGCCTTTCCCGCCATATGCGACAAAGGTGAGCGCCGTTGCTGTAGCGACGCGCAAGGCGCGGCGCTTGAACAAGGATTCCTGAGCCTGGCGAGCCGGGTTCCGCGTGCTGTTGCACATTGCGTTGCACGTTACCGTGCAAGGCGGGAACCGCTGGGTCGTCGCAACGCTCCTCAGGATTGCCGGGCATTGTACCGGTTCGGCACGGTGCGCGGAATTCCGTCCCTGAAAAAAACCAGGGAAAGATCAGTTCATCATCCCGCCCGCACCGGTGCGGTTCGGGAAGGGGAGGCCGGCGCTTGCGGCGGCACGGCCACCAGCGGCACCAGCGCATCCAGCAAGCTCGTCGCCACCGAGTCCCAGCTACGGGTCAGCGCATGCGCCCGCACCGCTTCACGGTCCAGCGGCAGCGCGGCGCGGCAGGCTTGGGCCAGATCGTCGTCCAGGCACCCAGTGACGCCCTGGTTCACCACCGCCAGCGGCGCCTCGCTGCGAAAAGCCGCCACCGGCGTGCCGCAGGCCATTGCCTCCAGCATCACCAGGCCGAACGTGTCGGTCAGGCTGGGAAACACGAACACATCGGCCGCGGCGTAAAACGATGGCAGCGCGTCATCCTGCTGCATGCCCAGGAAGACCGCATCGGGAAAGCGCTTTTTCAAGCGCGCCTCGTCCGGGCCCGCGCCCACCACCACCTTGCTGCCCGGCAGGTCCAGCGACAGAAAGGCATCCAGGTTCTTTTCGCGCGCCACGCGGCCCACGCTCAGAAAGATGGGACGCGGCAACTGCGCGAACGCCTGGCTGCGAGCCGGCTGGAATTTGCGCGGGTCCACCCCGCGCGACCAGACCTGCAAGTTGCCCAGGCCACGGCGCACCAGCACGTCGCGCACCGTGGGCGTGGGCACCAGCACGCATTGCGAGGGCCGGTGGAACCAGCGTAGGTAGCGCCACGGCAAGGCGGCGGGAATGCCCATCCGCGCTTGCAGGTAGTCGGGGAACATGGTGTGGAACGATGTCGTGAATTGCCAGCCGCGCGACAGCGCCATGCGGCGCGCCGCCAGCCCCAGCGGGCCTTCGGTGGCAATGTGTAGGGCGTCGGGAATGGTGTCGCCCAGGATGCGGCGCAATTGCCGCCCGGGCTGCAGACACAGACGCAGATCGGGTTCGGACGGCGCCGGCACGGTTCGGCTGCCCTCCGGGCTGACCACGATCAGCTCGTGGCCCCATTCATTCAAAATTTGCCGCATGGTCGTCCAGGTGCGGACGACGCCATTGACTTGCGGATGCCAGGCATCCGTAACCAGGACGATGCGCATGATAGGGCCGGAAGTGGGCAATACTGCGATTTAGCCCGTGCCATGTGACAAGGCCAAGACCGCGCCCGGCTCAGTTGTTGCGCCGGGGATACCCTTGCGCCTTGATGCGCACCCAGACATCGCGCTTTTCCTCTTCCGACATGAACACCCAGTTGGCGACTTCCATGGCCGTGCGACCGCAGCCGCGGCAGATGTCGTCGAACAGGGTCGAGCACACGGCCACGCAGGGGGAGTCGGTTGCCTTGAAGACGCGCTGCGCGTCTTCAGGGTCGGGCAATTCGGAAAGATCAGCGAAGTAACGATTCATGGGCCGAAGGTTACCACCAGGGTTGTGTCCCTTTATGGATAGCCCTATCGCCCGCGAAGGCTAGCTTGACGGCCGCCGTTCAGCGCCATCCGAAGAACGCGCCGGCCTCTTGCAGCACGGCATCCGGGCATTCTTCGGCCAGGTAATGCGCCCCCGGCAAGGGCCCGCCCGAGACCTCGTCGGCAATCGCCCGCCATAGCGCCAGCACATCGAAATTCTTGCCCACCGCCCCGCGCTCGCCCCATAGCGCCCGCACCGGCATGCGCAGCCGCTCGCCCGAGGCGCGGCCGGCGCGGTCGTGCTCCAGGTCCACCGTGGCCGACGCGCGATAGTCCTCGCACAGGCCCGTGGCCCAACCTGGCAGGCGGGCCGCGCGTTCGTATTCGGCCATCGCCTCGGCCGAAAAATGCACCAGCCCGCCGGGGCGGCCACCCATGACCGATCGCAGGTAGAAAACGGGGTCGTGTTCGATCATGGTTTCCGGGCCGGGCGCGGGCTGGATCAGCCAGAACCAATGGAAGTAGGCCTGGGCGAAGGCGCGCGTGGTGCCTTCGTACATGTCCAGCGTCGGCGCGATATCCAGCAGCAACATGCGCGACACGGCGCCGGCATGGTCCAGCGCCAGCCGATGCGCCACGCGCGCGCCACGGTCATGCGCCAGCACCTCGAAACGCTCGTGGCCCAGCGCGCGCATCAAGCCCAGCATGTCGGCGGCCATCTCGCGCTTGGAATGCGCGGCGTGGTCCGGCGTGGCGGCAGGCTTGGTGCTGTCGCCATAGCCGCGCAAGTCAGCCGCCACGCAGGTGCGATGCCGGGTCAGCTCCGGCCACACGCGGTGCCAGATGGCGCTCGTTTGCGGATGGCCGTGCAGCAGCAGCAAAGGCGGGCCCGACCCGTCGATGCGCGCGGCAATCTCAATGCCATTGGCCGGGATGCGGCGCACGGGCAGGTCGAAGAATGCGGTCATGGGGGGGATCTCCTTGTGCGTTTATTGTCGGGCGGAATCCAGGCGGTCGCGCACCGTGCGCGCCACATCCTTCATCCACGGATGCCGCGCCCAGTGGGCGGCCTCGAAGCGCTCCACATCAGGCAATTGCAAGAGCGACGCGCCCACCAGGTCCTGCCCTTGGGCGAACATGCGGCGATGCCGCTCCGGCAAGCTAAAGCCCGCCGTCCAGCCATCGGCGGCGCGCACCTGGCCCGCCATCACGTCGATAGCCAGGCGGTTGTTCCCGGATGCCTTCTCTTGCGTATTGGACACCCGCGCAAGCAAGGCGTCGACATCAGCGGGCGGCAGGCTGACCAGCAGCAGACCGTTGTTGACCGCATTGAAGTAGAAGATTTCACCAAAGCTGGGCGCAATCACGGCGCGGATGCCGAACTGCTGCAAGCCCCACACCGCGTGTTCGCGGCTGGACCCGCAGCCGAAGTTCGGGCCGGCCACCAGCACGGACGTGCCCGCGTAGGCGTCCTGATTCAGCACGAAGTCCGCGCGCGGCGCGCCATGCTCGTCAAAGCGCAGGTCATACAGCAGGCCTCGGTCCAGCCCCGCCTTGTCGATGATGCGCAAGAACTGCTTGGGCATGATCTGGTCGGTGTCCAGGTTGGAGTACGGCAGCGGCGCGGCAATGCCTTCGATCAGCGGATTCATTGGGTTTGGCTCCAGTCACGGACGTCAACGATGCGGCCGGCCAGCGCGGCGGCGGCGGCCATCGCCGGGCTCATCAGGTGCGTGCGCCCTGCCCGCCCCTGGCGTCCTTCGAAATTTCGGTTGGTGGTGGACGCGCAGCGCTCGCCCGGGCGCAGCACGTCGTCGTTCATCGCCAGGCACATCGAACAGCCCGGTTGGCGCCATTCGAAACCCGCCGCGATCAACTGCGCCGCCAGGCCTTCGGCTTCGGCCTGCGCGCGCACCGCGCCAGAGCCCGGCACGACCATCGCGCGCACGCCCGCCGCCACCTTTCTACCGCGCACCAGGCCGGCCACCACGCGCAAGTCTTCAATACGCCCGTTGGTGCAAGACCCGATGAACACGCGGTCCACCGGCACACCGGCTATCGGCGCGCCGGCTGCCAGGCCGATGTAGTCCATGGCCTTTTCCAGCGCCAGTCGGGCCAGTTGATCGGGTTCGGCTTGCGGGTCGGGCACACAGCCCGTGACCGGCACCGCCTGATCGGGGCTCGTGCCCCAGGTGACGAAAGGCGCAATGTCAGCGGCATGGAACACGTATTCGGCATCAAACACCGCGTCCGCATCCGTGCGCAGCGTGGCCCAGTACGCGCGCGCCTGTGTCAGCATGTGGCCCTGCAATTGCGGCGCGTGCGCGGTGACGTAGGCATCGGTCGTGGCGTCCGGCGCGATCAGCGCGGCGCGCGCGCCGGCTTCCACCGTCATGTTGCACAGGGTCATGCGGGCCTCGGCCGACAAGGCGTCGATGGCCTCGCCGCAGAATTCCACCGCGTGGCCGCGCGCGCCTTGCGCGCCGATGCGATGCACCAGGTAGATCACCAGGTCCTTGGCGGACACGCCCGTGCCCAGCACCCCGTCAACCCGCACACGCATGTTGCGCGCCACGCGGTACACCAGCGTCTGCGTGGCCAGGATGTGTTCGACTTCCGACGTGCCGATGCCAAAGCCCAACGCGCCCAAGGCGCCGTACGTGGTGGTGTGGCTGTCGCCGCACAGCACCACCATGCCGGGCAGAATCATGCCGTGCTCGGGCGCGATCACGTGCTCAATGCCCTGCAACGGGTCGGTCGTGTCGAACAACGCGATGTGCTGCGCGTCGCAATTGCGCTTCAGGTTCACGGCCTGGCGCGACGATGCCTCATCGGCAATCACGCGCAGCGCCGACGGCACCGGATGCGTGGGAATGATGTGGTCCACCACCGCCATCTGCTGCCCCGGCCGCAGTACGCCACGGCCGCGCGCGGTCAGTCCGCTGAAGGCTTGCGGGCTGGTGTATTCGTTCATGATGTGCAGATCCACGTACAGCAGAATGTGCTCGTCGTCGATGCGGGCCACCTCATGGCTGGCCACCAGTTTGTCGTACAGCGTCATGCGGGGCATGTCTTGCTTCCTTGAATTTGAGCGCCCGCGGCGGGCGCGGGCGCGTCTTGCAATGGCTTCAATCAGGCGTTCAGTTGGCCCGAACGGAATTGGCCCGAACGTCAGTTGGCCTGAATACCGGCGTCCTTCACCACCTTGGCCCAGCGCGTCATCTCGGCGGCCACCATGTCGTCCGTCTTCGCGGGCGACGACACCAGCGGTTCGAAGCCCTCTTTCTGCATGCGCGTGCTGAGCTCCTGCGATTGCAGGGCTTCGGCCAGCTTGGCGTTCAGCGTGTCGATCACCGCTTGCGGCGTGCCTGCCGGTGCGCTGACGACAAACCAGGTGTTGAATTCGTAGCCCGGCAGGCCGGACTCGGCGATGGTCGGCACGTCGGGCAGCAGCGGCGAACGCGTCGTGCCGGTCACGCCCAGGGCGCGCAGCTTCTTGCCGTCCACCTGGGGCTTGGCGGCCGACAACACCGGAAAACTCATCTGCACCTGGCCACTGATGGTGTCCACCATGGCCGGACCGCCGCCCTTGTACGGCACATGCAGGATCTGCGTCTTGGACACGGACTTGAACAATTCCGCCGCCATGTGGAAGGTGCTGCCGGTGCCGGCGGAACCAAAGCTCAGTTCATTCGCGGGCCGCGCACGCACATAGGCCAGCAGTTCGCTGACGTTGGCCACGGGCAAGGCGTTCGTCACCGTCAGCACATGCTGCGACGTGCCCACGGTGCCCACCGAGCGCAGGTCTTTACGGGTGTCGAACGGCATGGTCTTGAACAGCGCCGGGTTGATGGCCAGCGACATGGTGTTGATGCCCAGCGTGTAGCCATTGGGCTGGGCGCGCGCCACGGCGGACATGCCGATGTTGCCGGACGCGCCGGCCCGGTTTTCGATGATCACGCTCTGCCCCAGCGCGCGGCCCCAGGCATCCGAGATCAAGCGCGCGGCGATATCCACGCTGCCGCCCGGCGCAAACGGCACAATCAGCGTGATCGCCCGATCAGGAAAAGCGTCGGCGGCGGCGGCCGGCGTCGTCCAACAGGCTGCAACGGCAAGGGCCGCGCACAAGGCGCGGGCAACGGGTTTGATGGTCATGCGGAAGTCTCCTCGGTTGGCCGCGTGGTGGCGCAGTGGCACTGCGGCTCTATAGTGGAGCGGCCAGTTTATAGGCCGCCTGGGTCTTTATAATTCGCAGCAAAACTAAATCTTTATTAGATTTAATTTATAAATGACCAACGCCTGGGGACTGCCATGGACGCCCTTTCCGATCTTGCTTTCTTTTCGCTGGTGGTCAAACACGGCAACCTGTCCGCCACGGCGCGCGAACTGGGCCTGACGCCGCCCGCCATCAGCGCCAGGCTGGCCCGGTTGGAGCAGCGCCTGGGCGTGCGGCTGCTGAACCGCACCACCCGGCGCGTCAGCGTTACCCAGGAAGGCGAGCTTTATCTCGCCGAAGGCGGGCGCATCCTGGCAGACCTTGAAGCGCTGGAGCGCTCGGTGTCCAGCGCCCGTGCACAACCCCAGGGGCTGCTGCGGCTGAACGCCACGTTCGGCTTCGGCCGCGCGCACATCGTGCCGGCCGTCTCGGATTTCGCGCGCCAGTATCCCGACGTCGAAGTGCAGATGCGGCTGACGGACAGGCCGCTGAACCTGATCGAAGAAGGCTTCGACGTGGCCGTGCGTTTTGGCGACCTGCCCGACGCCCGCCTGACGGCCCGCAAGATCGCGTCCAACCGGCGGCTGCTATGCGCGTCGCCCCGCTACCTGGACACCTATGGCGAACCCCGCACCCCGGGCGAACTGCAACGCCATCGCTGCATCGTGGTGCGCGAAAACGAGGTCGCCTACGGCACCTGGCGGCTGGAATCCGGCCAACGCGCCGAAACCGTGAAAGTGCGCGGCCCGGTCAGTTCCAACGACGGCCAAAGCGCACTGGAATGGGCGCTGGACGGCCACGGCATCGTCATGCGCTCGGAATGGGAAACCGCCGCCTACCTGCGCGACGGCCGGCTGCGCGAAGTGCTGACCGACTGGCGCACGCCGGCCGCCGACATCCACGCGCTTTACCCCGAACGCCTGAACCTGCCGGCCAAGACGGTGGCCTTCGTGGATTTTCTGTCACAGCGCTTCGCGCGGTATTTGAAGGGGCCGGGCGGCGGAAATGCGGGCTGGTGATTGATCTGTGCTGTAGCCTTGGGGCTACAAAATAGCTAGAATTAACCAATTCTGATGCCCAGGGGCTACAAAATGACCACACTTGGCGATGTCGCGGAAATGTTGCGTTCGGCCCGCAAGGAAAGCGGCTTGTCGCAAGAGGAAATGGCCCGGCGCGCGGATGTCGCCCGAACCACGCTGACGCGCATGGAAAACCTGGCACGCAACGACATGAGCGTATCAGCGCTGGTTCGGTTGCTGGACGCTGCCGGCTACGACCTTAAAGTTGTCAAAGCTGGCCACCAGCGGACCTTGGAAGACATTTTGGCCGAACAACGGCGCGGGGAATAAGCCATGAAACTGGACGTCCACGTTCTCGGACGCCACGTCGCGAAGCTTTATCGCGAGGCAGACGAATACGTTCTCGATTATGTCCCTGACGCCCCCGACGACGCCTTTGTCAGTCTTACGATGCCAGTGCGCGAGGCGGCGTGGCGATGGCCCCGCGACTTGCACCCATTCTTTCGCCAAAACTTGCCTGAAGGGCATCTGCTTGGCGTGATCCGCGAGCTGTTTGGCCCGCTCATGGATGGCACGGATTTATCGCTGCTTGCCGTCGTCGGCGCATCCGGCATTGGACGCGTAGCGGTGACAGCGGAAGGCGCACATCCTGGCGTGCCGTTACCGCCCTTGAATATCAAGGACCTGTTGACGGCCGAGAACACGGCGCCCCGCTTCGACGCGCTGGTGCGCGCGTATGCACGCAGCGCCATCTCAGGCGTGGTGCCCAAATTCCTGGCTCCAGACGGGCGTAACCAAGGCGCCCCCGAGACGGAAAAAGCCACGTTGCGCACCCCGCAACACATCATCAAAGGGTCCGACGAAACGACGCCCTATTTGGGATTCAACGAGTTCTTCACGCTGCGCGTATTGCGGCGCCTGAATGTCGTGCCCGTCGTCAATGCCCAGATGTCCGACGATGGCCGTGTGCTGGTCGTTGACCGCTTCGACGTCGATGCTGCCGGCCAGCCTATAAGCGGTGTGGAAGACGCTTGCAGCCTGCTCGGCCTGCCACCGCACGAAAAGTACGCCACGACCACCGAGCGCGTCTACAAGGCCACCCGCGAGTACGTTCCTTCGGCATCGCTGCGTGCGCAAAACCTGCACTTCGCTTGGCATCTGCTTACGAACTACGTGGTTCGCAACGCGGATTGCCATGCCAAGAACATCGCCTTGTATTACACCTCGCGCGCCGACGTCGCGTACACGCCCGTTTACGACATCGTCACGACCCAGGCCTACCCCGAATTCAGCAACAGTGCGCCCGCCCTGTCCGTTGACGGACGCAAGACATGGGTTCCCGGCAGCACGCTGGCCAAGTTCATGCTGGCCAGGCTTGGCATCAATTCAAAGCAGTATCAGGCGATGGTCGAGCAGCTATGCGAATCGGCAGTCGAAGTGGGACGCGAGGTGATCGAGGCAGCGAAGAACGAACCGCAGTGGCGCTGGATTGCCAAGCAAATGGTGCATGCCTGGAACGACGGCATGTGCGGGCTGCGGAGTTCGAAACTCGATGCTCGGTACCGTAGCCTGGACGCCGCGATTTCCGAGGCAGGCTACGAAGCCGCCGACGCACCCTTGGACACATCCCGCGTCATCGGACGGTCCGAAGGGTTGGCCACGCGTTAGCCAGCCGAGCCTAAGCCGGCCGCGCCTAGCCGGCCGCGCCTAGCCGGCCGCGCCTAGCCGGCCGCACCCAAGCACGCATAGCCGCGTCGATCCACAGCTAGCCCTCGTGCGTTAAATCTCATCAATCGCCGTACTCGCCGCCGTGCCCGCCGGCGCGTCGCCCGCGCCGATGGCGTAGCGGTCGCGCGTGGTGACGTAGAAGCTGGCGCCGAACCTGCCCACCGGGAAGTAATCCTGCAAGCGCACGCGCCAGGTTTCCGTGTCGATCAGGCCGTCGCGCGCGTGCAGCCAGCGCACTTGGCCGATGAAGATCTGGCGGCTGGCGGTTTCCATGGTTTCGTAGAGCGTGCATTCGAACGCCACGGGGGCCTGCACGATGCGCGGCGGCTTGACGTGGTGGCTGGGCGCGGCGTCCAGGCCCGCGTGGGCCAGTTCGCTGACGTCGGCGGGCAGGCGGTCGCCGCAGCGGTGCATTTTTTCGGCCATGGCTTCGTCGGTCAGGTGCACCACGAATTCCTTATCGCGGGCGATGTTGCGCGCCGTGTCCTTCAAGCCGCCGTCTTCCAGGCGGTTGATGCTGACCATGACGATGGGCGGGTCTTCGCCCAGCATGTTGAACATGCTGAACGGCGCCGCGTTGACCACGCCGGTTTCGGATAGGGTGGTGATCAGCGCGATGGGCCGTGGCACGATCAGGCTGGCCATCAGCTTGTAGCGCTGGTACTCGGTGATTGCGTCGAAGTCGATTTCCATATCAGGCCAGTCCCAGCATCTGGGCAAGGGTTTGCGCGGGCTGCGGGCGCTCAAGGCTGATGCGCCGCTCCAGGTCCGCCAAGTGGTTGTCATTGATCTTCACGGCCTGGGCCACGTCGCCGCGTTCCATCAGGTCCACGATCAGCACGTGTTCGTCGTGTTCGCACGCGGCGTTGCCGGGCGGTTCGTACAGCGCCACGATGAGCGAGCAGCGCGACACCAGTTCGGCCAGATAGCCGTGCAGGATGGCGTTGCCGGAAAGCTCGCCCAGCCGTACGTGAAACGCGCTGGCCTGGCGCGCCCACGCGGGCTGGCCGGCGCGATGCAACAAGGCGTGTTCGTCGCGCAACTGTTTGCGCAGCGACGCATAGTCGGCCTTGGTGGCGCGCGCCACGGCCAAGGGCAGCAGCGCGGCTTCCAGCGCGCGGCGCGCCTGGAAGATCTGGCGCGTGTCTTCGGGCGTGGGCTCGGCCACCACGGCGCCTCGGTTGTGGTGCAGGTCCACCACATGCTCATGCGCCAGGCGCTGCAAGGCTTTGCGCGCCACCGAGCGCGACACGCCAAACAGCTCGCAGATCGCGGCCTCGGGCAGCTTCGTGCCAGGCGTCAGCCGCTGGCTCATCACGCTTTCATATACCGCTTCGCAGATGCGGCGTTCCATGTCGCTGTCGGGCGAGGCGTCGCCCGCGCTGGCGGCGCCCGCCACGGCCGGTTCGACGGCAATCGGTTTACGGGCAGCGGGCTTGGCGCGGGGTGTTGCGGGGTTTCGGGTTGGCATGCGGGGCTCGGGGATAAACGTGCAAGACGGGCATTACGGGCATCGGCGCGGTTCGGACTGGCGGCTTGACCCGTCAGAGCGCGGCAATCACGCCGGACGGCAGGCTGTCCACATGGCGGCAGATTTCGCCGGGCGTGGTGAACCAGATCTCGCCCCGGTCGCGCGCGGCGGCCAGTGGCGCCAGCGCGCGGCGCAGATGCCGCAAGCGATACGGCTGCCCAACAATATAGGGATGCAGCGCAATGCCCATCACCAGCGGCTGGCGCAGCGCCTGCGCGCGCATCTCCTCGAACTGGTCAAGAATCATATCGGCAAAGTCGCGCGCGTCCATCTTGCGGCCCATGATCATCGGGATGTCGTTGAGTTCCTGAGGGTACGGAATGGCCCATAGCTCGCCTGCGCGCGTGCGCATGCGCATGGGCTGGTCGTCGTGGCACCAGTTGAGCGTGTAGCGATAGCCCGCTTCTGCCAGCAGGTCGGGCGTGGCGTGGCTTTCCGATATCCAGGGCGACAGCCAGCCCGCGGGCGCCTGGCCGGCGTGCTGGGCAATGCGGTCGCGGCAATGCGCCAGCAGCGCGCTTTCCTCGGCTTCGGGCAAGCCCCCCTGCCGATGGGCGTTGCTGTAGCCGTGGCCGATCAGTTCGTCGCCGCGCGCCAGGAAGGCATCGACCAGGTCGGGGCAATGGTCATACAGCGCGGTGTTGATCAGCACGCCCGCGGGCAAGCGCAGTTCGTCAAACAATTCCAGGCAGCGCCACGCGCCCACGCGGTTGCCATATTCGCGCCAGGCGTAATTCAGCACGTCGGGATGCGGCGAGGCCGGCCCCAGTTCCGCCCCCAGCCCTTCGCCAAACGCGAAATGCTCAATATTGAAGCCCAGGTACACGGCCAGCCGCGCCCCGTTCGGCCAGGTGTAGTCCTGCCGTCCGGCAATCGGTTGATAGGCGAAGCGGCCGTGGCAAGCCAGGGCGTCGGGGGTCCAGGCAGCGGCGTCGTCACGCCCCGGATTAGTGCCTGCAAGCAAGGTTGGGTTCATTTTGGTGCAAATCCTGATGCATGATTGTTAACAAAATTCCTGAATCTTTGGAAACAAAACTGCGTTATGACGCATACAAACCACGCCCAAAGACGCCACATCTCCCCTCGTGGCAGCGCGATCCTGGCATTCAGCGCCCCGATGGACGCAGGTGGCATGGATCTTGCATGGGGTAGGGAAGCAGCATTTATCCCCATGCAAGATCCGTTCCACTTTTTTCTGGAGTGTCTCGATGGTCCCGACCCGCCGTTCCTTCATGCTTCGCGCCACCGCCGCCGCCCTCTTCACGGCCGGCCTCGCCCTGCAACCGGCGCTTGCCGCCGACCCCATCAAGATTGGCCTGATCACCGCGCTGTCGGGTGAATCCGCCCGCGCGGGCGAAGCGCTGACGCGCGGCATGACCATCGCCATCGACGAGATCAACGCCAAGGGTGGCCTGCTGGGCGGCCGCAAGATCGAGCTGGTGCGCCGCGACGACGAAGGCAACCCCGCCAAGGGCATGGCCGCCGCGCGCGAGCTGATCTTCAAAGAGAAAGTGACGGTGCTGTTCGGCGGGCTGGACACCCCAGTGTCGATGGCCATCGTGCCCATCGTGAACCAGGAGAAAGTGCCGTTCATGGGTCCCTGGGCCGCCGGCACGGCCATCACGCATAACAAGGGCAACCCGAACTTCGTGTTCCGCGTGTCGGCCATGGACGAGATCGTCGACAGCGCCATGCTGCAGTACGCGCAAAAGACGTTTCAAACGACCAAGCCCGGGCTGATCCTGGTGAACAACCCTTGGGGCGAATCCAACGAAAAAGGGCTGAACGCCGCGATGGCCGCCGCCAAGGTCACGGCGGCGGGCACCGAGAAATTCCAGGCCAACGACCTGGACGTGGTGCCGCAACTTAGCCGCCTGAAGGCCGCGGGCGCGGACACGCTGTTCATGGTGGGCAACGTGGGCCCGTCGGCGCAAGTGGTGAAGTCGCTGGACCGCATGGGCTGGAAGGTGCCGATCGTGTCGCACTGGGGTCCCGCGGGCGGGCGCTTCACCGAGCTGGCCGGCCCCAACGCCAAGAACGTGCACTTCGTGCAGACCTACAGCTTCTTCGGCAAACAAGGGCCGGTGGGCGAAAAGGTCTTGCAGGCGCTGAAGACCAAGTATTCCGACATCAAGGGCCCGCAAGACATCACGCCGGCGGTGGGCGTGGCCAACGCCTATGACGGCATGCAGTTGGCCGCGCTGGCCATCACGCAGGCCGGTTCGACCGATGGCGACGCCGTGCGCCAGGGCTTCTACAAGATCGGCAAATACGACGGCCTGATCAAGACCTACGAACAGCCCTTCACCCCCACGTCGCACGACGCACTGCGCGAGGACGACTACGTGTGGACGCACTTCGTCGATAACCGCATCCTGCCCGTCAAGGGCGCGCAATAAGCCGATTGCATCACGCGGGAGACGCGCATGTTGTTGATGTCCGCCATCGTCAGCGGCCTGGGTCTGGGAAGCATGTACGGGCTGATGGCCCTGGGCTTCTACCTGACCTACGCCGTGTCGGGAACGGTGAATTTCGCCCAGGGCAGTTCCATGATGCTGGGCGCCGTGCTGACCTATACGTTCGTCCAGACCCTGGGCTGGCCGCTGGCGCCCGCGCTGTTGGTGGCGCTGGCGCTCTGCGCCCTGTATGGGCTGGTGGTCGAGCGGCTGGCGGTGCGGCCGTTCGCCAGCCGGGGTTCCAATGCCTGGCTGATGTCGACGGTGGCGCTGGGCATCGTGCTGGACAACGTGGTGATGTTCACCTTCGGCAAGGAACCGCGCAGCCTGCCTTCGCCTTTGGCCCAAGCCCCGCTTGAAATCGGTGGCCTGGGGCTGGGTGTCTACCCGCTGCAACTGCTGATTCCGCTGGTCGGACTGACGCTGGCCGCCGCGCTGCACACCCTGTCGCGCCGCACGCGCTGGGGCGTGGCGCTGCTGGCGGTGGTGCAGAACCCGAACGCCGCGCGGCTCATGGGCATCCCCGTGCGCCGCGCCATCATGGCCGCCTTCGCCGTGTCCACGCTGTTTGCGGGCGTGGCGGGCGCGCTGGTGGCGCCGCTGTTCAACGTGCAGGCGGACATGGGCACGCTGTTCGGCTTGAAGGCTTATGTGGTGGCCATTCTGGGCGGCATCACCAGCGCCTGGGGCGTGATGATCGCGGGCCTGCTGTTTGGCGTGGTCGAAGCGCTGATCACCGTGAACCTGGGCTCCGGGTACACCCACATCATCAGCTTCACGCTGGTGATCGTCATGTTGGCCGTGCGTCCGAACGGATTGTTCGGCCGCGCCGATGTCAGGAAGGTCTGATGAATAAGCGACTTGCATCGCGCCGGCTGTGGCTGGCGCTCTACGCGCTACTGGCCGTGGCCGCCCTGGTTCTGGCGGCTACCGTCAACGGCTATTACGTGTTCGTGCTGGGTAACGTGGCGCTGCTGGCGCTGGCCGGCATCGGCCTGAACGTGCTGCTGGGGTTGACCGGGCAGATGTCGTTTGGCCACGCGGGCTTCTACGCCATCGGCGCCTACACCGTGGCCATCCTGACCGGCCAGGCGGGTTGGAGCTTTTGGCTGGCGTGGCCCGCGGCGGCCTTGGTGGCGGGCGCCTTCGGCCTGCTGCTGGCCTTGCCCGCGCTGCGCGTGAAGGGGCCGTACCTGGCGATGATCACCATCGCCTTTGGCTTCATCGTGGAGCACGCGCTGATCGAAGGCGGCGACGTCACGGGCGGGCAGAACGGCATCATGGGGATCGCACAGCCCTCGCTGGGCGGCATTGGTGGCGACCGGGGCGTGGCGATGCTGGCGATCGTGACCGTGTTCGTGGCGCTGGCGGCGTACGCGCTGCTGTCACGCGGCACCTGGGGCGCGGCCATGCGCGCGGTGAAAGACAGCGAAACCGCCAGCGAATCCATCGGCATCAACCCCTTGATGGTCAAGACGGTGGCGTTCATGGTGTCGGCGGCGGTGGTGGGTCTGGCGGGCGGGCTCTACGCGCCGCAGACCGGCATGATCACGCCGCACAACTTCAATTTCATGCAGTCGATTCTGTTCGTGCTGGCGGTGACGCTGGGCGGCGCGGGGTCCCTGGCCGGCCCCTTGCTGGGCGCGGTGGTGGTGGGGCTGCTGCCCGAACTGCTGTCCAGCCTGGAGGAATACCGCCTGCTGTTCTTCGGCGCGTTCCTGCTGGTGGTGCTGTGGGCGGCGCCGGATGGGGTGGCGGGCTTGCTGTCTCGCTGGCATCGCAACGCGGCGGGCCAATTGCTTGCCCCGCGTCATGGCGGCGGCATGTCGATGGGCGGACGCGCCGGACGCGTGCTGCGCGCCGATGCGCTGACCATGACGTTTGGCGGCGTGCGCGCCGTGCAGTCCGTGTCGTTCAACGTGCCGCCCGCCGCCGTCACGGCGCTGATCGGCCCCAATGGCGCGGGCAAGTCCACCGTCATCAACATGCTCAGCGGCTACTACCAGCCGACCAGCGGCGCGGTATCGCTGGGTGACACCGCGCTTGCCGCCCTGCCCGCCTACCGCGTGGCGCGGAATGGCATCGCCCGCACCTATCAGACCTCGCAGTTGTTCGACACCTTGACCGTGGAGGACAACGTGGCGCTGGGCATGGTGCGTGGCCGCCTGGGCGGGCTGTTGGGGTCGCGCCGCTACCTGGCGCCGGACGTGCGCGAGCGTGCGCGTGCCCTGCTGGCGTTCTGCGGCTACGAAGGCGCGTTGAACGTTCCCGCCGCCGACCTGCCGCACGTGGACCGGCGGCTGGTGGAAATTGCCCGCGCGCTGGCCACCGATGCCGACATCCTGCTGATGGACGAACCGGCCGCCGGCCTGTCGCGTGAGGACAAGACGCGTCTGGCGGGGCTGTTGCGACGCATTGCCGAAGCGGGCGCGGGCGTGCTGCTGGTCGAGCACGACATGGCGCTGGTGATGGGTGTATCGGATCACGTCGTGGCCATCGACGCGGGCCGCGAACTGGCCAAGGGCAACCCGGCCGAAATCCAGCAGTCGCCCGCAGTGCGCCAGGCGTATCTGGGCGACGACAGCGCACGGCGCGCGCCGGCCGCGCGGCAACGTCCGGCGGGCGCCCCCGTTGCGCCCGAGGTGCTGGGCGTGGGCAATCTGGTGACCGGCTACGGGGCGAACCCCGTGCTGCACGGTATCGACCTGCAAGTGCGCCAAGGCGAGATGGTGGCGCTGCTGGGGGCCAACGGCGCGGGCAAGTCGACCTTGATGCGCACGCTGGCGGGGCTGCATCGGCCCGCGCAAGGCGGCATGCATTTGCAAGGGATGGAACTGAACAACCTGGCCGCCGACCGCATCGTGGCGCGCGGCCTGGTGCTGGTGCCCGAAGGCCGGCAGGTGTTTCCCGGCTTGAGCGTGCTGGACAACATCCGGCTGGGCGCCTTCCTGCATCCCCAGGACCGCGAGGCCCGCGTCGAGGAAATGCTGACGCGCTTTCCGCGCCTGCGTGAACGCCTGCATCAGCGCGCCGGCCTCTTGTCGGGCGGCGAACAGCAGATGCTGGCGATTGCGCGCGGGCTGATGTCCAAGCCCGTGATCCTGCTGCTTGACGAGCCGTCGCTGGGCCTGGCGCCCAAGATCATTGATGAACTGTTCGAGGCCCTGGACCGCCTGCGTGCGGAATCCATGACCATTCTTCTGGTGGACCAGATGGCGGCGTTGGCGCTGTCGTTGGCGGACCGGGCCTATGTGCTGGAGTCCGGACGCGTAGCGGCGCAGGGGTCGGCGGCGGAGATTGCGCAAGACGGCGCGTTAGCTCGCGCGTATCTGGGCGCATGAAGCGATGCCCCCGCAGAGGTAACAACCGCCGAGCGGTTCCTGGAAACTAAGCCCGCCCCGCAGCCACGGCTGCGGGCGCGGACGCAACAAGAACGCAGAAAAGAACGCGGGCGGGCCTGCCTTGGGCGCTAGGCCGCGTCCGCTTCCAGGCGCGCCCCCGCGCGCACAATGCCGCAACGCTTGTGCGCACGCATCACCACGCCGACTTCGCTGTTGAGTACGCCGTCCAGCTCACCCAGGCGGCGTGTCACCACTTCCCATAGATGCAGGCTGTCGCGGCACAGCACGTGCCAGAACAGTTGCGATGCGCCGCTGGTGCCGAACAGGCAGCGTGTGTGCGGATCCAGCGCCAGATGCGCGGCCAGCGCGTCAACGGCTTGCGGCCGCACCTGCACTGAAATCACCGCTTCCAACGGAAAGCCCACCAAGGCGGGCTCAACTTCCACCCGGAAGCTGAGCGCGCGACGCTCAACCAGATGCTGCAACAAGCGCTGCGCGGTGGGTTCGCTGACGCCGGCGTGTTCGGCCAGCTCGGCCAGGCTGGCACGCCCGTCACGCATCAGATGCGCCATCATGCGCTGCTCGGGCTCGCTCAACGCAGCGGGCGGCTGCGCGGGCGAGGCCTCGGCGGCGGCCACGGACGACTGCGCCTGGATGCGCCACTGGCCCGCGCGCCGGAACGGCCGCAACACCAGTCGCGCTTCCACGTGCTCCACGCCGTCAATGGACGGCAACACCCGCGTCACCACGTCCGGCATGTCGGCGGCGTCGGCCAGGGTCAGTTCGGCCATCAGGTCGGCCGTGCCGGCCAGCGTCACCACCAGTTGGCTGATGTCCAGCCGCGCCAGTTGCTCCGCCACTTCCGGCACCCGGCCCGAGCGGCAGCGCACCCAGGCATGCAGCACCACGCCCTGCCCCATGGCCAGCGGATCGGGTTCGGCAATGACGCGCAGCGCATCGGCGTCCATCAGGCGGCGAATGCGGCGCGCCACGGTCCGTTCGGCGATGCCGGTGGCCGCGCCCAGCTCGCGCCAAGACGCGCGGGGGTCTGCCTGCAACGCGATCAGGCAGGCCAGGTCGGTGTCATCCAGCACTGGCGTTAAGGGCTTACCCTTACTTGACGTGGCTATATTCATTAATCTAACGTTCGCGCATTGAGAAAAACACAAATTTAAACTGTTTTTTTGACCAAAAATAAACTTTTACCTGAGGACGACATGAGCAGCCCATCCGCGACCTTGCGCAGCAAGCAAGGGGCAAGCGCCGCGCCCGCCAGCGCGGCGCCCGTATCCCGCGCCCGCACCATTCTGGCCGGTAGTGTAGGCAATGCGGTCGAGTGGTTCGATTGGACCATCTACGCCTCGTTCGCCATCTTCTTTTCCAGCCAGTTCTTTCCGGAAGGCAATGAAACGACGGCGCTGCTCGCCACCTTCGGCATCTTCGCCGTGGGCTTCTTCATGCGCCCCGTGGGCGGCTGGGTGCTGGGCATCTTTTCCGACCGCTATGGCCGCAAAGCCGCGCTGGGCCTGACGATTCTGATGATGGCGGGCGGTTCCCTCATCATCGCCATCACCCCGACCTACGCCACCATCGGCTTGGCGGCTCCGTTGCTGCTGACCGCCGCGCGCCTCTTGCAAGGGTTGTCACTAGGCGGAGAGTATGCCTCGGCCACGACCTTTCTGGCTGAAATGGCGCCGCCGGAAAAGCGCGGTTTCTATTCCAGCTTTGTGTTCTTCAGCGCCGCCGTGGGCATCCTGGCCGCGTCCGCCGTGGGTTGGATCCTGACGTCCACCCTGACCAAGGCCGACATGGCCTCTTGGGGCTGGCGCATTCCGTTCCTGCTGGGCGCGTTCGGCGGCTTGGCGGGCATGTGGATCCGCCGCTCGATTCCCGAAACCGAAGCGTTTTCCCACGCCAAGCAAGCCGGCATCGAAAAGCAGCCGTTGCGCACGCTGCTGCGCGACCACCCGCGCGAAGTGCTGCGCATCGTGGGTTTTTCGGTGCTGACGACGTTTGCGTTCTACATCTTCGTGGCCTACGTGCCCACCTACGCCATCCGCCAGGTGGGCGCCGACCCCAAGACCGCGTTCGCGGCCAACACCGTGGCCTTGATTGTGTTCATGCTGGTGCAGCCGCTGTTCGGCATGCTGTCCGACCGCATCGGCCGCAAGCCGCAATTGATCTTCTTCGCGGCCGGCTACCTGGTGTTCTTCTATCCGCTGATGACCACGCTGGGCCCGTCATTTGGATCGATCCTGGCCGTGGAACTGTTCGGCCTGGTGCTGTACGCCATGTACACGGCCATTGCGCCGGCCATCATGTCGGAACAATTTCCCACCAGCGTGCGCGCCGTCGGTATCGGCACGCCGTATAACCTGGTGGTTGCGCTGCTGGGCGGCACCACGCCCTACCTGCTGACCTGGCTGCAAAGCAAGGGCATGGAACGCTGGTTCTTCTATTACGTGCTGGCCGGCGCCGTGATCACGTTGCTCACCTTCATCCGCATGCCCGAAACGCGCGGGCAGACGCTGAAGTAGCCACTGAAGGCATCATTGACGTTGCTGCTGAAGTCGCCGCCGAAAGCCATCTCTGAAATCGCTCCAGCGCGCGCCGTCTAAACGCTTTCCGGTCCCGTCGGGGCCGGAAGGCTTTTCCTTTTCTTGAAGAGAGCCATGCCAGCACAAGACCCCACCGACCTGCATTTTCGAGACGCCCGCGAACTGGCTCGCGCCATCCGTGACCGTGAACTGAGCTCGCGCCAGGTCACCGCCCACTTCCTGGACCGCATTGAACGCGCCGCGCCGCTAGCCGCCTTCAGCGAGGTCACCGCCGACCGCGCGCTGGCTCAGGCCGACGCGGCCGACCGGCTGCTAGATGCGGGCATGCTGCTGGGGCCCTTGCATGGCGTGCCGGTAGCCGTGAAGGACAGCATCCAGTGGCAGGGCACGCCCACCACCGGCGGCTCGCAGGCGCGGCGTGGCGTGATCAGCGACGAAACCTCGGCGGCGGTGCGCGCGCTGGCGGCGGGGGGCATGGTGATCTTGGGCAAGACGCGCATGACGGAATTCGCGTTTGGGCTGTCGGGCCAGAACCCCACCCAAGGCACGGCGCGCAATCCGTGGGACGCCAAGATCGCACGTGCACCCGGCGGATCGTCAAGCGGCGCGGGCGTGGCGGTGGCGGCCGGCCTGACGCCCATCGCGCTGGGTGGCGACACGGGCGGTTCCGTGCGCGCGCCCGCGGCGCTCAACGGCGTGGTGGGTTACAAGCCCTCATCCGGCCTGATCAGCCGCGCGGGCTGCCTGCCGCTGTCGGACACGCTGGATGTGCTGGGCCCCATAGCTCGCAGCGTGGCGGACGCCCGGCTGCTGGCGCAAGTGCTGGCCGGCCCCGACGTGGACGACGCCGCCACCTTGGCGCTGCCCGCGTCCTGCGTCACCGCGCTGCGCCATCCCATGGCGCGCCGAGTCGCCGCGGCATCTTCCTCCACCTCCGTTGCCACTGCCGCCGACGCCGTCGCCGCCAACGATGCCATCTCTATCGCCGTCTTGCCGCCGCAGGCGTGGCCCGCGCCCCTGTCCGACGCCGCCCTGCAGGTCTGGCATCAGACGCAAGAGCGCCTTGCACAAACCGGTCTGACGCCCACCGTCTGGCATCCGCCCGCGTCTTTGTCGTTTGCGCGCCTGGCGGACGACAACTCGCTGGTGCTGGCCTACGAAGCCTATCGCTATTTCGGCACACTGGCCGAAGACCCTGCCGCGCCCTTGTGGGAAGTGGTGCGCGCGCGCATCGCGGCGGGCGGCCGGATCGCGCAGGCGGATTACGAAGCCGCGCTGAACCGGAGGCAGGCCGACATGACGGCATTCGCCAGCGCCATGCAAGGGCTGGACGCCCTGCTGATGCCCGCCTGCGACCAGGCCGCGCAGCCGCTGGACGCCGAAGACGTGCGCCATGTGGGCCTGGGCAAGCTGCTGCGCCCCGCCAATTTCCTGGGCGCCGCCGCCATCGCGCTACCCGCGGGTTTCGACGCCGAAGGCATGCCCATCGGCGTGCAACTGCTGGCCCCCGCAGGCCACGACGCCCCGCTGCTGGACTGCGCCGCAGCGCTGGAACGCGTGCTGGCGCCAACAATACAGACGCCCGATATGTCACCGTGGGCCCTGTAGGATGGGTGCAGCGCGCAACGCAGGCCATTAGAAAACCGACAAAGTTCGCGCGAAACCCATCAAGCAACGGTGGAATTTTGAAGAGCGGCGGCAAGAACCCAAGGGTTCTGTAGCCGGGGCGTCGATAACGCGTTGGCTTTTAACCATTGCGGCGTCATGCCATCGGCGGGTGATGGGTTGCGCGCGATCGGCGGTGGCGCAGTGGTGGAGAGTTTTGCGCGCTTCACCCATCCTACGTGCTTCATGGAGAGCGCTGGATTTCATAAAAAACGCCCCTGCCGTTATTCACGGCAGGGGCGTTCTTCATGAAGATTCGCTGTTTTACAGCGCCTTCTTCAGTTCCTGAACCTTGTCCGTGGCTTCCCACGAGAATTCCGGCTCGGAACGGCCAAAGTGGCCGTAGGCGGCGGTTTTCGCGTAGATCGGGCGCAGCAGGTCCAGCATGTTCACGATGCCCTTCGGACGCAGGTCGAAGTGCTCGCGCACCAGCTTGGCGATCTGGTCGTCGGGAATGACGCCCGTGCCTTCGGTGTAGACCGTGATGTTGATCGGTTCGGCCACGCCGATGGCGTAGCTGACCTGCACCTGGCACTGGCGCGCCAGGCCGGCGGCCACGATGTTCTTGGCCACGTAGCGGGCCGCGTAAGCAGCCGAACGGTCAACCTTGGACGGATCCTTGCCCGAGAACGCGCCGCCGCCGTGGGGGCATGCGCCGCCGTAGGTGTCGACGATGATCTTGCGACCGGTCAGGCCGCAATCGCCTTGCGGGCCGCCGATGACAAAGCGGCCGGTCGGGTTGACCAGGAACTTCGTTTGCGGCGTGATCAGGCCTTCGGGGAAGCTCGGCTTGATGATGTCTTCGATCACCGCTTCGCGGATGGTCTCTTGCGTGACTTCCGGCGCGTGCTGGGTCGACAGCACCACGGTATCAACTTCCGCCGGGCGGCCGTCGATGTAGCGGAAGGTCACTTGCGACTTGGCGTCCGGGCGCAGCCACGGCAGGCGGCCATCCTTGCGCAGTTCGCTCTGGCGCTGCACCAGGCGGTGCGCGTACCAGATCGGGGCGGGCATCAGGTCGGGCGTTTCGTCGCAGGCGTAGCCGAACATCAGGCCTTGGTCGCCCGCACCCTGGTTCAGATAGTCTTCCGAGCTGCGGTCGACGCCTTGGGCGATGTCCGGCGATTGCTTGTCGTAAGCAACCAGCACCGCGCAGCCCTTGTAGTCGATGCCGTATTCGGTGTTGTCGTAGCCGATGCGGCGGATGGTGTCCCGCGCAACCTGGATGTAATCCACGTTGGCGGTGGTGGTGATTTCACCCGCCAGCACGACCAGGCCCGTGTTGCACAGCGTTTCGGCTGCAACGCGCGCGTTGGGATCTTGCGTGAAGATGGCGTCCAGGATCGAATCGGAGATCTGGTCGGCAACCTTATCAGGGTGCCCTTCGGAGACAGATTCGGAAGTGAAGAGAAAATCGTTATTGGCCACAGATGCGTCCTTAGTGTCCGGCCTGGCCGGCGCGTAGGTTCACGAGGCGCGTTGCACCCCGGACTGCATGACATACGCTATCTGGGCGCGACGCTTTAGCGGATTTGGCAAAGGCCGCGCAAAACGCTTTACCCTTGCCGTCGCCCCGCAAGTTGTCGGTTAACTCGGCGACTGGACGGATTTTAAGCGAAAATGCCGTTCTTATGCTGGCGGCGGGGGTATGAACATATTCCCGAACACCGGCATAACCCTGCCCGTCCTCTTCTATTTGCCGCATGCTGCTAGCCCTGTTCCGACTTTTCGCCGCCCTGCCGCTACCCGTTGCGCACGCCCTTGGCCGCGCGGCGGGCCTGGCCGTGTACGCCTGGCCCGGCAAGTATCGGCGGCGCCTTCAGGCCAATGCCGCACAAGCCGGCTACCCGGGCGCGGCCTTCGCGCGCCAGGCCGCGGCCGAAACCGGCGCCATGATTCTTGAGAACCCGCGCGTCTGGTTCAAGAACGAGCAAAGCCTGGCCCAAGTGGTGTCGGACGATAACGCAGTGGTCGACAAGGCCCGGGCCGAGGGCCGGGGCATCCTGTTCCTGACGCCGCACCTGGGCTGCTTTGAAATCACCGCCCGCTATCTGGCCCGCCAGATGCCCATGACGGTCATGTTCCGCCCCCCGCGCAAAGACGTGCTGGCCCCCTTGCTGGAGACGGCGCGCAACAGTTCCGCCGTCAACGCCGTGCCAGCCACCATGCAAGGCGTACGCGAATTCGTGCGCGCGCTGCGGCGCGGCGAATCCGTGGGCATGCTGCCCGACCAGGCGCCCAGCGTAGGCGATGGCGTGTGGGTTCCGTTCTTTGGCCGGCTGGCCTACACCATGACGCTGCCCGGCAAGCTGGCCACGCAAACCAACGTCCCCATCATCCTGACCGCGGGCGAACGCCTGCCGCGCGGCAAAGGCTGGCGCATCCACTACGTGCGCGTGCCTGAACCGCTGCCGGCCGAGCCCGAAGCCCAGGCGGCGCTCATCAACGCCGCGATGGAAACGCTGATCCGCCGCTGCCCCCAGCAGTACCTCTGGAGCTACAACCGCTACAAGACGCCGCGCGGGGCGCCCCCGGCCCCTGATGCCAACGCCGATTCCAACGTCGCCCCGGGTGCCGACAACGATGACGACACCATTCGGCAGCCCCGCTGACCGTTCCCGCCCAGCCCTTTCCCCAAAACAATGACAAATTCAAAGACGCGTACGCTGGTTACCCTGTTGAAGTGGTTCGGCCGCATCAAGCCATCAACCCGACTGCGCATCGGCGCCGTGCTGGGCTGGCTTGCGCCCCGGCTGGCAAGGTCCCGAGCGCACATCGTGCGGCGCAATCTTGAATTGTGCTTTCCCGACCAGCCGGAATCCGTGCGCGAGCAATGGGTGGCGGACCACTTCCGGGCCTTGGCACAGTCCATCGTGGACCGGGGCGTGCTCTGGTACGGCACCCCCGAGGCCGTCAAGGACATGGTCACGCAGACCGGCGCCGAACGCATCAACGAACTCACCGCCCAGGGCCGCTCCGTGATTTTGCTGGCGCCCCACTTCATTGCGATGGACGCCGCCGGCTCCCGCCTGACCATGGAAGTGCCCAGCGCCGCTTGCATGTACACGCCGCAAAGCGACCCCCACATCGACGCGGTCGTGGCCGCCGGCCGGGCCCGCTTCAACGAGGTGTTTCTGGTCAGCCGCAAGGACGGCGTGCGCGACCTGATCCGTCACCTGCGCGCGCCGCGCCCGGTCTATTACCTGCCCGACATGGACTTCGGCCCCCAGGGGTCCGTGTTCGTGCCCTTTTTCGGCGTGCTGGCCGCCACGCTGCTGGCCACCGCCCAGCTTGCCCAGAAATGGAACGCGGCCGTACTGCCCATCGTGGGCTTCTGGAACCCCGAGACCGGCCGCTATCACATAGACGTCCTGCCTCCGCTTGAGGATTTCCCCGGCGCGGCGTCCCTGGAAGACGCCACCGCCCGCCTGAACCGCGAGCTGGAATCCTGGGTGCGCCGCTGCCCCAGCCAGTACTACTGGGTCCACCGCCGCTTCAAGACCCGCCCGCCAGGCGAAGCCAAGCTCTATTGAGTCCGCTCTGGCTTCTCTCGCGCCCGAATAATGGGCGATAATCCAGCGATGAACTGGAACTTCACCAAAATGCATGGCGCGGGCAATGATTTCGTCGTGCTCGACGGGGTCCGCCAGACCATCGACATGACGCCCGAGCGCGCCCGCGCACTGGGCGACCGGCACTTCGGCATCGGCGCCGACCAGATCCTCCTGGTTGAACGCGCCACCCGCCCGGACGCTGATTTCCGCTACCGCATTTTCAATTCCGACGGCAGCGAAGTCGAACACTGCGGCAACGGCGCGCGCTGCTTCGTGCGCTTCGTGCACGAACAAGGCCTGTCCGACCGCAACCCGCTGCGCGCCGAAATCGCCACCGGCATCCTCGTGCTGGATGAAGGCGACGACGAACAAATCACGGTCGACATGGGTAGCACCCGTTTCGAGCCCGAAGCCCTGCCCTTTGACACCACCGGCCTGGCCTCGCAACGCGAAGGCGAAGACACGCTCTGGGAGCTGGACATCGACGCGCCCGCCGGCGTGCCCAGCAAGGTGCTGCTGTCCACCGTGGCCATCTCCAATCCGCATGCGGTGCAGGTGGTGGACAACGTCGACACCGCCCCCGTCGCCATCCAAGGCCCGCTGATCGAAACCCATCCGCGCTTTGCGCGCCGCGTCAACGCCGGCTTCCTGCAAGTGATGGATCGCCACAACGTCCGCCTGCGCGTCTTCGAACGCGGCGCGGGCGAAACGCTGGCTTGCGGCACGGGCGCCTGCGCCGCCGTCGCGGCCGGCATCCGCCGCGGCCTGCTGGAATCGCCCGTGCGTGTGCAAACCCGTGGCGGCGTGCTGACCGTTGCCTGGAATGGCGACCAACTGCGCATGACCGGCCCCGCCGAATCCGTGTTCACGGGGCAAGTCGACATCGACAAGCTCGTCTTCTCCATGGCGCTGAACCGCTGACCCTATGACTGATACCGCTTTCACCGCCCAAGACATCGCCGCCTTCCTGCAAGACCACCCCGGCTTCTTTGACGAGCACGCCGACGTGTTCGCCACCATGCAGGTGCCGCACCCGCATGGCTCGCGCGCCATTTCGCTGGGCGAACGCCAAATCCTGACGCTGCGCGAACGCAACCGCGAACTGGAATGGCGCTTGAACGAACTGGTGCGCAACGCCACCTCCAACGAGAGCATCGGCTCGCATCTGGCCAAGTGGTGCAGCCGCCTGCTGTCGGAAAATGACGCGCAGCGCGTGCCCGGCGAAATCGCGCTGGGCCTGGCCGAACAGTTTGAACTGAACCACGTGGCGCTGCGCTTGTGGAACCTGTCCGACCTGGCGCCCGCGGGCTACGGCGAACCCACCTCGCAAGACGTGCGCACGTTCACCGACAGCCTGAAGACGCCTTACTGCGGCACCGACACCGGGTTTGAAGCGGTGGGCTGGCTGGACAGCAAACCCAAGTCGCTGGCATTGGTGCCGCTGCGGCTTGAAGCCGATGGCCCTGCCGTGGGCTTGCTGGTGCTGGGATCCGACGACCCCGAACGTTTCACGCCTGAAATGGGCACGACGTTCCTGGAATCCATCGGTCAACTGGCTTCGGCGGCCTTGCATCGCCTGAATCCCGCGTCGCCGAAGGTCTAGCGCAAACCAGGGCGGGCGCACAATGACCCAGACCACGCAAGATGCGCCCCCGCCCGCCCCTGTCCAGCCCGCGCCTGGCGCCGAGGCCTTGCCCGACCCGATGCGCGCCTGGTTGCGCCATCTGGAAACCAACCGCCGCTATTCGCCCCACACGCTGGACGCCTACCGTCGCGAACTGCATTTCCTGAATCAGCTTGCCGACCGTGCCCGGCTGCCGCTGGACAAGATCGCCAACGGCCATATCCGCCAGTTTGTGGCCCGCTTGCATGCCGAAGGGCGAGGCCCACGCAGCCTGGCCCGCACCTTGGCGGCCTGGCGCGGCTTCTACCAATGGTGGGCCCCCGCGATCGACCTTGCCGGCAACCCCGTGGCCGGCGTGCGCGCGCCCAAGGCCCCGCGCGGCCTGCCCAAGGCCTTGTCCGTGGAACAGACCCAAGCCCTGCTTGACCGGCCCACCGCCAAGGTCGCGAACGAACCCGCCGCGCTACGCGACCAGGCCATGTTCGAATTGCTGTATTCCAGCGGGCTGCGCCTGTCGGAACTGGTGGGCTTGGACCTGCGCTACACGCGCACGGCCGATTACGAATCGCGCGGCTGGTTGAAGCTGGACGAAGCCGAGGTCGAAGTGCTGGGCAAGGGCGGCAAGCGCCGTTCCGTGCCGGTAGGCCAGGCCGCCGTTGCCGCCTTGCAGAAATGGATAGCCGCGCGCCCGCAATTGGCGCCGCCCGCCCCACGGCCGGAAGATGCGGCCGCGTTATTCCTGGGCGCGCGCGGCAAGCGCATCTCGCCCCGGATCGTGCAGTTGCAATTGGCGCAGGTTGCCCAAGCGGCGGGTTTGCCCACGCATGTGCATCCGCACGTGCTGCGCCACAGCTTCGCCAGCCATGTGTTGCAGTCGGCGCAGGACTTGCGCGCCGTTCAGGAAATGCTGGGCCACGCCAATATCTCGACTACCCAGGTCTATACCCGGCTGGATTTCCAGCATCTGGCCAAAGCCTATGACCAGGCGCATCCCCGCGCGGGGCGCAAGTCCTGAAGCGGGCTAGCCGCCTCCGGCCACCATGCCGCCCAGCAGCATGACGCCCAGCAACAGCACCACCACCGCCGCAAGCGCTTCCACCCCGTAGCGCACGCGCGCCGCGCCCGTACTCGACAGGCGTTGGCCGATGCGCGTGGCCGCGCCGCCAGCAGCCACGGCCAGGCAAGCCAGCGCCGCCACCGTCAATCCGGTGCCCAAGCCCATCGCCAATGCCGACGCCACGCCAGCCAGGAAGAAGCCCTGCGACAAAGCGAACACCAGCACGATCAGCGCGCCGCTGCACGGACGCAGCCCCACCGCCAGAATCGCCGACACGGCACGCCGCCAGTTCAACTGGCCGGCAACCTGGTCAGGCGCTGGCACATGCGCATGGCCGCAGCCGCAATCATCGTGGTGGTGATGATGATGGGGGCCGGGCTGATGCACATCGGCAGCGGCATGCGGCGCGGGCGCCGGCGCATGCACGGCGATGGCACGCAGCGCAGCCGCGCCCTTCAACGCTGACGCATGGGCCGCATTGGCCACGGCCGCCGCAACTGGCTCACGCCGACGCCGCAGCAATGGCCTGACCGCCTTGATCCACACCAGCCACGCACCCAGCAGGGTCACCAAGCCATAGGACGCCAGTTCCAACCATCGCGTCGCCTGGTTCATCGTGGCGGCGGTCGCGTTGAACACCAGCGCCAACACTGCCACCATCGCAATCGCCACCAACGCTTGAATCAGCGCGGACGCCAATGCAAGCAGCGCCCCATTGCGCGCCGTCTGCCGATTGGCCACCACATAAGAAGAGATCACCGCCTTGCCATGCCCGGGGCCCAGCGCGTGAAACACGCCGTAGGCAAACGACAGTCCAATCAAGGTCCACGCCGCACCGCCATCGGCCTGCCAGGCGCGCACCGCACCCGTCAATTGGCGGTAGAAATGGCTTTGCCAGACGGCCACTTGCCCGAAGAAACTGGCCAGCCAGCCCGGTCCGCCCATACCCGTGCCGCTTTCCGGCACGCCAAACGGATGCGCGCCCTGGGCCATGGCCACGCCCATGCCGCCCAGCAGCGGCAACAGCAGCAACGCCGCCGCCATCCACACCCCAAAGCGCCAAGAAGACAGCGTTACGGGCATCGCACCTCGATGCGGTGCGTCAGCCCCTTGGTGATGGCGAAAAGTTCGTCCGGCAATGCGTCCGGGTCGGCCGGGATCGCGGCCAGTTGCTGCATGGTCTTCCAATCCAATTCCTTGGGCTTGCGGTAGGCAGACGTACACGCCGCGGCGTTCGGGCCGCCCAGCGACACCGCGCCTTTCTCGTCAAAAGCGTACGCAACAAAATAAGTAGGGTCGTAAATATCCACCTGCGCGCCGTCGGCCCCCACCGGCAGGGGCGTGGCCAAGGGCAAGGTGAACGACAGCGTCAGGCGCGTGGTCTTGGGGTTCCAGTCGACCTTGGCATCGCGCGGCGCGGCGAACGCGGCGGTCTTGCCGCCCACGGTGACGCGGGTGAAGTAGTGCGAAATCGGTTCGCCCAGCGCCTTCATCCAGTCGTCCGCCATGCCCTTCAAGGTGGCGGCGGGCAAGGAACCGCCCTTGCCTTTCGGCAGGCCCTGCGTGGCATAGGCGCCAAACATTTCATCGAACAACCAGACCTGGCGAACCGCCGTGATGCGCTGCTGCGCGTCGACATCGATGACCGCGCGGGCGTCGATCCACATGTGCGGGTGCGCGCTGGCGGACCCTGCCGCCAGCAGTGCCGTCGCGGCGGTCAGGGCTGCAAGGCCGCGGCGAGCTGACGTACGTTCCATTCAAACATTTCCAGATAGGTAGCGCCGGGCTGTCCGGGCTTGGACAGCGCATCGGAATAAAGCGTACCACCCACCTTGGCGCCGGTCTCGCGCGCAATCTGCTGGACCAGCTTGGGGCTGGAAATGTTCTCGACGAACACCGCCGGCACCTTGTCGCGCCTGACCTGTTCAATGATGCTGGCGATTTCACGGGCCGAAGGTTCGGCGTCCGTGGATACGCCCATCGCCGAAATGAACGACACGCCGTAGGCATCACCGAAATAGCCAAAGGCGTCGTGCGACGTCACGACCTTGCGGCGCGCTTCCGGAATGGCGGCGAACGTCTTCCTGGCGGAAGCATCCACCGCTTCCAGGCGCGCGATATAGGCGCTTGCGCGCTGGCGATAGGCGTCGGCGTGCGCCGGGTCGGCGGCGGCCAGGCCCTCGGCCACATTGCGCGCATAGATCACGCCATTGGCCAGGCTCTGCCAGGCGTGGGGATCCGAATCGCCATGATGGTGATGACCTTCCTTGTGGCCGTGGTCATGATCGTGGTCGTGGTCGTGGTCGTGATCGTGCTCATCGTGCTTGCCATCGCCACCCGCTTGCGCGAACTTGCGCGGCGTCACGCCCTTGCTGGCCACCACCGTCTGGCCGGCAAAGCCGGACGCCTTCGTCAGCTTGGGCAACCAGGTCTCGAAGTCCAGGCCGTTCACGAACAGCACTTTCGCGGCGGACAGTTTCTTGGCGTCCCCCGGCGTGGGTTCATATTCGTGGGCGTCGCCGTCCGGCCCGACCAACGTCGTCAGGCTGACATCGTCGCCGCCCACTTCCCGCACGATGTCGCCCAGGATGGAGAAGCTGGCCACGGCCTTCAGCGGTTCGGCGGCATGCGACGCCCCGAACACGGCCGACAGGCACAGCCCGGTCATTGCCAACAAGGCGCGGCGACGCAGCGGCAGAATGGAACGCATAACGAATCTCCTTATGAAGTCAGGCTTGGCGCATGCGGCGCGGCGCCCGCAGCAACCCGCCTTGCGGGCCGCCGACGATGGAAAACAGGTAACAGGCGCCCGCCGCCAGAATGATCGAGGGCGACGCGGGTACGTTGAAGTGGTAGGACACCAGCAGGCCGCTCGCCGAAGCCAGCACGCCGAAGCCAGCCGCCAGCGGAATCTGCCTGGCGGCGGAGCGCACCCAGAAGCGCGCGGCGGCGGCGGGCAGCATCATGATCCCGACGACCATCAAGGTGCCCAGCACCTGGAAGCCCGCCACCAGGTTGACCACCACCAGCACCAGAAACCCCATGTGAACCCAGCCCCCGCCGCCGCCGCTGGCCCGCAGGAAACCCGGGTCCAGGCATTCGGCGACCAGCAAGCGGTAAATGGCGGCCAGCACCAACAAGGTCACGCTGGCCGTGATGGTCACCAGCAGTAGCGCCGCGTCATCCAGACCCAGCACCGTGCCGAACAGCACATGCAGCAGATCCATGTTCGAACCGCGCAAGGACACGAGCAGCACGCCCAGCCCCAGCGATATCAAATAGAAAGCGGCGAAGCTGGCGTCTTCACGCAGCGGCGTCAGCCGCGCCACCACCCCAGCCAGCAAGGCGACCGCCAAGCCGGTGGCGATACCACCCAGCATCATGGCGCCCAGCGACAGCCCGGACAGCAGGAACCCCGCCGCCACCCCGGGCAAGATCGCGTGCGACATCGCGTCGCCCATCAAGCTCATGCGCCGCAGCACCAGAAACACGCCCAACGGCGACGCGCCCAGCGACAAGGCGCAAGCTCCGGCCAGCGCGCGACGCATGAAGCCGTAGTCCAGGAAGGGCGAAACGAACCATTGCGCCAGCGTCATGCGTAGGCCCTCGCGTGCCATTGCCGCGCCACCTGCAGATGCGCGTCGCTCAAGGCGCTGGCGGTATCGCCCCACGCCACGACCGAGCCCGACAGCAGCAGGCATTCGGGAAAGTGGTCGCGCACCAGATCCAGGTCATGCAGCACAGCGATCACCGTGCGACCCTGACCGTGCAGCCCGCACAGCAACGCCATCAAATCATCAGCGGTATGGGTGTCGACCGCGGCAAAGGGCTCGTCCAGCAGCAGCACCGGCGCGTCTTGCACCAGCATCCGCGCAAACAAGGTCCGCTGCATCTGCCCGCCCGACAAGGTGTCCACACCCCGCCCGGCAGCGTCGGCCAGGCCCACGGTTTCCAGCGCATGCATGCAGCGTTCAAGTTCGTCGTTGCGAAAGCGGCGCCAGCCACCAATGCGGCGCCAGGCGCCCATGGCCACCAGGTCCAGCACCGTGACCGGAAACGAACGGTCCAGTTCGGCTGCCTGCGGCAGCCAGGCCAATTCGGAACGCCCCGCGCCGCTGATACGCACGCTGCCCGCCATGGGGCGCAGCACGCCCATGATGCCTTTGATCAAGGTCGACTTGCCCGCCCCATTCGGCCCAACCACTGCCGTCATGCCGCCGGCCGCAAAACGGCCCGACACGGACTTCAGCGCAGGGTGGCCATGCCAGCCAAAGGACGCGTCGGCCAACTCGATGGTGACGGGCGCCTTGCTCATCGCGGCCACCAGTCCAGCGCCCACCCCGTCAGCGCCCACAGCATGGCGGCCGCCACCAAGGCGACGGCCATGCGGCGCCAGGCGGAAACCAGAAAAGCAGAGCGGGGTATGGTGCCTTGCCGAAGCGCGGCGCCGGGCCGCGGGGGCAAAAGCGTGAAGTGAGACATGGAAAGCGGGCAGGCTGAAGACTAAGGATGTAAGGGCGGACGGGGGTGGAATCACGCACCGGCCAATGGCGCTGCAGCGATTCCGAATCACGGAAACCGCCCGAACGTGGCGTGATTGATTTTTACAATGTTATATCATAACTAAACTGACTTGAATCTGGCCGGAGGTGCCCGCATATCTGAGTTTTCTGCTACTTTCCTGGCATCTCGCGCGCGTCGCGCGCGTCTTTCATTCAGATAAAGCCCGCCATGCCCGTTCCGCCCCGTTCCCCCCGCAGCGACACCGTCGGCGCCCAGCTCAGCGTCGCCGAGACGCTGTGCGAACAGCGCGGCCGCCGCCTGACACCCATCCGCCGCAAGGTGCTGGAACTGCTGCTGCGCCACGGGCGTAGCCTGAAGGCGTATGAATTACTGGACGCCATGCGCGAAGTGCATCCCGGCGCAGCGCCCCCCACCGTGTACCGCGCGCTGGACTTCCTGATGGACGAAGGTCTCATCCATCGGCTGGACGCGGTCAACGCCTGGAGCGCCTGCCATGACGCCGGCGGCGCCCCGCATGATTTGTTGGTGGTCTGTACCGGCTGCGGCGCGGTAGCCGAAGTGTCCGACCCCGCCATGAGCCGCCAATTGGCCGAACGGGTCGCCCAAACGGGCTACGCCCTGGCCACGCACGAGACCGAGATCCGCGCGCTCTGTCCCCAATGCCAGAAAAAGCAGCCGGCTGATGCAGCGCATCACCACCACCATCACTGAAACGGCATGTGGCCGGACGCCCGTCATTTCCTGGCGAAAACCGGCCTCACTTGAAATCCGGCAAACCGCCCCAAAATAGTGATATCGCCGGATACCTGCCGGCCTACAGACGCGATCCGGACGGCTTCGGCCCCTGGGTTGATCCGGGGTTTGCCCCCTGCCCCCGACTGTGCTGTAATCCTGCGTCCGGCCGCTGTTGGCGGCCCACGCAGCCTGTGGCAAACATCATCCTGCACAGGGCAAAACACCCTGTCAGGGCCTTGTTGAATGCCAGGGCTTCAGCTTCGACTTCACAGTCTTGACTTCACGCTAGCAGCTTCGCCATGAACACCCCGCGCAGTTTGGACAAAATGGTTCCCGTCACCATCCTCACCGGCTTTCTCGGTGCGGGCAAGACCACCCTGCTCAAACGCATCCTGACTGAATTCCACGGCCGCCGCGTTGCGGTCATCGAAAATGAATTCGGACCGGAAAGCATCGACAACGACCTGCTCGTGCAAGACAGCGATGAAGAAATCATCGAACTGTCCAACGGCTGCGTCTGCTGCACGGTGCGTGGCGACCTCATGCGTACCCTGTCCGAGCTGCGCGCCAAGCGCGAAGCCGGCGAACTGACTTTCGAACGCGTCATCCTGGAAACCACGGGCATGGCCAACCCCGGCCCCGTCTGCCAGACGTTCTTCATGGATGACGACATCGCCGAATACTACCGCCTGGATGCGGTGGTGACCGTGGTCGATGCCAAGCACGGCATGTCCACGCTGGACGAACAACCCGAAGCCCAGAAGCAAGTCGGTTTCGCCGACCGCATCCTGATCTCCAAGCGCGACCTGGTCAATGAAGTTGACTACGAAGCGCTGCGCCACCGCCTGGTTCACATGAACCCGCGCGCGCCGATCACGCCGGTCAATTTTGGCGAAGTCGACCTGAAGTCCATCATCGACATCAGTGGCTTCAACCTGAATTCCATTCTGGACATCGACCCGGAGTTCCTGGCCGATGAGCACCCCGACGCCGCCCACAACCACGCCCACGACCATGGGCATGACCACGGGCACGATCATGGCCACGACCACGATCATGAGCACGAAGGCGAATGCGGGGCGCATTGTGATCACGCCCACCATCACCATCACCACCAGCACGACGACGAAATCGGTGCGTTCGTGTTCCGTTCCAACAAGCCGTTCGATCCCGCGCGCCTTGAAGAATTCCTGGGCGGTGTGGTGCAGGTTTATGGTCCCGACCTGATGCGCTACAAGGGCATCCTGTACATGAAGGGCATCAACCGCCGCATGTTGTTCCAGGGTGTGCACATGATGATGGGCGCCGAACCCGGCAAGCCGTGGACCGCGGCCGAGAAACCGTCCACCAAGATGGTATTCATCGGACGTAAGCTGCCCCAGGAAATTTTCACCCGGGGCTTGGAGCAGTGCCTGGCGGGGTAATCCCCCTTCCCGACGTGACGCAATGCGACGAAGGCAGTACTGTGAGGTACGAACAGCGTAGGCAGCAAGCAACACGAACCGGGAAAGGACGCCCGCGCCAGGATCGATTCATAGTGGAGTGTTTTCATGGCTACCAAGGCAGCAACTAAAAAATCAAGCAAGTCGACGAGCGATACGGCGATTGATCTGCCCAGCGAGAAGGAATTGCTGGCCATGCCCGAGTCCGACTATATGAATGAACGCCAACTGGCTTTCTTCAAGGAACGGCTCAAACAACTCGAACAGGACATCCTGGCCAACGCCGGCGAGACCACTGAGCACCTGCGCGAAACGCAGTTCGTGCCCGACCCCGCCGACCGCGCCACCATCGAGGAAGAACACGCCCTGGAGCTGCGCACCCGTGACCGCGAGCGCAAGCTGCTGAAAAAGGTGCAACAGTCCATCGCCCGCATCGACAGCGGCGAATACGGCTGGTGTGAAGAAACCGGCGAACCCATTGGCGTACCCCGCCTGTTGGCGCGCCCCACGGCCACCTTGTCGCTGGAAGCGCAAGAACGCCGTGAAATGCGCCAAAAGCTGTACGGCGACTGATCCGTCCCGTTTTCACGTCATCCCCTGAAAGGCTATGCTGGTTTCCAGCATGGCCTTTTTTATTGGCCGTCGCGCACCGCGCTTGATTTCCTTGGAACCGCCCCCAGCTAGTCCTTTCAAAGGAAGGAACGCATGGAACAATTTCACGCCACCACCATCGTGTGTGTGCGCCGCGGCAACCGCGTCGCGCTCGGCGGCGATGGCCAGGTCACCCTGGGCAACATCGTCGTCAAGGGCACGGCCCGCAAGATCCGCCGCCTGTACCACGACAAGATCCTCGCTGGCTTTGCCGGCGCCACTGCCGACGCGTTCACGCTGCAGGAACGCTTCGAGGCCAAGCTGGAAAAGCACCAGGGCAACCTGATGCGCGCCGCCGTCGAGCTTACCCGCGACTGGCGCACCGACCGCGTTCTGCGCCGTCTTGAAGCCATGCTGATCGTGGCCGACACCGAGCACACGCTGGTCTTGACCGGCAACGGCGACGTGCTTGAACCCGAGCACGGCCTGGCGGCCATCGGCTCGGGCGGCGCCTACGCGCAGTCCGCCGCGCTGGCCTTGCTGCGCAACACCGAGCTGTCGCCTGAAGCGGTCGTCAAGCAATCGCTGGAAATCGCCGGCGACCTCTGCATCTACACCAACCAGAACCACGTCATCGAAACGCTGGGTGACTGACATCCGCCACGCGGCGCACGGGAAACCTCCCTGCGCCGCGGCCGCTTCCCCAGCCCGCCGCTCTAGCTTTTAGGATTCGCCCTCATGTCCGCATCCAACATGACGCCCGGAGAGATCGTCTCCGAACTCGACAAATACATCGTTGGCCAGAACCGCGCCAAGCGCGCCGTGGCCGTCGCCCTGCGCAACCGCTGGCGCCGCCAGCAGGTTGCCGAGCCCCTGCGCCATGAAATCCACCCCAAGAACATCCTGATGATCGGCCCCACCGGCGTGGGCAAGACGGAAATCGCCCGCCGTCTGGCCAAGCTGGCCAACGCGCCCTTCATCAAGATCGAAGCCACCAAGTTCACGGAAGTGGGCTACGTTGGCCGCGACGTCGACACCATCATCCGCGACCTGACCGAATATTCGATCAAGCAAACCCGCGAACTGGAAATGCGCCGCGTGCGCACCCAGGCCGAAGACGCCGCCGAAGACCGCATCCTGGATGCCCTGGTGCCGCCCGCCCGCGGCGCCTCGGGCGAGCCGGAACGCGGTGAAGACAACAGCGCCCGCCAGACCTTCCGTAAGCGCCTGCGCGAAGGCAAGATCGACGATCTGGAAATCGAGATCGAAGTGTCGCAGGCCGCGCCGCAGATGGACGTCATGACGCCCCCCGGCATGGAAGAAATGGCCGAGCAACTGCGCGGCATGTTCGCCGGCATGGCTCGCGACAAAAAGAAGCCCAAGAAGATGAAGGTGCGCGAAGCCTTCAAGCTGATCGTCGACGAAGAAGCCGCCAAGCGCGTCAACGAAGAAGACCTGCGCACGGTTGCCATCAACAACGTTGAACAAAACGGCATCGTCTTCCTGGACGAAATCGACAAGATCGCCGCGCGCCAGGAATCCGGCGGCGCCGACGTCTCGCGCCAGGGCGTGCAGCGCGACCTGCTGCCGCTGGTGGAAGGCACCACGGTCAACACGCGCTATGGCATGGTCCGCACCGACCACATCCTGTTCATTGCATCAGGCGCATTCCACTTGGCGCGCCCGTCGGATCTGATCCCGGAACTGCAAGGCCGCTTCCCGATCCGTGTCGAACTGGAATCGCTGACCGCCGAAGACTTCGTACGCATTTTGTCCGACACGGACGCGTCCCTGACCAAGCAGTACACGGCACTGATGGCCACCGAAGACGTGCAGTTGGAGTTCACGGACGAAGGCGTGCGCCGCCTGGCCGAGTTGGCTTTCGAGGTCAATGAAACCACCGAGAACATCGGCGCACGCCGCCTGTACACGGTTATGGAGAAGCTGCTGGACGAACTGTCCTTTGACGCCACCTCCAGCCTGGACAAGCACGTGAAGATCGACGCCGCCTACGTCAATTCGCAACTGGCCGAAGCCGCAAGCAGCCAGGATCTGGCTCGCTACGTGCTGTAAGCCGGTGAGTGCAAGGGTGCGACAAGGTCGCGGCCCTTGCACCTGCTTGCACTGCAAAAAAGCCGCTTACCGCGTGATTGCGATAAGCGGCTTTTTCATGCGCGCGGTCAGTTCGTGATCGCCGTCACTACGTATTTGCCATCCTTGCGGGTCGCCGTGAAACGCACCTTGTCGCCCGCCTTGATCTTGGCCAGCAGCGCCGGATCCGCGTCATAGACCAGCGTCATCGCTGGCAAATCCAGCGCCTTGATCTCGTCATGCTTGATCGTCACCTTGCCGGCGGCCGGGTCGACACGACGCACTTCGCCGCTGGCATCGGCCTGCTGCGCAAACGCCAGGGGCGTGGCCAGCGACACAACGGCCATCGCGGTGGCGACGGCCATGGGCATTGCATACTTGCGGTCAAAAGCCATACAGGCATCCTCCATTGACACCGAAAGCCGCCCGGGCAGCACCGCCCGGTCTGCTTTCCACAGTGCTAGGATACCGCCGTTATGAAACAGTTCCTGCGGCAGAACGCAACAATCCTGACGGTTGATTGCGAGAGCACTCCTTCAACGGGGCGCTGGCTTACCGCAAGACGCAAACTATTCCCCTTTATCCCGACTCAGGACCGTCTATGGCCAACCGCTTATCTGTCATTGCCACTCGCACGGGGGACGACGGCACCACCGGCCTGGGGGACGGAACCCGTATCCCCAAGGACGCACCACGGATCGCCGCCCTGGGCGACGTGGATGAGTTGAACAGCGTGATTGGCGTGCTATTGAGCGAAGCATTGCCAGAGGACGTAGCGGCGGACCTCTTGGCAATCCAGCACGATCTTTTCGACATGGGCGCCGAACTCTGCATCCCGGGCCATACCGCGCTCACCGACGAACAAGTGGCACGCCTGGACGCGCAGGTAGCCCATTACAACGCGACGCTGACACCGCTGCGCGAGTTCATACTGCCTGGTGGAACACGCGCGGCGGCGCAAGCGCACGTGGCGCGAACGGTATGCCGAAGGGCCGAACGGGCTGTCGTGGCGCTGGCGGAAACGGAAGCCGTGAACGCTCCGGTCCGGCAGTACCTGAACCGCTTATCGGATTTGATGTTTGTGCTGGCGCGGTGTATCAATCAGCGTGCGGGACAGCAAGATACGTTTTGGGCGGGCGCCCAGGCTCGCCAGTAAGGCGCGGCCGGAACATGCCGGAGGCTAACAGCCGAGGGTGCTAAATACATGAGCATTATTGTGACCGGCGGCGCCGGGTTCATCGGATCGAATTTTGTGCTGGATTGGCTCGCCCAAAGCGATGAGTCGGTGATCACACTGGATAAACTGACCTACGCCGGCAATCTGGACAATCTGGCGCCGCTGGCCGGCGACGCCCGCCATCGGTTCGTACACGGCGATATCGCCGACCAGGCAACCGTGCTCGGCCTGCTTCGCGCGCATCGCCCCCGTGCCCTGGTCAATTTTGCCGCTGAAACCCATGTCGACCGGTCTATAGCCGATCCGGGCGCTTTCATACAGGCCAATGTGCTGGGCACTTACCAGTTGTTGGAAGCCGCTCGCAGCTATTGGGCCGAGCTCGACACGCAAGACAAGGCCGATTTCCGCTTCCTGCATGTGTCGACTGACGAAGTGTATGGGTCTCTGGACGATGGCGGCGCGCCCTTCACCGAGCGCACCCCCTACGCCCCCAACAGCCCCTATTCCGCCAGCAAGGCCGCCAGCGACCATTTTGTTCGCGCGTATCACCAGACCTACGGCCTGCCGGTGCTGACGTCCAACTGCTCCAACAACTACGGTCCTCGGCAGTTCCCGGAAAAACTGATTCCGCTGGTCATTCACCAGGCCTTCGCCGGCAAGCCGCTGCCACTATATGGCGATGGCCAACAGCGGCGCGATTGGTTGTACGTTTCCGACCATTGCGACGCCATCCGCAGGATGCTGGAGGCAGGCGCGCCGGGGGCTACCTACAACGTGGGCGGTTGGAACGAAATTTCCAATCTTTCGCTTGTACGTGGTCTTTGTCAGCAACTGGACCGCCTGCGACCCCGCGCGGATGGCAAATCGTATGCGGAGCAAATCGTCCACGTTCCCGACCGGGCGGGACACGACCGTCGTTATGCCGTCGACGCCTCTCGATTGCAGCGCGAGCTTGGGTGGGTTCCCGCCCATACATTCGAAACAGGCATGCTGAAGACGATTCAGTGGTACTTGCACGAGACCCAGTGGGTGGCAAACGTCGCCAGTGGCGCGTATCGCGTGAACCCAGAGATTCCGCCGGAGCGCGCGTGAAGATCCTCTTATTGGGCAAAACCGGGCAGATTGGCCGCGAATTGCAGCGGACCATGCCTGCCTTGGGCGACGTGATATCTCTTGGCCGCGCAGACGTCGACCTGGGCGATCAGTCCGCGCTATGCGCAGCGCTGTCGGCTCATCAACCCGACGTCATCGTCAATGCGGCGGGCTACACCGCCGTCGACCTGGCAGAATCGCATCCGAAAGCGGCCACCCTGATCAATACGCACGCCGTCGCCACCCTGGCGCGGTACGCCAAGCGGTCACAGGCCTTGCTCGTTCAGTACTCCACCGATTATGTCTTCGACGGGTCAAATCCGTCGCCCTACACTGAAACGGATACGCCAAACCCGCTAAACGTCTACGGCGTCACCAAACTGGCCGGAGAAGCCGCGGTCCTGGACAGCGGCTGCGATGCCTTGATTCTGCGCTGCAGCTGGGTCTACGCGACACATGGCAATAACTTTCCTGCCACCATCCTGCGCTTGGCGCGGACACGCGAGACCCTGAGCGTCGTGGCGGACCAAATCGGCGCGCCCACCGCTGCGGCGCTGATCGCCGATGTCACCATGCAGGCCGTTGCGAAGCGCCGCCAGCAGGACATGGCTGGTGGCATTTATCATGTGGCGGCCAGCGGCGCCACAAGCTGGCATGCCTACGCGCAATATCTGATCGCGGGCGCCGCCAAGCGTGGCATGCCGCTAAGGCTCACGCCTGAACGCATTCAATGCGTCACGTCGGAAGACCATGGTGCCGCCGCCATGCGTCCTAGCAATTCCAGGCTAGACACCTCGCGGCTCGCCGCTGCGCTGGGGATTCGCTTTGCTGACTGGACACGCGACGTCGACGCTCTGTTGGACCAACTTGTAGCGCGCGGCGATCACCGCGGAGACCAACCATGACGCGCAAAGGCATCGTACTGGCCGGCGGGTCCGGCGCCCGGCTGCATCCGGCCACGCTGGCGATCAGCAAGCAGTTGCTTCCCGTCTTCGACAAACCAATGATCTACTACCCGCTCACCACGTTGATGCTGGCCGGGATACGCGACATTCTGGTCATCTCCACGCCCCAGGACATTCCCCGTTTTCAACAGTTGCTACAGGACGGCTCGCAATGGGGGCTCAACCTGGAATACGCCATTCAACCTTCGCCCGACGGTTTGGCGCAGGCCTTTTTAATCGGCGCGCCATTCATTGGCCACAGTGCGACAGCATTGGTGTTGGGCGACAACATTTTCTATGGCCATGAGCTGCCCAGATTGCTGCAGAACGCCAACCAACGCACGGCCGGCGCCACGGTTTTCGCTTATCACGTACAGGACCCGCAACGCTACGGCGTGGCCCAGTTCGACCAGCGCGGGCAGGTGCTGTCGATTGAAGAAAAGCCAGCCGTACCGCTATCCAGCTACGCGGTGACCGGTTTGTACTTCTACGACAACAACGTCATTGAGATTGCCCGCGGTATCAAGCCATCCGCGCGCGGCGAGCTAGAAATTACCGACATCAACCAACGCTATCTTGAGCGGGGCAAGCTTGCCGTGGAAATCATGGGCCGCGGCTATGCCTGGCTGGACACTGGCACGCATGAATCACTATTGGAAGCCAGCCAGTTCATTGCCACGCTAGAGCACCGGCAAGGTCTGAAGGTGGCGTGCCCGGAAGAAATCGCCTACCGCCAGAAGTGGATCACCGCCGAGGAACTGGAAAAGCTGGCAATGCCGTTGTCAAAAAGCGGCTACGGCAAATATCTGCATCGCGTGCTATCGGACACGGTGTTCTGATGAAAGCGCTACCGCAAACTTTGCCCGACGTGTTGCTACTGGAGCCACGCGTGTTCAACGACGCGCGCGGATTTTTCTTCGAAAGCTTCAACGAACGCGTCTTCCAAGCGGTCACGGGGCTACAACGGCATTTTGTACAAGACAATCACTCGTGTTCGGCCAAAGGCGTGCTGCGCGGCCTGCACTATCAGCTTGAACGTCCGCAGGGGAAACTCGTGCGCGTATGCGCAGGCGAAATCTTCGACGTGGCGGTGGACGTGCGCCGCGACTCACCCACGTTCGGGCAGTGGGTGGGCACGCGCTTGAGTGCGGCGAACAAGCTTCAGCTGTGGATTCCCGAAGGGTACGCACATGGCTTTCTGGCGTTATCGGATTCGGCCGAGGTGCTGTATCGGACCACGGACTATTACGCGCCAGACCTTGAGCGATGCATCCGCTGGGACGATCCCGATCTGTCTATCGCATGGCCCTGCAGTCAGGCGCCGGTACTGTCCGAAAAGGACAGCCTGGGCGCCTTCCTGAAAGACGCCCAACTGGGTTGATCAATTCACCCCAGCCGCATGCGCCTGTTCATCCGCGTGATACGAAGACCGCACCATCGCGCCCACCGCCGCATGCGAAAAGCCCATCGCATACGCTTCACGCTCAAACATCGCGAACGTATCCGGGTGCACATAACGCAGCACGGGCAAGTGGTGTTCAGACGGCTGCAGATACTGACCAATCGTCAGCATATCCACGTTGTGCTCGCGCATGTCGCGCATCACTTGCAGGATTTCTTCATCCGTTTCGCCCAGACCCAGCATCAGTCCTGACTTGGTGGGCACTTCGGGGTGCAGCTTCTTGAATTCAGCCAGCAGCTTCAACGAGTGCATGTAGTCCGAACCCGGACGTGCCTGCTTGTACAAGCGCGGCACGGTTTCCAGGTTGTGGTTCATGACGTCCGGGGGGCCGGCGTTCAGGATAGTCAGCGCGCGGTCCAGACGGCCGCGGAAGTCGGGGACCAGCACTTCAATGCGGGTGGTGGGCGACAGTTCGCGGATGTGCGTGATGCAGTCCACGAAGTGGCCCGCGCCGCCGTCGCGCAAGTCATCGCGGTCCACCGAGGTGATGACCACGTAAGACAGCTTCAGCGCGGCAATGGTGCGCGCCAGGTTCTCGGGTTCTTTGGTGTCCAGCGGATCGGGGCGGCCATGGCCCACATCACAGAACGGGCAGCGGCGGGTGCACTTGTCACCCATGATCATGAACGTGGCCGTGCCCTTGCCGAAGCACTCGCCGATATTCGGGCAGGAGGCTTCTTCGCAGACCGTGTGCAAATTGTGTTCGCGCAGGATGCGCTTGATGTCGTAGAAGCGCGAGCCGGGCGCGGCGGCTTTCACGCGGATCCATTCGGGCTTTTTCAGGCGTTCGGCCGGGACGATCTTGATGGGGATGCGTGCCGTCTTGGCTTGCGACTTCTGTTTTTGCGTCGGATCGTAGACGGCTTCCACGGGAGCGGAAGCAGCAGCGGATTCGTTCGGGGGAACAGCGGACTCGGCGAGCGTAGACATTGGGCACCTTCGCAACCGGCGCGCAGAATGGCCCGGTTAGAGACAAAAAAGGCATTTTACCCTCCGCCGCCCCGGTGCGCCGCAGAGGCGCGGACGCCCGCCTGCCCCAACGAATGAGACAAGAGCCGCCGATGCCTGGCGAGCCCCATGGCCGGCTGGGTTATCGTCTTGCCTGATAAATTTGCTGACTTCCTTGTTATGTCCCTCCTTCCCCCGCCACGCCTTGTCGCTTTGATCGCCCCCCGCCTGGATAACGGGCCCGCAAGCCGTGCCATGCAAGCGTGTGCGGAACGCCTGGCGCCCCAGGGCTACTTTCTGACGGCGGGCCCATGGCACGACCCGGCCATGCTGCCGCAACTTGCCGCGCTGCATCCGGCCGCGGCGCTAGTCATCGGCCCGCTGGACGAACCCGCGTTGCGCGCCGGCTTGGCGGCGCTGGAAATACCGGTGGTGGAAACCTGGAGCGCATCGGCGCACCCGCTGGACACCGCCGTGGTCATCGACAATGAAGAGGCCGGCCGAGCGGCGGCGCGTCATCTTGCCGAGAAGCGCCATGCGCTGGTGGCCTGCATCAGCGCCGACAATCCGTGGGAACGCGCGCGCCGCCAAGGTTTCATCAGCGCCGCGGCGGCGTTGGGACTGGATCGGGTGGCGGATATCGTGCAGCCGGAAGTGCTGCGGATGAACGACGGCCGCATGGCATTCTTGCGCTTGCTGGCCACCAACACGATTTTTGATGCGGTATTTTGCACGTCCGACCTGCTGGCCGCGGCGGCGGTGTCGGAAGCCCACAATCGCGACCTGCATGTACCGCAGGATCTGGCGGTATTGGGGTTTACGGACGACGGCAGCGCCGCGCAATGGGCGCAAGGCCTGACCACGTTGGGGATAGATGCCGAAGATTTGGGCCGTCGGGCTGCGCAGGTATTGCTGGACCGCCTACAAGGTGAGCTGGCGGCCGGCCAGCATCAAACGCTGGACGTCACGTTCGAACCCCGCCTAAGCACGTAGGATGGGTGCAGCGCGAAAGATCGGTCAAAAGAACTTCACCGTAGATCGCGCGAAACCCATCAGACGAACGTGGCGCTGTAGCGGAACGTCCCACAACAAGGACGTTACTCAATGCCGCCGCAGCCGAACCTGGCAGCGATTCTGGATTGCTTGATTGCCTTGTGGCGAAACTGGCCAGGACGCTGGCGGTGCTTGATGGGTTGCGCGCGATCAGTGGTGGGGTTCTTGTAGCGGGTTTCTCGCGCTTCACCCATCCTACGGTCCTACGTCCCGCGCTTCATACCTCGTATAGCGCAGGAAAGCCGCTGTCTTGCAACAGCGTATTCGCTTCTTTCAGGAATGCCGGCGTGGCGGTTTCTGGTACCTGGACCAGCCATTGGACTGCTTCCTCTTTCTTGCCGCGCAGCAGCAAGAGTCGGCCCAGATGGAACATGCCGCGAAAATCGCCGCCCTCGGCGCAACGCTGGTAGCAGTCGAAGGCGCGTTCCAGGTCTTGTTCGACCACCTCGCCCGCTTCGTAAAACCGGCCAACCACGCCGATGGATTTCACATGCCCGGCCTGTGCCGCCTGCTGGTAAAGCGCCAGTGCCGCGGCCTTGTTCTGCGTCACACCGCCCCGGCCTGCGCGCAGCATGTGCGCGTAGTTGTACATGCCCCAATCCAGTCCGTGGTCTGCGGCCAGCCTGAACCAATACGCCGCAACGGTATCGTCGGCCGGCACGCCCCAGCCATTTTCGTAGCAGCGCCCCACCATATTGATGGCCATCGGATGATCGGCATTGGCGGCGCGTTTGAACCAGACCAGCGCGGCGTCGGGCTGGCGCGCCACGCCCACGCCGTCCAGCAGCATCTGGCCGTAGATGGTCTGCGCTTCGACCAGCCCAAGCTCAGCCGCCGCCCCGATCCAGGCGGCGTAGGGTTCCGGTGGGCCTTCACGCAATTGGGCCAGTTGTTCTGGCGTGGTCGCGGCGACATCGGCGGCGGTGTAAGCGGTCTTCAAAACGGTCTTCAAATCTGTTTTCAAAGCGTGCTTCTTGCGCGGCGCCAGGCGTCCGCCAGATTCCGCGCCAGCGCGTCGCCCACGTCGGTGGGCAAGCGGCGCACGCCGCAGGCCGCCATGTCGACGGTGCGCAGCCCTTCGTAGCCGCAGGGGTTGATGCCCAGGAAAGGAGCCAGGTCCATATCCACATTGAGCGACACGCCATGATAGGCGCGCCCGTTGCGGATCTTGATGCCCAGCGCCGCGATCTTGGCGAGTTCGCCGCTGCCGGGGCCCAGATCGGGGTCCGGCACGTACACGCCCGGCGCGCCGGGCTTGCGACAGGCGCCATCCACGCCGTGCTGCGTCAGCGTGTCGATAACGGCGCCTTCCAGCAGCGTGACGTATTCCTTCACGTACATATCCACGCGACGCAGGTCGAACAGCGCATACGCCATGACCTGCCCTGGCCCGTGATACGTCACCTGGCCGCCGCGGTCGCAATGCACGATGGGGATGTTGCCGGGGTTCAGCACATGTTGCGGCAGGCCAGCCTGGCCCAAGGTGTAGACCGGCGCATGTTCGCAAAGCCAGATCTCGTCGGGCGTATCGGCGCCGCGCAGCGCGGTATACGCCTGCATGTCCTGCCAGACCGGCAGATAGTCCGCCGGCCGCGCGAGCCACTTGATCACGGCAATTCCGGTTTACAGAACGATGGACACCATCGGATGGCCGTGCAAGGCCTTGTACAGGTTGTCCAATTGCTCGCGCGAGGTGGCGCGCACGATGAACGTCAAGCCCATGTAGTTGCCGCCCTTGCTGGGGCGCATCTCGACCGTGGCGGCGTCAAAGCCGGGGTCGAACTGCAACACGACGTCAGTCAGCGTCTGGGCGAATTCGGGATGCTGCTTGCCCATGACCTTGATGGGAAAGTCGCTGGGATATTCGATAAGCGATTCTTCGGGCGGAATATGCATGAGAGTGACCTAGAGAGGTGGTTGCCCCTGAATGTTTTTATATGGGGGCAAGCTGCGCGCAGGCAAGGCCGGCCGGAAGGTCGGGCGGCTGTGGCAGCCGCCCGGTACTGCGGCTTACAGCGCGGCGATGCGGGCATCATAACCCGCTCGCAACTGCTCAAAAACAGGGCCGGGCTTGCCCGAACCCACCGGCTTTCCGTCCAGCGAAACAATCGCCAGCACTTCCTTGGTAGCCGAAGACAGCATCAGTTCGTCGGCGGATTCCACCTCTTGCTGGCTGATACGGCGCGACTCGAAGGGGATGCCCGCGGCTTCGGCCAATTCGCCCATCAGGCCGTAGCGGATGCCTTCCAGGATCAGGTTGTTCTTGGGCGGCGCCAGCAGCTTGCCACCCGACACGACCCAGATGTTGGTGGACGAGCCTTCGGTCAGGTAGCCATCGCGAAACTGCACGACTTCGTCGGCGTTCGCATCCACCGCCTGCTGCTTGGCCAGCACGTTACCCAACAGCGACACCGACTTGATCTCGCAATGCAGCCAGCGTTCGTCGGGAATGCTGATGGCGGTCAAGCCCTGCGTGCGCTGCGCGGCGGGCGGCGGGGACCACGCCGAAATCATGCCGAACACGGTGGGCGTGACGGGGGTGGCCGGAAACTGGTGGTCGCGCTTGGCCACGCCGCGCGTGACCTGCAAGTAGACAATGCAGGTGTCCAGATTGGTACGCGCCAGCAACTGCTCGATCAGGTCGACCCAGCCCGCGCGGTCCAGCGGCGGCGCGATACGCAAGGCTGCCAGGCTGCGATCCAGGCGGTTAAGGTGCTCCGCCATGCGGAATGCCTTGCCCTGGTACACGGGAACGACTTCGTAAATGCCGTCGCCAAAAATAAAACCGCGGTCCAGGACAGAGACTTTCGCCTCGTCGACACGCAGGAACTCGCCGTTGAGATACACCTGGCTTTCGCCCGGCACGCCCGGAATCATGGGGTACTCCTGAAGGATCAAACGTCGCGGACAAACCCGGTGGGCTTGCCTGAAAATAGAAAACGGGCGTTTCGCACGAAACGCCCGCTGCTAGCTTACACCCGCGCCCGCGCCCGTGGCGCGACGCGCTTACTGGAACCAGCGCTTTACGGTGTCGGCCATGCGGCCGAAGAAGCCCGCGCGTTCAACGGCGTCTTGCACCACCAACGGTTCAGTGCGCAGCACCTTGCCGTCCAGCGTGAACTGCAGCGTGCCCACCTGTTGGCCCTTGGTCAGTGGGGCGATCAGCGGATCGGTGCGCTGAGCCACCGGCTTCAAGTCACCGGCCTTGCCGCGCGGCACCGCGATCGACACCGGGTTCGGCGGACCCAGCTTGACGTTGTCCGCCGTGCCTTCCCACACGCGGGCGTCGATTCCGGGTTGGCTCTTGTCGAACAGCTTCACGGTATCGAAGTTCTGGAAGCTCCAGTTCAAGAGCTTCAGGCTTTCTTCGGCGCGCGTGGCTTCGCTGTCCGTACCCACCACCACCGTCAGGATGCGGCGGTCGCCCCGCACCGCGGTCGACACCAGGCAGTAGCCGGCCGAGTCGGTGTGGCCGGTCTTCATGCCGTCCACCGAGGGGTCGGCCCACAGAAGGCGGTTGCGGTTCGGCTGCGTGATCTTGTTGTACGTGTAGCTTTTCTGCTTGTAGTAGTGAAAGTAGTCGGGGTGATCGGTGATCAGGTGCGACGACAACGTGGCCAGGTCGCGCGTGGAGGTCACGTGCTGCGGATCCGGCAGGCCGGTTGCGTTCATGAAGTGGGTGTTCTTCATGCCCAGGCGTTCGGCTTCCTGGTTCATCAGCGCGGCAAACGCCGATTCGCTGCCGCCCACGGCTTCGGCCAGCGCCACGGAGGCGTCGTTGCCGGACTGCACGATCATGCCTTGATTCAGTTCGTCGACCGTCACCGGTTTGCGCGGTTCGATGAACATGCGCGACCCGCCCGTGCGCCAGGCGTGCTCGGACACGGGCACCGTCTGCTCCAGCGTCAGGCGCTTTTCTTCCAGCGCGTTGAACACCACGTAGGCCGTCATGATCTTGGTCAGCGATGCCGGCTCGACCTTCATGTCGGGGTTGGACGCGGCCAAGGTCTGACCGCTGTTCACGTCGATCACGATCCATGCCTTGGCGGCGATGGTGGGCGCCGGAACTGCCGACACATCACCCACCGGCACCGCGCCCGTGGCCGCTGGCGCGGGCGCCGCGGTGCCGCTAGCCGCCGGTGTGGCGGCGGGCGCCGGTTGCGACCAGGCCGGCATCGAGGCCGCGAGCATCGCCGACAACACAGCGCCTGTGATCAGGCGGCGGGTAAAGACAACGGGGGAGTGAACGGAATAAGGCAATTTCTTCATCGGCAACGTGGGTCCCAGGAAAGACGCCCGCCGGCGCGGGGCTGATGGCTGACAATTATAGGCAGGCGATTGGACCGGTCCGCTTCGCAGGGGGTTCCCGGTGCGTTTAAAACATGCAACCTGATGCAACCTGACGCCTGGCTGATGCAAGCGGACGCATGGCGCCAGCGTCAGTCCAGCGCGACCTTCAAGCGCGCCTGCACCAACTGGCGCAGCACCAGCAGCTTGCCATGGAAGAAGTGCGATGCGCCCGGCACCACCACCACGGGAATCGAGCGCGGCCGCGCCCAGTCCATCGCTTCGGACAGCGGCACCACTTCGTCTTCTTCGCCGTGGACCATCAACGTGTCGTCCGGTACCTGCACTTCGTGCGACTGAAAGCGGTTGACCGCCGGCCCCATCAACATCAGCGCGGACGGCAAGGCAGCATCGCCCGCTTCAGCCAGCGCCGCGTAGGTTTGCGCGGCGACGGCGGTGCCAAATGAAAAGCCCGCCAGCACCCAGGGCGCATCGGCCAGTTCAGGATGCAGTTCGCGCATTTGCGCCACCACCGCCAGCATGTCCTGCGTTTCGCCCACCGACTTGTCGAACACGCCTTCCGACTGTCCCACGCCACGGAAGTTGGGGCGCACCGCCACCAGGCCATGCTGCACGCAGGCGCGCGACACGGTCGTGACGACCTTGTTTTCGCGCGCACCGCCTTGCAGGGGATGCGGATGCAGGACCAGGGCCCAGCCTCGCGGCGTGCCGGCAGGCCAATCGACGGCGCAATCGATGCGGCCGGCGGGGCCGGTGAAGGCGTGGGTATCAGTGCGTGCGGACATGGTTGAACTCAACGTGAAAAGCGGAAAAACGAAAAAACGAAAACGATGTTAACCGCCCGCTTTTGCCGCGGGCGTCATCGTGGCGGGGGCCATGGTGTTGGCCAGCCATTGCGCCAACTGGTCGGCCGCCTGGTCGGTGGCTTGCCGCAAGGCGGCCACGCCACCCGCGGCGTCCTGCGTGGGCGCGGGCGCCTGCACCAGGATGCGCGTTTGATCGACGACCGCGCGGCCATTGACCAAAACCGCTTGCAGCAAGATGCGCCCCTGGCTGGTCTGGCCGTCTTCAGAGAACACCTGTTCGAACTGCGACAGGGAAACCTGCAATTGCGGCGTCTGAAGATTGACGCGGTCAGCCAGAACGGGACCCTGACGCGACAGGCGGTCGGCAATACGCTGGCGCACCAGCTCGGACGGCGCCGACGCCCAGCGGTAGGTGGCATAGGCCTTGGGTGCGGCGCTGTCGCCCACCCGCCAGATCATGCCGGTATCCGACAACGTCGGCGAGGCCTGGAAGCTCAGCGCAATGGGCGCGCGTGCTGGCAAGGCGGGGGCTGGCTGGGCGTCCAGCCCCAGGTCAAAGACGGACGGCGGTGCGGGCACGCGGCCAATGCCGCAACCGGCAAGCGCCAGGGTCAAAGACAGGATCAACGTTCGGGTCGCCATCGAAACGGCACTACGCATCTTCAGCTTCTTCATTTGGACTGCCTCCCGAAACCGGCGAACCCGGCTTCGCCAGGCCCGGGCGCAATGGGCGCCGGGCCGAACAAGAACGATTGCGGCGTGCTGTCGACACGGCGCAGGGTCACGGCCGCCCCGCGCGCGGCCGCACTGACGTTGGTGGCCATATTGGTGACGGCAGGCAAGGTCTCGCCATCCAGCCGGGCGGCGGCCAGGGCAATATCGTTCAGGCTGCGCGTGGCCACCGACAAGGGGCCGTCGGGCGCATTCAGGCGTGCCACCGCCAGGCGAGCCTGCTGGGCCAGATCGGCAATTTCGCGCGCCGCGCGATCCGCCTGGCGCGAGGTATTGCCCAGCGAATCCAGCAGCGGGCCCAGCTTGGCCATGGTGGGCGCCAGGTCGCGGCTGGCTTGCCGCAATGATTGCGTGATGTCGGTGGCGTTCTGCAGGCTGGCCGTCAGCGCTTGCACGTTTTGTTCGCTAAGCACGCGGCGCAGTTGCTCGGTGGCTTCTTCCACATTGGAAATCAGCTTGCCGCCGCGCTGCTCGATGCGGTCAAGAAAGCCCGGGCGCAGCGGAATGGCGGCGGGATGTTCCGCCGTGGACGTCAGGCGCGTGAGCGACGAGCCGTCGTCGCGCAGCTCGACGTTGGCCATGCCCGTCACGCCCTGCACGCCCAGTTCGGCCCAGGTCGATTCGGTGATCGGCGTGTTCGGGGCCACGCCGATGCGGATGCGCACCTGCCCCGGCTTGTTGGGGTTCAGCGCCAGCGACTGCACCTTGCCCACCGGCACGCCCTGATAGCGCACGGCCGATTGCGGGTTCAGGCCGCTGACGGCCGTGGCCGAGATGATTTCGTATGTTTGCAGCTGGGTCCGGTCCCGACCGATCCAGACGGCCACCAGCACGGCGGCGGCCAGCAGGACCAGCGTGAAGATGCCGGCCATGAGCGCATGACTACGGTTTTCCATGATGCAATCCCTTCGGCGCCAGGTCCCCAAGCGCGCGCAAGCCGCGTTCGCCCAGGAAGAACGTGTGAATGAAGGGGTGATCGACCTTCAGTACTTCCGGCACCGTGTCGCACACGATCACCCGCTTGTCCGCCAGCACGGCCACACGGGTGGCCAACGCCAGCAGCGTGTCCAGATCGTGCGTCACCATGACGACGGTAAATCCCAACTGCCGATGCAGGCTGCGCACCAGATCCACGAATTCGTCCGAACGCAGCGGGTCCAGGCCGGCCGTGGGTTCGTCCAGGAACAGCAATTCCGGGTCCAGCGACAACGCACGCGCCAGCGCCACGCGCTTGACCATGCCGCCAGACAGGTCCGACGGCCGCTTGTCGGCATCATTGGCCGTCAACCCCACCATGGCCAGCCGGCACATGACGACGTCGCGCACCAGGTCTTCGGGCACCGTGCGCAGTTCGCGCAGCGGCAAGGCCACGTTGTCGAACACGGACAAGGCCGAGAACAGCGCCCCCGCCTGAAACAACATGCCCCATCGGTACGACAGCCGTCGGCGCTCGCCGGGCGACAGGTCGAACAGCGAATGCCCCAGCACCTTCACGCTGCCGGCGGTGGGCTGGTCCAGGCCGATGATCTGGCGCAGCAACACCGTCTTGCCCGTGCCCGAGCCGCCCACCAGCACCAGGATTTCGCCCGGGAAGACGGTCAGGTCAAGGTTGTCGTGAACCACATGGTCGCCAAAGGCCGTGCGCAGGCCGCGCACCGTGATGACGGGTTCAACCGTGATGCTGTCATCGGTGAACAGGCGGTGTTGCAGGACGCTGTTCATCAGATGCCCACCGAACTGAAAATAATGGCGTAAAGCGCATCCAGCAGAATCACGCCTGTAATCGACGTAACCACGGATGTGGTGGTACCGCGCCCCAGACTTTCCGTATTGGGCTGGATGCGCAGGCCGAAGTGGCAGGCGATCAACGCGATCAGAATGCCGAAGGTCACGCCCTTCAGGATGCCGATCCAGTAATTGGTCAATGAAATGGCGTCAGGCAGCGACGTCAAAAACCACTGCGCCGACACGCCCAACTGCACTTGCGCGGCCAGCATGCCGCCCAGGATCGCCATCGCACTCGTCCACAGGGTCAGCAGGGGCATGGTTACCGCCAACGCCAGCACGCGCGGCAGGATCAGCCTTTGGCCGTGCGAAATGCCCATGACGCGCATGGCGTCCAGTTCCTGGGTGACCCGCATCACGCCGATCTGGGCGGTGATGGCCGAGCCCGACCGGCCCGCCACCAGAATGGCGGCCAGCACCGGCCCAAGCTCGCGCACGATGGACACGCCCAGCAGCCGCACGATGAAGCGGTCGGCGCCGATCATCTGCAACTGTTGCGCCGACAGATACGACAGCACCACGCCAATCAGGAACCCCACCAGCGCCGTGATGCCCAGCGCCTGCGCGCCGGTTCGATACACCTGCGCCGAGATCTCGCGCCATGGGCCCAAACGCGGACGGCGCAGCATGCTGCCCAGGTCCAGCATCAATTGGCCCAGCATGATGAGCAGCGCCCGGCCGTTTTCGGCGGCCTGGAAGATGGCGCCGCCGAGCGCGCGGACCCAAGTCCAGGATTCGGGCTTGGACGGCGCCGCCTGGACCCCGCCCTTGTTCATGGCCAGCGCGTTGAACACATCCTGCTGGCCGGCCGACCAGCGCACGCGCTCGGGCAGCTTTTCACCCCAGGCCTGCCAGATGAGCAAGGCGCCGATGGTGTCCAGCCGGCTGATGCCATGCAGGTCCCAACGCACGCCATCTTCGGCGGCACGAGCCATTGCCGTGCGCCGGCGTTCGACTTCGCCGGTCTGGGCCAGGGCCAGGACGCTCCAGTCGCCCGCCACATGGCAAACTTTCCCGTCCTGACGGAAAGGCGCGGCGGCGGACGCGGATGAAGCGGAATGCGGCATGTAGGCGGGGCACCGATGCAAAATGTATCGCCAATGATAAACGCTTGAGGGCTGAATGGCCGCTAGGGCCGGCCGCGTGCCCTACAATCGCCGCCATGCCCGATCACGTCCGCCCAATCGACCTGCCCGCGCCGGAAGCCCTGGCCCGGGAGCTAGGCTCGCGCCTGCCCGCATTCCAAGACATCGCCTGGACCGGCGACACCGGGTCAACCAACGCCGACCTGCTGGCGCGCGCGCGCTCGGGCGCCGGGGCTGGTAAACCCTGGCTGCTGGGCAGCCACCTGCAGAACGCCGGCCGTGGCCGAGCGGGGCGCCCGTGGCAAAACCAGTCTGGCGCCACCTTGATGTTTTCCTGCGCTTACGACGTCCATCTGCCTGCCGCGCAATTGCCCGCGCTGTCTCCCTTGGCCGGCGTGGCCGCCTGCGAGGCACTGCGCGCGGTAGCCGGCCCGCGTGCGCGCGGCCTGTGCATGAAGTGGCCGAACGATGTGCAGTGGCACGACGCCAAGCTGGCGGGCGTGCTGGTGGAAACCACCCGCAACCCGGGCGGCCGCGAAGCCGGCTACACCGTCGTCATCGGCATGGGCGTCAATTTGACCGACGCGAGCGAACTGTCTCGCGCATTGGGCCGCGAGGTGGCCGACTGGACCCAGGTGCAGGCCGAAGCAGACCGCGTGGCCACCGCCGCCGACCTGGTCTGCGCCAGCGCCACCGCCTGGCTGGAAGCCGTCCAGACCCTGGAACGCGAAGGTTTCGCCGCGTTCCGCCAGCGTTTCAACCAGGTCGACGCCTTGGCGGGCAGGCCGGTGAACGTGCTGGAGAAAGGCGATATCCTACTTAGCGGCACCGCCTGTGGCGTAGACGAACACGGGCGCCTGCTGGTGCAAACGCCCGAGGGCGCCACCCCGATCTCGATCGGTGAAATTTCGATTCGACGCCAAGCATGATTATTCTCATCGACTCCGGCAACAGCCGTCTCAAGGTGGGTTGGCTGGACGCCAGCAACCCCGACATGCCCCGCGAACCGGCGGCTGTCGCCTTCGACGGCCTGGACCTGGATGCGCTGGACGGCTGGCTGGCCGCGCTGCCGCGCCCCCCCCTGCGCGCGCTGGGCGTGAACGTGGCGGGCGACGCACGCGGCACGGCCATCGCCGCGATCCTGCAAAAGCACGGCTGCGCGGTGACCTGGTCGCCGTCGCAGGCGGCCACGCTGGGGCTGGTCAACAATTACCGGGTGCCGACGCAATTGGGCGCCGACCGCTGGGCCTCGCTGCTGGGCGTGCTGTCGCGCCTGCCGGGCGCGCATCCGCCTTTCGTGCTGGCCAGCTTCGGCACCGCCACCACCATCGACACCGTCGGCCCTGACAACGTTTTCGCGGGCGGCCTGATCCTGCCGGGTCCGGCCATGATGCGCAACGCGCTGGCCCATGGCACCGCCAACCTGCCCATCGCCAACGGCCAGGTCGTGGCCTACCCCGTTGATACGCACGAAGCCATCGCCTCGGGCATCGCCGCGGCCCAAGCCGGCGCGGTGGTGCGCCAATGGCTGGCGGGCCGTCAGCGCTATGGCCAAACCCCGCAGATCTACGCAGCTGGCGGCGGCTGGCCCGAAGTGCATCAAGAGATAGAACGCCTGCTGGCGGATGCCGGCGGCGCGTTCGGCGCGGCCCCCGTGCCGGTGTACCTGGATCACCCCGTCCTGGATGGCCTGGCCGCGGTCGCGCGCGCCACCCTGGACACCCACGCCTGAGCAAGGTCCGCCGACATGCGAGTGCTCTTCATCCTGATAGTGCTGGCGAATTTATGGGTGCTGGCGCTGGGCCAGGGCTGGATCGGCGTGCGCCCGGAAGATGAGGGGCGGGAAACGCGAAAGTTCAGCCAGGAATTGAACGTGGATGCGGTAAAGCTGGTGGGGCGGGCGACGCAAACGTCGCGCTAAGCGTTTTATCGCCCTGGCGGCGTAATGCTGCTTGATGCTTACCCCAGCCAGGGCGCCAGCGCATCCATGGTCCGCCACGTTGCCCCCGCATGCAGCTCAAACCAGGCACGAGCGGCATGGCTCGCGTCTTGGCGCTGTGCGTCATCCTTCAGCATGGCCAACGCCGCATCGACAGCCTGAGCAGGGTCAGCCTTGCGCATCACCGCTCCGGCTGCAATGGCATCTTCCGCCGCCTGCTGAAAATTGAACGTGTGCGGTCCCACGATGACCGGCACACCCGCTGCACACGCCTCGATCAGGTTCTGACCGCCCAGCGGCGCAAAGCTGCCCGCCACAACGGCCACGTCCGAGGCGGCGTAATAGAAGGCCATTTCACCCAGGCTATCGCCAAGCAGCACCCGGGTTTCTGGCGCCGGATCGCCGCCAGCGCTGCGCCGGACATACGACACGCCCGCCTCGCTCAGCAGGCGCGCAGCGTCGTCAAAGCGTTGCGGGTGGCGCGGGATCAGCAGAAACAGCGGCGCGTCGATGGGGATGCCTGCGGCGTTGTTGGCGGAGCCACTGGCGGGATGGCTAGAACCCTTGCCGACACGCTTGATGGCGTCGATGAAAGGCGCGTCCTCGCCTTCGCGGGTGCTTGCGATGGCGATGACCTGGCGGCCGATACGCGCGCGCCATTCCCGGCCGGCCTGGACCTGCGCCGCCGGCAGCACCAAGTCGAATTTCAGGTTGCCCGTCACGATGGGTGCAGGAGCGCCCGCCTGCTCCAGTCGAGCGGCATCTTCAGCCGTCTGCGCCAGCACGAGATCCAGGCTGCCCAAGGCTTCGCGCATCACGCTGCCCATCCGAGTCGCCTGGCGCAGCGACGATGCCGAGTACCGCGCGCTGACCAGCGCCATCGGCACCCCTGCTTGCCGCGCGGCCGCCAGCAGGTTGGGCCAGATCTCGCGTTCAATCAGCAGGCCACAGCGAGGCCGGTAGCCGCGCATGAAGCGCCGGGTCGCCCCGGGAAAGTCATAAGGAAGCCAGGCTTGCCGCAACTGGCCCCGGGAAAGGGCATCGGCAAACAGCCGCTGGCCTTCGGCGCGGCCGGTCGCGGTCATGTGCGTCAACAGCACCGGCAGACCACGGTCCAGCAAGGCCTGCACCAACGGTTGCGCGGCACGGGTCTCGCCCAGGCTGACGGCGTGCATCCACACCGGCGCCGTCCAACTGAAATCGTGGGGGGCTACCGCCGGCCCAATCGCATGGCCGAAACGCTCGCGGGAAAACACCTGCCATTGGCCGCCAGCGCGTTTGGCGCGCCGGGCCATCCACAACCAGAGCAGCGGAGCGAGCGCCCGCAGTGCCAGCGTGTAGACGCAGCGGTTCATGTCACTGCGCGGCCAGCGCCTGTTCAACCGAAGCCATCACCGCTTCGCGCGACGGCGAAGCGCCCCGGTCACCCAGGCTGGCGGTGTAGTTGGACCCGACCAGCGGGGTGCGAACCGGTGTGGAGGCACGGTAAATGCCGATGGTCGGCCGGCCCAAGGCGGCGGACAGGTGCGTCAGGCCGCTGTCCAGACCGACCATCAGGCGCGAGCCGGCCAGCAGGCGCGCCACGTCCGTCAAGTCCATGCGGGGCATCACTTCCGCCCCGTCCATGCCTGCCACCAGCAGGCTGGCGCGTTCAGCTTCCTGGTCGTTGCCCGCCAGCAACTTGAGCGCACAACCGGCATCGCGCAGGCGACGGAACACCGCGCGCCAATCGTCCTCGGGCCAAAGTTTGTCGTCGCGGCTGGCCGAGGGCATGATCACGGCATAGCCGCGGTCGGTATCCAGGTGATGCAGGCGCGGTAGTTCCTTGGCATCCAAGCCGGCGCTGGAGACTTCGTGAACCGGGTCGGCACCGCCCTCCCGGCCCTGCGCCGCCTGGCGCAAAAACGTCTGCAGGCCGAAATCGGGCAAGCCGCCGTGCTGGTAACCAAATGTCAACGCCGCGAGCTTGCGCTGGCGAATGACGGCCGGTTGCCAGAATTCCACCCGATGCCGTACGTCATAGAACAGTGATGCGAGAGGCTCGCGCGCCGAACGCCAGTCCAGCCCGTGACGCACGCCGCGCGCCTGCCGCACCAGCCACGCGGACTTCAGCAGGGCCTGCATATCCAGCACAATGTCGTACTGCTTGGACCGCAAGCGCTCGCGCAACGCCCTGCGTTCGGCTCTCACTTGCGCCGACCACCAAGCCTTGCGCCAGCGGCGGTGGGCCACCTTGATGACCTCATTGACCGCTGGATGCCACATGGGAATTTCGGCGAAAGCCTCTTCGGCGATCCAGTCGATTTCGGCGTCCGGCACATGGCGGGCGATGTCGGAAATGGCGGGCAGCATATGCACCAGATCGCCGAGTGACGACGTGCGGACAATGAGAATGCGAGTTGGCATCAAGTCTTAGTCTAGAGGTTTCCCAACGCAACCCCGGCAGGCGCCAGGGACGTTCACGGTATCATTCCCGACTGTGCCGGGGCGCACATTCGAAGAATCCCGGCAATTTACAACAAACTCATCACAATGAATCTTCCTCCGATTAGTGATCGAAAGATCCGTTTTGCCCTGGTCGGCTGCGGGCGCATCTCCAAGAATCACATTGCCGCCCTTGCCCAGCATTCCGACCGCGCAGAACTGGTTGAGGTCTGCGACACGAATCCTGAATCGTTGCGCAATGCAGTACAGGCGACAGGCGCCAGGGGCTTTGCCTCGCTGACGGAACTGCTGCAGCAGGGCAATGCCGACGCGGTGGTGCTGGCCACCCCCTCCGGACTGCATCCATGGCAGGCGGTGGAAGCCGCGCAAGCCGGGCGCCACGTGGTGAGCGAAAAACCCATGGCAACCCGCTGGGAAGACGGCAAGCGCATGGTCAAGGCATGCGATGAAGCCGGGGTGCGTTTGTTCATCGTCAAGCAGAATCGCCGCAACGCGACGCTGCAGTTGGTCAAGAAAGCGATCGATAGTGGCCGTTTCGGTCGCATTTTCATGGTGACGGTCAACGTATTCTGGACCCGCCCGCAAGAGTATTATGATGCGGCTCGCTGGCGCGGAAAATGGGAATGGGACGGCGGCGCCTTCATGAACCAAGCCAGCCATTATGTCGATCTGCTGGATTGGTTGATCGGTCCGGTGGAAAGTGTCTACGCCTATACCGCCACGCTTGCCCGCCGTATCGAGGCGGAAGATACTGGTGTCGCGGCAGTGCGCTGGCGCCACGGCGCCATGGGCTCCATCAATGTCACCATGCTGACCTATCCGCAAAACCTGGAAGGTTCCATCACCATCCTGGGCGAAAAGGGCACGGTGCGCGTGGGCGGCGTGGCGGTCAATCGGATCGACGAGTGGAAATTCGCCGACGAGCAGGCCGACGACGCCAAGATCCGCGAAGCCAACTATGAAACCACTTCGGTCTACGGCTTCGGCCATCCTCTCTATTACGACAACGTCATCAAAACGTTGTGCGGAGAATGCGAGCCTGAGACCGACGGTCGCGAAGGTCTCCAGTCGCTGGCTCTATTGACGGCCATCTACCGTTCAGCCCGCGACGGTATTCGTGTCCCCCTGCCACTGGACTGAACTTCATGAGCATCCACCCCACCGCTATCGTCGACGCGGGCGCCCGCGTCGGGGCCGGAACGCGAATCTGGCATTGGGTCCATGTCAGCGCCGGCGCCGTGATCGGCGCCGGTTGCTCGCTGGGCCAGAATGTCTACGTCGGCAATCAGGTCCGTATCGGTGACCGCGTCAAGATTCAGAACAACGTGTCGGTCTATGACAACGTCACCCTGGAGGACGATGTCTTCTGCGGGCCGAGCATGGTGTTCACCAATGTCTACAACCCCCGCGCGGCCATCGAACGCAAGAACGAATACCGCGATACGCTGGTCCGCCAGGGGGCGACGCTGGGCGCCAATTGCACCATCGTGTGCGGTGTGACGGTTGGTCGCCACGCCTTCGTGGGCGCCGGCGCGGTGGTGAACAAATCGATTCCGGATTTCGCTCTGGTGGTTGGCGTGCCCGCCCGCCAGATCGGCTGGATGAGCCGTTACGGCGAACAATTGGACCTGCCCCTCAGCGGAAACGCCCAGGCCATCTGTCCCGCGACCGGTGAGCGGTACGTGTTGAACAACGGCGTTTGCGAACTAGCGTGAGCCCCATGCAATTCATCGATCTCAAGAAGCAATATCAAGTCCTGCGTGATCCCATCAACACCCGCATCCAGCAGGTGCTGGACCACGGTCAGTACATCATGGGTCCGGAGGTCAAGGAGCTTGAGGCCGCGTTGCAGGCCTATACGGGTGCCAAACACTGCGTCACCGTCGCCTCCGGCACGGAAGCCCTGCTGATGTCGCTGATGGCGCTGGGCATCGGGGCAGGCGATGAGGTGATCACCACTTCGTTCACCTTCGTCGCCACGGCCGAAGTCATCGTGCTGCTGGGCGCCACCCCCATTTTTGTCGACGTCGAACCCGACACTTGCAATATCAAGGTCGCCGATATCGAAGCCAGGATCAGCTCGCGCACCAAGGCGATCATCCCGGTGTCCCTTTATGGGCAATGCGGTGACATGGACGAAGTCAACGCCATCGCGGCCCGGCACGGCATTGCCGTAATCGAGGACGCCGCCCAGAGCTTCGGCGCCACGTACAAGGGCAGGAAAAGCGGCAACCTGTCGACGATTGGCTGCACCAGCTTCTTTCCCAGCAAGCCGCTAGGCTGCTATGGCGACGGCGGCGCGATTTTCACCAATGACGACGCGCTGGCGCAGGCATGCCGGGAGATTCGCGTCCACGGGCAATCAGCCCGCTACTACCATACCCGGGTCGGGGTGGGCGGCCGCATGGATACCCTGCAGTGCGCTGTCGTGCTCGCCAAGCTGGAGCGCTTTGGCTGGGAAGTGGAACAACGGATCCGGATCGGCGCGCGCTATCAGGCCCTGTTCGCTGATGTGCCCAACGTGCGGACCGTCACCGTCCGGCCCGACCGCGACAGCGTCTGGGCCCAGTTCACGATCATGGTGCAGGATCGCGATGGCATCATTGCCGCGCTGAAGGCGGCGGACATCCCTACCGCCATCCACTATCCGCGTCCGATCCACACACAGCCGGCTTACAGCCGGTACGCGGATGGGTCCACCCCGGTCTCTGAAATGCTGGCGAGCCAAGTGCTCAGCCTGCCCATGCATCCCGACCTGGACGCGGAGACGCAGAACCATATCGTCCAAACGGTCATGCAGGCCGCTCGCTGACACCATGGCGCCTTCGTACTCCCCGGTTTGCCCTATGGCAGGAAACAGCGGAGCGGCGGCGCCACACGCCACCCAATGAATATTCTCCTGATCAATCACTATGCCGGGTCGCCGCGCCATGGCATGGAATTCCGGCCCTACTACCTGGCTCGGGAATGGATCGCGCAAGGTCACCGTGTCACGATCGTGGCAAGCAGCGTGTCCCATATCAGACAGCGTAGCCCGGAGTTCAACGGTCCAACGCATGCCGAGACCCTCGACGGCGTGGACTATCTCTGGCTGCGCACACGTCCCTATCGGGGCAATGGCGCGGCTCGCTTGCTGAACATGCTGCAGTTCACCGGCTTGCTCTACCGACACGCCAAGGCCTTGGCGGCCGAGCGGCCGGACGTCGTGATCGCCTCTTCGACCTATCCCTACGACATCTGGCCCGCTCGCCATATCGCCCGGCGTGCCGGCGCCAAGCTCGTGTACGAATTGCACGATGTCTGGCCGCTGACCCCGCAGATGCTCGGCGGCTTCTCGAAATGGCATCCAATGATTTTCTCGATGCAATGCGCCGAGAACTACGCCTACGCCCATGCAGATAAAGCGGTCTCGTTACTGCCGGGCACCGAAGCCCATATGCGCGACCATGGCTTGCGCGGCGACAAGTTCGTCTACATCCCCAATGGCATTGACCCAGGCGCTGCTCCCACGCCAGTACCCGATGCAATCCGCACGCAAATTGCACAGTTCCGCGAGAAATTTGAAACTCTTTGCATCTACGCGGGCGGACATGCGGTCTCAAACGCGCTGGATCCCTTTATTGAAGCGGCCGGCCGCCCTAGTGCGCAAAATATAGGACTGGTACTAGTGGGAAATGGGGCCGAAAAGGATAGACTGCAACGCAAAGCGCGCCAGCTGGGATTGGCCAATGTGCAATTCCTGGATCCCATCCCCAAGACGGCAGTGCCGTCCCTGCTGGCCCTGGGAGACATGGCGTACATTGGCTGGCGTGACAGTCCGCTGTACGCCCAGGGGATGAGTCCCAACAAGTTGTTCGATTACATGATGGCGGGATTGCCGGTGGTCCACTCCACCAGCTCACCTTACGATATCGTGCAGGACGCAGGCTGCGGTATCAGTGTCCCGGCCGAAGACGTGGACGGAATCGCCAACGCGCTTGGCAGGCTCGCAGGCATGACTGCGGATCAACGACGCCAGCTGGGCGAAAATGGCCGTGGCTTCGTCCAATCGCACCACGCCTACCCAACCCTGGCTGCCAGATTCTTGCAAGCGCTGGGGCCCGCGCCGCGTCAGCAGAAAGAGGTCTGAATTCCTAAACCGCGTACTATCTGCCCCTGGGCTGAGATGCACATGAGAAAATTCCTTGGTTTTTCGCCCCTGTTCCCAAGACAGATGCGTGACTCATCAAAAATCAATAAGCTGGCTTGCGTTCGTGAATACGCGCCGGCATCACATCGCAGTATTGTGTCTGGCCAGCCATGAATCCATTTATCCCTTTCGCCCTGCCCGATATCGGGGACGAAGAAATCGAAGCCGTCACCAAAGCCATGCAATCCGGCTGGTTGACCACCGGCCCGAACGCGCGTGAATTCGAAATCGAATTCGCGCGCTATCTCGGTGGCGACGTGGAAGCAGTGGCCGTCAACTCCGCAACAGCGGGCCTGCATCTCGCTCTGGAAGCCATCGGTGTCGGCGAAGGGCATGAAGTCATCACGCCGTCACATACCTTCACCGCGACGGCCGAGGTCGCGCGCTATCTGGGCGCCGAGCCCGTGTTGGTCGATATCGACCCCGAAACGTTGTGCATTTCGCCCGCGGCCATCGAGCGCGCGATCACGCCCAAAACCCGGGCGATCATTCCGGTCCACTACGGCGGCCTGTCCTGTGACATGGACAGCATCCTGGCAATCGCGCGCAAGCATAATCTTCGCGTCATCGAAGACGCCGCGCATGCTCTGCCCACCACTTGGCAAGGCGACAAGATCGGCACGCTGGCCAGTGACCTGACCGTCTACAGTTTCTACGCCACCAAAACGCTGGCCACTGGCGAAGGTGGCATGGTGATCACGCGCGACCCGGCACTGGCCAAGCGCTGTCGCGTCATGCGCTTGCACGGTATCGACCGCGACGCCTTTGATCGCTACACGTCCAACCAGCCCAGTTGGTACTACGAAATCGTTGCGCCCGGCTTCAAGTACAACTTGCCGGACACCGCCGCGGCCATGGGACGGGTGCAACTGCGCAGGCTGCACGAGATGCAGGCCCGGCGCGCGAATATCGCCGACGCCTACAACACGGCGTTCGCTGATTTGCCGCTGACATTGCCCCCGCGTCCGGGCAATGCGGACATGCCGCATGCCGCTACCGACCTGCATGCCTGGCACCTGTATGTCGTGCGCCTGCACGACCAGAATCCAGCCCATCGCGACCAGTTCATCGCCAAGATGGCCGAAATAGGCATTGGCTGCAGCGTCCACTACGTGCCGTTGCACCTGCAACCCTACTGGCGCGACCGCTACGACCTGACCCCCGAGATGTACCCGCAATCGCAAGCGGCGTTCAACTCCATGGTCAGCCTGCCGATCTACTCGAAGATGACCGACGCCGATGTGGCGCGCGTTATTGAATCGGTGAAAGCCCTATTGTTCTAGGACGCTGGATGCTAAAGCGTCTTTTCGATATCTGCTGTTCGGCGTTGGGCCTGCTGGTGCTGCTGCCCTTCCTGGCCGTGCTCGCCATCGCGATCAAGCTGGACAGCCCCGGCCCGGTCTTCTTCCGGCAGGAACGCGTGGGACGCCGTGGTGTTCCGTTCCAGATCCACAAGCTGCGCAGCATGCAGGTACGGCAATCCGGCATCGACCGCCAGATCACCGTTGGCGCCGACGACCGCATCACCCGCGTAGGGAAGCTGATCCGCCAATGGAAACTCGATGAACTGGTGCAACTGATCGACGTACTCAGAGGCGACATGAGCCTGGTCGGGCCCCGGCCGGAAGTCCCGCGCTATGTCGCGATGTATCCAGTCGAGACGCGCGATGAGATCCTGTCGGTCAGGCCAGGCATCACTGACTTGGCCTCGATCCACTTCCGCAACGAAAGCAAAATCCTCGCCCAGTCGACAGATCCCGAGCGTGCCTACCTGGAAGTCATCCTGCCGGAAAAACTCAAACTGCAACAGCAATACGTGCGAACCCGCAGCTTCACGGGTGATCTTGGAATTCTCCTCAAGACCGCTGCCGCAATCTTCCATTGAGCCAATACCTCGAGCATACGCAACATGAAAATCGCGCTCCTGGGACCCGCGCACAGCATCCACACGATTCGGTGGGCCAATGGCCTGGCGAACCGAGGCGTGGACACGCACGTTCTGTCGCTCACCAGCCAGGATGACGCCTACAATCCGCGCGTGTCGTTGCACCGTCTGCCCTGGGGTCCGCCGCAGGGCTATCTGCTGGCGGCTCCTGCGTTGCGTCGCACGCTGCGCGAGATTGGCCCCGATCTGCTGAATACCCACTATGCCACGGGCTACGGCACCCTTGCTCGGCTGGCCGGTTTCACGCCCTCGCTGCTGTCCGCCTGGGGTAGCGATATCTACGCCTTTCCGTACAAGAGCGGCCTGCATCGCCGTGTCTTGCGCGGCAATCTGGACCGGGCCACCGCGGTAGCGGTCACCGGGCAGGCAATGGCCCGGCAGGTGCGTCAATTCACCGACCGGCCCGTGCATATCACCCCGTTCGGAATCGATACCGAGTGCTTTTCGCCAGCGCCGACGCCCCGGCCCGACAACGCCGGCCCCATCGTCATCGGCACGGTGAAGGGCCTGGAAACCACGTACGGCATCGATATCCTGCTGCAAGCGTTCGCTCAACTCCTCTCCACCCTCGAAGCCGATGCCTCTGCGGCCGCTAGCCGGCTGCTCCTCAAGATTTACGGTTCTGGCTCCCAGGCGCAGGCACTGCAGGCCATGGCCACCGAACTCGGCATCGCCGATCGCACCCAATTCCTCGGTCATATCGCCCACAGTGACGTCCCAGCCGCCCTGCGGGATCTGGACGTCTACGTGGCGTTGAGCCGGATGGACAGCTTTGGCGTGGCGATTCTCGAAGCATGCGCCTGTAGCATCCCGGTGCTGGTCTCGGATGCCGATGGCCCCGCCGAGATCGTGGTCGACGGCGTGACGGGCTATGTCGTACCCCGGCTGGATGCCGGCGCCGCCGCGACGCGGCTCCGGCAACTGGTGGCGGATCCGGCGCTGCGCCGGCAGTTAGGCGAGGCCGGCCGCGCACATGTCCAAATGCACTATTCTTGGCAGGCCAGTCTCGACAGCATGCTCGGCGCCTATCAAAACACGTTGCGGCAATACCGCAATACCGACGCAGGCACGCCATGACCTTCCTTCCCTATCTGGTCATTGCTAGCTACGCCAGCATCCACTTGCTGGAATATCTCAGTTATTACGCCCGCGTGGCGGGTCGCGTCGCCGGCAAACCCGTGACCGGCTATGCCATCCAGAACGCCACCACCACCGTTACCCGCTTCTTTTATCTAGCACTCCTACCCCTGCTGGGATTCATGGTGGACCGGCAGGTGCCTATATCGCTGTACATCAAGATGTGCCTAGGCGCGCTGATCTGCGCCTCCCTGCTGTCCTTGGCGGCGCGTTCCATGCGTTATGCATGGATTCGCCTACTTGCCAATTTCGTGCTACGCCGCGCTGGCCAGCCCCTCCTGAGCGCCGCGCAGATCCGCGCGCAACTGGACGTTCCATCCAATCTGAAACTGCGCAAGATCGTTGTGCTGGCCGCTGCGGTGTTCCTCTGCTACAGCCTGGGCGTACTGCTTTCGTACTTCTTCGCACTGGTTTTCCACGATTACCGGAGCACCATTTCACAACTATCCGGCATCATCAATGGCGCCGCCACGGTGCTGCTGACCTTCATCCTGGAGCCGAGGGTGGCGCGCATTGTCGACGACCATGCCACCGCCGATGTCTACCACGCCGTCCAGGCGATGCTGACGGGCCGGCTGATCGCAATCGGGCTGATCGCCCCGGTGCTTTTCCTCGGAATCAGCTATGGCTTCGCCTGACACTGAGCCCATACGCGTTTTCCGGCATCCTGCCACCATCGCCACATTTTCCTTCCTGCTGGCCTTCGCCGGCTCGTCCATACACCTGCTCGAGCCGCTGCGCCCGTTCCACTGGGGAGCCGGGCTGATCGTGGTGCTGTTCGCGATCAATCCCGAGTGGCGGCGCACGCTGGCGCAGACCCGCTCACGCATGGTGGTTGCCGTAGGAGGCGGCTTGATCCTGGCGTCATCCCTCTGGATGGTCGATTCGGGTCGCTACCTCAATTACGCTCTTTTCTTCACCATCGGCGCACTCTATATGGTGCTCGCGGAGACCATGGTTCGGCGGGGCATAGCTTTCGAACGCTGGTTTGTACCATTAGCGATCTACTGGTTCGTGACCGCCCTCTTCCCGATTTTCGATACATGGACCAACTCCACCCTGTTCCGGGACAGTCTGCCCATTACCGGTGGCGTCTGGTACAACATCAACGACATGGCGACGGCGCTGGTATTTGCGTGCGTGATCTGGATGCTGAGCCGGCGCCGCCTGCCCTGGTTCCTGTTTGCCGCGGCCTGGGTTTACGCCCTCGGCCTTAATCGACGCGCCGATGTGCTGGCGCTGGCCATTCTGGGATTGGGCTACTTGCTAATGGGGCTGAAAAACGTCATACCGCGGCTGCGCTTCGTGCTCGCCTGGGTGGCGGCCAGCGCGGCTGGCATGGCGCTGCACGGCGGCACCTTCTATATCGGGGCACTGCCCTCTCTGGTCCAGGAACCGCCCTTCCATCAATGCACCAACGTGCCGGCGGACGCCGTTCCTCTGGGCATGATCGCCGCGCAGTGCGTGCGCCCGCCTCCTGGAGTCGGCTCGGCCGATTGGCCGCCGCCGGTACCGCACGCGCCGCCGCTTCCGGCTACGCCAACCCCGGCCCCCTCCGCTGCGGCAGTACCGGGTGTGCCCGCCGGGCCAGCAGCCGCCGCGCCGGTCGCGCCCATCATCCCCTCCCCGCCCGCCACAGGCGCCACGGCATCGGCTGAGTCCATGGCCGCGCCGCCGATGCCACCCGCGGCAACGCCCACTACAACGGATGTCGTAGCCCATGGCGGTGACGTGTCGTCCGCCATCCGCAGCAAGATCCTGTATGAGATGTACGAGACGGCGCAGCACATGTCCTGGTGGAAATGGTTCACCGGCCTGGGTGTGGGGCAACTGAATGTGACCTGGCCGCTCGACAACCGCGCTTGGGCGTCGCCGCATTTCTTTTGGCTGGAAATGTTCTTTTTCTTCGGCTTGCCTTGGATCTTTTTCATCGGCTGGCTGTTATGGCGCGCCGACCGCTTTGGCCGTCTGGCGCTGATCGTGGTGTGCGCGGCCGGCATCGCGCCGAGTTCACTGGTATATTTCCAGCCCTTTTGGTTCCTTCTGGGCGTAGTACTGGCCACTCTTCCCAAGCGTCCGGATGACCTGGACAACCACGCCTGATCGCCAAAGGCGGAGCCGACCTCTTTTCAGCAACACGACATAACATGGTGCTTCCCTACGCGTTCAGGCGGATTTTCGTGAATCTGCCGCGGCCCGCGAAACAATTGCTGTCCGTGGCAGTTGACGCCGCCATCCTGTTGGCCGCGTTCCACCTGGCATTGTGGTTGCGCTTCGAATTGTTCTTCCTCACGCCACAATATCTGCTGCTGTCGGTCGTTGCCTGTGGCGGGGGCATAGTGGCAATGGCGGCGCTGGGCGTCTACTACTACATCCTGCGCTACATGAGCGAGCGCGTGATTCTGTCGATAGTCGGCGGCGTACTTGTATCGGTGATGGTCGTCACGGCGGCCAATACCTTCTTGCACATTTCCTCGGGCCTGTCGCGCGGTGTACTCGTCATATACGCCTCGCTAGCACTGGCTGGCTTGCTGGCCACCCGCTATGCCGCGCGCCGAGCGCTTTTCCCGAATGACGCCCGCGTCACCGCGGAACGTGAGCCCGTGCTGATCTACGGCGCGGGTGGCGCGGGGTCGCAACTCGCGGTCACATTGCGGGCGGGACCACATTACTATCCAGTCGCAATGCTGGACGACAATCCCAAAAAGCACCGGCTGATGGTGGCAGGTCTTCGGGTACACGCACCGTCGCAGTTGGAACGCCTCGTCACCAAACATAACGCAAGGCAGTTGCTGATCGCGATGCCGTCGGCCTCGCGGCCGCGGATCCGCTCCATTGTGGAGATGGCCGAACCCTACCATCTACGCATCCGCCTCGTCCCCAGCATGAAGGAACTGATCGAACCATCCAACGGCGTACGTCTGCGCGACGTCCAGGTGGAGGATCTACTCGGCCGCGACCCCGTGGCGCCCATCGGACAATTGCTGGGGCGATGCGTCACTGACCGTATCGTTATGGTCACGGGAGCTGGCGGCTCCATAGGTTCGGAACTGTGCCGCCAGATTGTGGCGCTGCAGCCACGTAAACTGATTCTTTTCGAAGTTTCTGAAGCGGCGCTATATAACATCGAGCAGGATATTTCTCGCCTGGTCAAAAAAGAGGAATGCGAAATAATCGCAACGCTGGGCTCAGTACGTGACAGGGAATACTGCCTGGACTTAATGCGGCGCCATTCGGTGGAAACCATCTACCATGCTGCCGCATACAAACATGTTCCGATCGTCGAAACTAATATCTCCGAAGGATTGCGCACCAACACTTTCGGCACATTGATGCTTACCCAGGCTGCGATTGCAGCAGGAGTAAAGGATTTCGTGCTGATTTCCACCGACAAGGCCGTACGACCGACCAATGTCATGGGTGCCTCCAAACGCATGGCAGAACTGGTCCTGCAGGCCCAGGCGCAGATTCAGGACGCCACGCGCTTTTCGATGGTCCGGTTCGGCAATGTGCTGGGCAGCTCGGGCAGCGTGGTGCCCCTATTCCGCAAGCAGATCCTAGCCGGCGGGCCCATCACTCTGACCCATCCCGACATCACCCGCTATTTCATGACGATTCCTGAGGCGGCCCAATTGGTGCTGCAAGCGGGCGCCATGGGGGGATCAGGCACGGTGATGGTGTTGGATATGGGCGCTCCTGTACGCATCCAGGAACTGGCCGAGCGGATGATCCGTCTCTATGGCCTCACGGTAAAGAGTCCAGAACAACCCGACGGGGACATCGAAATCCGCATTACCGGTCTGCGCCCTGGCGAGAAGCTCTACGAAGAGCTACTTATCGGCGACAACGTTCAGGAAACGCCACATCCCCGCATCATGAAGGCAACCGAGTCGTGTTTTTCCCATACCGAGCTCATGACGCAACTGACCGCCCTGGACGCCGCGTTGACGGCGTGCGACCACGCTCGGATTCTTCAGCTTTTGCGCCAAATCGTCAGCGAATATTCGCCGGCGCAACACTGACAGCGTGAACCACGCGCAGTTAGTGCGAAAATCGCCTGTCAAGCGATGTTTTGACTCTACTGGCAACAGAACTCAGCACCTTCATCAGTGCCCGGCGGTGGCAAAGCCGGTAAACTAATGCCAGTGAAAATCCGGTAGAAATTTCGCATAGCGTGGTTGCCGCTCGAGCCCCAGGCTATGAGAATTTTCTATAAATAGCTTGATTCTATTGGTCTCTCGAAATCCGCATCGTATTAATGAGAATTATTAACGATACGTTTAACGAGAAACTTCGTTCGGGTTCTGGCTGGTTTCAACCCGCGGAATCCATTAATCATTTGTCAGTCTGAAATAAAGACATCAGGGAGTTATCTTGAAAGTACTCGTCACGGGCGCGGACGGTTTTATCGGCTCTCATCTTACTGAAACCCTAATCGCTCGGGGCTACGACGTCCGTGCTTTCACGCTGTATAACTCATTCAATTCCTGGGGTTGGCTGGACCAGAGTCCGAAACACATTCGCGAGAAACTCGACGTTTTTTCAGGCGATATCCGCGATCCCCACGGCGTTAAGGCAGCGATGCAAGGCTGTGACGCGGTATTGCATCTGGCGGCCTTGATTGCCATTCCATTTTCTTACCATTCGCCGGACACGTACGTCGATACCAACGTCAAGGGCACGCTGAACGTGCTGCAGGCCGCACGCGAACTCGGTATTAAACGGGTCATCCACACATCGACCAGTGAAGTGTATGGCACGGCACGTTTCGTTCCTATTACTGAAGAACATCCTCTACAAGGACAATCGCCCTATTCGGCCTCAAAGATCGGCGCGGACCAACTGGCCTACTCGTTCCATGCCTCGTTCGACCTGCCGGTCGTGATCGCCCGGCCGTTCAATACTTACGGTCCGCGCCAGTCCGCCCGCGCCGTGATTCCGACGATCATTACGCAGATTGCCAACGGGCAACGCCAGATCAAACTGGGCGCGGTATCGCCGACCCGCGATTTCAACTTCGTTAAAGATACGGTTTCCGGCTTTATCGCCGCACTGGAAGGCACTGGTGGCCTGGGCGAGGTGGTCAACTTCGGCAGCAATTTCGAAATCTCCATCGGTGATACCGCGAAGCTGATCGCCGAAGTCATGGGCAAGGAAATCGAAATCGTCACCGACGAAGCGCGCCTGCGCCCCGAGAACTCCGAGGTGGAGCGACTCTGGGCCGCCAACGCCAAGGCCAAGGCGCTGTTCAACTGGGAACCATCCTATGGCGGCCGCGACGGCTTCAAGCGCGGCCTGGAAGAAACCGCCGAATGGTTCCGAAACCCGGCCAACCTGGCTGCATACAAAGCTGACCGCTACAACATCTAAGCAGCACGCCATGTCCGAAAAACACTATTCGCTTGAACAGCAACTGCTTGCCGGCCTGCACCAGGTTCTCGGCAAGCCCGAATCGCTTGTTGCGTTGCACGAGCCCGAATTCCGCGGCAATGAGTGGTCGTACGTCAAAGAGTGCATCGATACCGGCTGGGTGTCTTCGGTCGGCAAATACGTTGATGAATTCGAACGCCGCTTGGCGGAGGTCACAGGCGCCAAGCACGCCGTAGCCATTGTCAACGGCACGGCCGCGCTGCAAATCGCCTTGAACCTGGCTGGCGTCAAACCAGGCGACGAAGTGATCATCCCGGCGCTGTCTTTCGTCGGCACCGCCAATTCGGTCTCGCACTGCCAGGCCATCCCGCATTTCGTCGACAGCAACATGGACAGTCTCGGGCTTGATCCCGAGCTACTGGAGGCGCATTTTGAACGCATCGGCGAACACACACCCGGCGGCCTGCTCAATCGGCTGACGGGCCGCCGCATCGCAGCGATTGTGCCGATGCACGCTTTCGGCTTCGCCGTCGATCTGGACCGGCTGATGGCCGTGGCACGCCGCTTCGGCGTGCCCATCGTGGAAGACGCGGCCGAATCGCTCGGGACGACCTACAAGGGCCGTCATACGGGCACCTTTGGCGACCTGGGCATCCTGAGCTTCAATGGCAACAAGGTGATCACCACGGGCGGCGGCGGCGCCATCATTACCAATGATTCCGAACTGGCACGGCGCGCCAAGTACCTGACCACGACCGCCAAACGTCCGCATCGCTGGGAATTCTTCCATGACGAGGTCGCCTACAACTACCGCCTCCCCAACTTGAACGCCGCGTTGGGCTGCGCCCAACTGGAATTGCTGCCCGAATTCTTGCAGCGCAAACGTGTCCTGGCAGACAACTATCGTCAAAGCTTCGAAGCCACACCTGACATCGCATTCGTCTCCGAGCAGGCGGATTGCCACAGTAACTACTGGCTGAACGTAGTGCGCTTGAGAACGCCGGATATCGAAGCCCGCAATCGCTTGCTGGACGTTTCGAATGAAGCCGGTTTCCAGTGCCGCCCCGCCTGGACGCTTCTGCACAAGCTGCCCATGTACACCGAATGCCCACGTGCCGAACTGCCGGTTGCGCTGGCGCTCGAAGCCAGCCTGATCAATATTCCCAGCAGCCCCAAGCTCTCCGGAAAGCGCGCATGACGCACGCACGCACCGTCTGCGTTGTCACCGGCTCGCGGGCCGAGTACGGTCTGCTCAGCAGCACCCTGCGGGCGATTGACGCTGATCCCGCTCTGGCATTGCAGATCATCGCCACCGGCATGCACCTGTCGCCCGAATTCGGGCAAACCGTCCGGCAAATCGAAGCGGACGGTTTCACCGTGGATGCGAGAGTCGACATGCTGATCTCGGCCGATACGGAAGTCGCGGTCACGAAATCGCTCGGCCTTGGCGTGATTGGCTTTGCCGATGCGTACGAGCGGTTGGCGCCGGACATCGTGCTCGTACTTGGAGACCGTTTCGAGATCTTGGCCGCAGCGCAGGCCGCTCTGTTGGCTCGGATTCCGCTGGCCCATATACATGGCGGGGAAATCTCCGAAGGCGCCTTCGACGAGGCGATTCGGCATGCGATCACCAAAATGGCGCAATGGCATTTCGTGGCTGCCGAACCGTATCGCAAACGTGTGGTACAGCTCGGTGAAGCACCCGAACGCGTCTTCAATGTGGGGGCGCCTGGGCTGGACTATTTGTCGCAGCAGACGTGGATGTCGCCTCCAGAGCTGGCCGAATCGCTCGAGTTCCCCCTGAGGTCGCCGTTATTCCTCATTACCTACCATCCGGTGACGCTGTCCGGCAAATCCCCCGTGGGTCCCATGCAGGAACTGCTGGGGGCGCTGGAGGAATTTCCCCAGGCCACGCTGATCTTCACTTATCCGAATGCTGATACCGGTGGCCGCGCGTTGATCCAGTGCATCGACGACTTCGTTGCCAGGCACGCTGAACGCGCCAAGGCATTCGTGTCCCTGGGACAAAAACGCTACTTGAACCTGATGCGGCTGGCGGATCTTGTACTTGGCAATTCCTCAAGCGGATTGACCGAAGCCCCCGCCCTGCGCAGGCCGACGGTAAACATCGGTGATCGGCAAAATGGCCGCCTTAAGGCGGCCTCCGTGATTGACGTGCCCGAAAGCCGGGGCGATATCGTCGCCGCCATCCGACAAGCGTTATCACCAGTCTTCCAGGAAACCCTGCGCACCACCGAGTCGCTGTATGGCTCCGGCAATGCTGCGGCGGCGATTGTGGCTCAACTCAAACAGTCGCTGCCCGACATCCGGAAGCGTTTTTTCGATATAACGCACGGAAACTGACATGAAGACATTTATCATTGCCGAAGCGGGAGTGAACCACAATGGTTCGCTCGATATGGCAATACAGCTAATCGACGCCGCCGCGTCGGCCGGCGCCGACGCAGTCAAGTTCCAAACCTTCCGCGCCGCGCAACTGGCCTCGAAGGTGGCTCCCAAGGCGCACTATCAGACACGCACCACATCCAGCGCGGAAAGCCAGTTCGACATGCTTAAGAAGCTCGAACTTGACGAAGCCGCACACCTGAAACTGATTGCCCACGCCAAAACCCGCGGCATCGAGTTCCTCTCGACGCCGTTCGACAGCACCACCCTTGATCTCCTGACCGGTCGCTTAGGCCTGACCACCATTAAGGTTTCGTCCGGCGATATCACCAACGCGCCCTTCCTTCTGGAAATCGCCCGCGCCTCGCAACGCGTCATCCTCTCGACGGGTATGTGCGCCTTGTCCGAGGTCGAAGCCGCGTTGGGCGTGCTGGCGTTCGGCTTCGTCGCAGCAGTCGATGCCCCGCCCGGACCGGCGGCTTTCGACGCGGCATACGCCTCCGACGCCGGCCAAGCCGCCCTAAAGGCACGCGTCGCGGTCCTGCATTGCACCACCGAATATCCCGCGCCCATTGCCGAAGTGAATCTGCGCGCCGTCGAAACACTCAGGGCTGCATTCGGCCTGGAAACCGGCTATTCCGACCACACCGTCGGCATCCACATCCCGATCGCCGCCGTGGCGCGTGGGTCGACCATCATAGAAAAACACTTCACACTCAATCGCGAGTTGCCGGGCCCCGACCACAAGGCGTCGCTAGAACCCACTGAGCTGACCGCGATGGTTTCGGCCATCCGGGATATCGAAGTCTGTCTGGGCGACGGCATCAAGCGCCCAACGGCTTCCGAATCCCGCAATAAGATCGTTGCACGCAAGAGCTTGGTGCTGGCCCGGAACGTGGCAGCTGGAGAACCGCTGGCGCTGGCCTGCAAGCGCCCCGGCAACGGAGTGTCGCCGTATCTCTACTGGCAGTTGTCCGGTACTCCTGCTAACCGCCAATATGCCGCGGACGAGATCCTGGATGCGTGAGTTGCCCATCATCATTGTTGGCGCAGGTGGACACGGACGCGTGGTCGCGGACGCGCTGCAGGCTGCGGGACGACCGGTGCTCGGCTTCACCGACAACGATCCTGCCGCCTGGGGCACGACGCGCTGCGGCGCTCCGGTTCTAGGCAATGATGACGTGCTGAAAAGGCATGAACCGCAATCCGTGCTGCTGGCAAACGGCCTGGGCACGACCCGCGTCTCGACGCTGCGGCGCGACGTATTCCTGAAATTCAAGGCGCAAGGCTATCGCTTCGCCACTATCGTGCACCCCAGCGCCACCGTCTCCGAACACGCCTCGATCGGTGAAGGCTGCCAGGTCATGGCACGCGCGGTGGTCCAGGTGGGCGCGACCGTCGCCGCCAATACGATTATCAATACGGGCACGATTGTCGACCATGACTGCACGATCGGCGTACATAGCCACCTGGCGACCGGCGCGACTCTCTCGGGCGGCGTTACAGTCGGCGAAAACTGCCATATCGGCGCTGGTGCCACCATCATTCAAGGTGTGTCCCTGGGCGATCATTGCCTGGTCGCCGCGGGCGCCGTGGTTGTGCGCGATGCCGCTACGCGGTCCCGGCTAGCTGGCGTGCCCGCAAGACCAATGGAAAAGACATGAAAAACTGGAAGACCCTGCTGGTGCAACCCAGCACCCCGATCCGCGAAGCAATGTTAAAGATCGACGCGGCTGGCGCCCAACTTGCCATTGTCGTGGACGACGACGGCAAGTTGCTGGGCACCCTTTCGGACGGCGACATCCGCCGCGGTTTTCTCAAGGGTCTGTCCCTGCCCGACACGGTCGACAAGTGCATGAACCGCACCCCCCACGCTGTCAGCGCCGCTGACAGCCGGGACGTCAGCGTGGCGCTCATGCGCCGGCTGAAGCTGCACCAGATGCCCATCGTCGACAACGCCCAACGTGTTGTCGGCCTGGAGGTGCTGGACGACTATCTGCTGCCTGCCTGCCGCGAGAACTGGGTGGTATTGATGGCCGGCGGCCTGGGAACGCGATTGGGCGAACTGACCAAATCCACCCCCAAGCCGATGCTGAAGGTGGGCGATAAGCCGTTACTGGAAACCATCGTCCGCAACTTTCTGGACCAGGGCTTCAAGAACTTCTATTTCGCGGTAAATTACATGGCCGAAGTCATTGAAGACCACTTCGGCGATGGCGAGAAGTTCGGTGCGCAGATTCGCTACCTGCGCGAGAACAAGCGCCTGGGTACCGCCGGCGCGCTCAGCCTGATCCCCGAGATGCCCACCGAACCGCTGATCGTGGCCAACGGTGACCTGTTGGCCGATATCGATTATTCGCACATGCTCGATATGCATGTGGACACCGAAGCGGTAGCGACCATGGGCGTCAGCGAATATGAATTCCAGATTCCCTATGGCGTAGTGCACGAGCAGGGTGGTGATATTTCGCATATCGAGGAAAAGCCGGCCCACAAGTCGCTGATCAGCGCTGGCATCTACGTCCTGTCGCCGGCCGCACTCGAATTGGTGCCGAAAGACCAGTTCTTCGACATGCCCACGCTGTTCGAACAAATGATCGACCACAAGATGCGGTCGCGCGTATATCAAGTCCATGGTTATTGGCTTGATATCGGGCGGCTGCCTGACTACCAAAAGGCGAACTCGGATATCAGCCGGGTTTTTCAGTAACACCGAGCTTTATTTTCCCGACTAGACATCGGAAGCACTTTTCCCCCTGGATATTGAATCATGGCAAACCAACACACTCTCATCGTTGCGGAAATGGCCTGGGCTCACGACGGCTCGATCGATAAGGCCATCGGCATCATGAAGGCCGCCAAGGACGCGGGCGCGGACGCTATCGGCATCCACATCACCGACCTGCCCACGTACATGGTTCCGCACTATGGCAGCGGCGAGGGCCGTGTGTCGGCTGGCAAGGAACACATGCAGGTCTACAAGTACCTGCAGGATATCAATCCGTCGAACGACGATTGGGTCCGCTTCGCCAAGGAAGCGCGCGCCGCGGGCATCGCGCTGTGCGTCATGGCGAATGACCAGGCCAGCCTGGCATTCTGTGAAGCTCAACTGCAGCCCGAGTATTACGTGCTGACGGCCGCCGCCTTTGTGGAAGAGGAGTTCATCCACGCGCTGGCCAAGACCGGTCGCCCTACGCTGTTCCGCGCCGGTGGTGCCACCATTGGCGAAGTCGAAAATGCGCTCAACATCTTCAAGGCCAATGGCGGCGGCGAAGTGACCGTGCTGCACGGCTTCCAGAACTATCCGACCAAGCTCGAAGACACCAACGTCCAGCAAATGCAGACGATGGGCAAGCTGTTCGGCGTGAAGGTCGGTCTGGCCGACCACATCGACGGCGCAGACCCCATCGCCAAGGCCATCCCCATGCTGGCGTTGGCGCTGGGCGCAAGCTGCCTGGAAAAGCACATCACCTGGGATCGTGCGGAAAAGGGCGAGGATTTCGAGGCTGCCCTGAACCCGAGCGATTTCAAGGAATTCGTCGCCTACGTGCGCGCCGGTGAAATCGCCCTGGGCCAGGAAAACTGGACGGCCCTGTCGCCTGCCGCCGAGCGCTACCGCTCGGTATCGCGCAAGCGCATGGTAGCGGCGCGTCCGATCGCCTCGGGCACGGTGCTGACCCGCGCCGACATCACCTTCAAGCGCGGCGACGTCGGCATGAGCCCGGCCCAATTAAATGCCGTCATCGGTCGCACTACCAAGTCTAGCCTGGTCGAGAATGACGGCATCGCGCTGGAGGATTTGGTGTGAAGATCGGCTGCCTACTTTCCGTACGGGAAAAGGCTACCCGCCTGCCCAAGAAGGTCTTGCTGGACGTGGCTGGCAAGCCGCTGACGGCGCGCCTGCTGGAGCGGTTGGCGATGGCCAAGGGAATTGACGCCGTCATCCTGTCAACGTCGACACACAAAGACGATGCCGTGCTGGCGGACTTGGCCAAGAAGGAAGGCTTTGCGGCCTTCCGTGGCAGCGAAGAAGATAAGCTCGACCGCTACTACCAGACCGCCAAGCAATACGGTCTGGACGCGGTTGTGGTGGTGGATGGTGACGATCCTTTCTGCTTCCCCGAGGCCATCACAATGGTCGCCGAAGCGCTGCGTCAGGGCGACGCAGACTGCGTCTACCTGTCCGGCCTGCCGCTAGGCGCCGCTTCGACTGGCCTGACCACCACCGCGCTGGCACGCGTGCTGGAACTCAAAGATGAACTGGACACGGAAGTCTGGGGCGGCTATTTCATCGGCTCGGGCAAGTTCCGCGCCAAGGAAATAGCCGTCAAGGACGCCGCGCTGAATCATCCCGGCATCCGACTGACGCTCGACTACGAGGAAGACTATGCGCTGGTGTGCGAAGTCGTCAAAGCCTTCGACAACCGCACGGACTTCTCCAGCTTCGAGTTGATGGACCTACTGGTCAACCGCAGGCCCGACCTCGCCACTCTCAACGCCAGTGCCCAAGTGAAGTACGAGAACCACCTGCAAAAGGCAGCTCCCGTAAAGTTCAAGTAATCGCGAGATAGATCAATGAAGCTTCTAGTTGTAGGTCTTGGATCCATGGGCAAGCGCCGGGTGCGCAACCTGCTCGCCAATGGCATTTCGCCCAGCGATATCATTGGCGTGGACAAGCGCGAGGATCGCGCGGAAGAGGCGCGCACCAAATACGGCATCACGGCCCACACGACGCTGCGGGATGAAGACGTCGCCGCCACCAATGCCTTCGTGATCTCGACGCCGCCTGACCACCATCTGCCCTATGCGCAGAAGGCTGCCGCGCAGGGCAAGCACATGTTCATCGAAGCCAGCGTGCTGGCCGAGGGCCTGGAAGAGCTGGCGCAGGAAGTCGACAGCAAGAAGCTGGTCGCATTTCCATCGTGCACCATGCGCTTTTTCGCCGGCCCGCGTCGCGTACGTGAGTTGGTCCAGTCCGACGCCATCGGCAAGGTGCTCGCCTGGCAGTACCAGAGCGGCCAGTATCTGCCTGATTGGCACCCTTGGGAGCCGATCACCGACTTCTACGTCTCGAACCCGGAAACTGGCGGTTGCCGCGAAATCGTCCCGTTCGAGATGGTCTGGCTGGAACCCCTATTCAGCGCCGTGACCGACATCGACGGGCGCCACGCCAAGCGTTCGGACATGCCGGCCGCCATCGATGACATCTACATGCTGCAAACCCGGCATGAGTCTGGCGCGCTGGGCCAGTTGATCGTCGATGTGCTCAGTCGCTCGGCGGTACGCCACCTGCGTATCACTGGCTCAGAAGGCACGCTGGAGTGGGACGACAGCGCTAAACGCATCCGCGTCTACAGCGCCGCCACTGGCCAATGGACGGAAGAATCGGTGGGCCTGGGCACCGTGGAATCAAAGTACATCAATCCCGAAGAACCGTACATTGAGGAAATCCGTACCTATCTGTCTTGTATCCAGTCCAAGACGGCACCGACGTACACCCTCCGGGACGACATCAAGATTCTGGATTTGCTGTATCGCGCCGAGGAATCGGCAAAGACAGGCCGGCGAGTCGCCGCCTAGGCTCCAGCGAGGAAAACTCCATGCAATTCGAAAAGAGCAAAGCTTATGGGAAGATCGCGAACCAGCTGATTCCCGGCGGCGGTCATACCTACAGCAAAGGCGACGACCAGTTCCCTGAACTGTCGCCCGGCTTCATCACGCGCGGCAAGGGATCCCAAGCATGGGACCTAGATGGCAACCAGTTCCTTGACTGGGGCATGGGCCTGCGCTCGGTCTGCCTGGGCCACGCCTACGAGCCGGTGCTCGACAGCGTGCGGACGCAGCTCGAGAACGGGGTCAATTTCACGCGGCCCGCGCCGCTGGAAGCCGAACTCGCCCAACTGCTGGTGGACTTGGTACCCTGCGCCGAGATGGTCAAGTTCGCCAAGAACGGCTCCGACGTCACCACCGCCGCAGTCCGCCTGGCGCGCGCCTTCACCGGCCGCGACATGATCATCCGCTGCCTCGACCACCCGTTCTTCAGCGTGGATGACTGGTTCATCGGCGATACCGCCATGGACGCCGGCATCCCCCAGAGTTCGAAGGACCTGACGCGCCATTTCCCGTTCAATGACGCCAAGGCTTTGGAGCGCCTGCTTGAAGAGAACAATGGCAAGGTCGCGTGCATCATCCTGGAGGCAGCAGCCACGTCCGCGCCGGTGCCGGGTTTCTTGGAGCGTGTGCGCGAGCTGGCTACCCAGCATGGCGCAGTGCTGGTGTTCGACGAAATCATCAGTGGCTTCCGCTGGAATGTGCGTGGCGCCCAGCATTTCTATGGCGTGACGCCCGACCTTGCCACGTTCGGCAAGGCCATGGCCAACGGCTTCTCGCTGTCGGCCTTGGTGGGACGGCGCGACATCATGGAACGCGGCGGCCTGGATCACCCACATCCCCGCGTATTCCTGTTGTCGACCACCAACGGTGCGGAAACGCATTCGCTGGCCGCATCATTGACCACCATCAAGCTGCTGCGTGACACGTCGATCATCGAAGAGAACTGGAATGTCGGCAAACAGCTGACTGCTGGCTTCAACCGTTCGGCCCAGCAATACGGCATTGGCGAACGCGCCAAGATGGCCGGAGTGGAAATCAGCCCCTGGTACGCGTTCTACGATGCGTCCGGTAAGGTGGACATGGCCCTGCGTACGCTGTTCCTGCAGGAGACCATCCGTCAGGGTGTGCTGATCCCTTACATCGCCATCTCGGCCTCGCATCGCCAGGCAGAAGTGGACCGCACGCTGGAAGCGATGGATGCAGCATTGAAGGTCGTCGCCAACGCCATCGACAAAGGCAGCGTCGAAGGCCTGCTGACCGGCCCCGTAGTCAAGCCAGTCTTCCGCAAGTACAACTAGTACCGCAAGCCATCGAACGGCATCCCCACGTGCCCGCCAACTCCAAATAGGGGTTGGCGATCACGAACCGTCGGCCCAAGACCGCGAATCCGCGCCCACAAGGCGCCCGGGCCGTCGCCCGACGCATCTGTATTGACACCCCGGCAGTGGCCCAGCTCGGACCCTGCCGTCTTTTCCTTTGCCAGATCGAACTTTCGACATGACTACCGCCACTGAACTGTTCAAATTGAACGACAAGATCGCCGTGATTACCGGCGGCGTCGGCATTCTCGGCCGTGGCTATTGCCGCGCCATGGCCGAACTGGGTGCTACGGTCATCATCGCCGACCGCAGCCAGGAAGACTGCGACAAGCTGGCAACGACGCTTGCCGCCGAAACCGGCTCGCGGGTCGTCGGCATGGCCGTGGACCTGAGCTCAGAAGCCTCGATCAAGGATTGGGCCAAGCGTATCCTGGATACTTTTGGCCATGTCGACGTGCTGATGAATAATGCGGCGGCCAAGGCCGATGGCTTCTTCGCACCTCTAGAGTCCTATTCGCTGGAGACCTGGAACGCGGTAATGGCGGTGAACGTCAATGCACTGTTTCTGACAGTTCGCGAACTGGGACCGTCGATGGCCGCACGGGGTTCGGGCAGCATTATCAATGTCTCTTCCATCTATGGGCTCGTCGGCCCCGACCAGCGCATCTACGAAGGTTCTTGGTATGCCGACCTGGGCGGCGCCATCAATACCCCGATGATCTACTCGACCACCAAAGGCGCCATCGTCTCAATGACGAAATACCTGGCGACATACTGGGGCCCCAAGGGCGTGCGTGTGAACTGCATCACTCCTGGCGGCGTGTCGTCGGGCCAGAACGAGGAATTCGACACGCGCTACTCCGCCCGTGTCCCGATGGGCCGTATGGCACAGGCTAACGAAATGATCGGCGCCGTCATGTACCTGGCCGCCGACGCCTCCAGTTACGTCAACGGACAGAACCTAGTCGTCGACGGTGGCTGGACGGCCTGGTAGACGCAGCTCTGCTTAGCCTGCTTCCACTATGAGCATCAACAGGATTTACAGCAATGATCAATAAGCAATGGCGCGCGCTGAGTCCCCAGCCCGCACCTGACAGTTTCGTACTCAAGGTAACGCCGCAAGGTATCGTCGAGCGCAAGCCCGCATGGAAGGAACGCCTTCACCAACTCGGCATCGATCTGCAACGGATCCGCTTCATCGTGGGTTCCGAGGCTCGCACCCGTATCTTCGACAAGGCGTTGGGCCAGGCTTGGTTGCTGCTCGAGCCCATTGTCATGGCCGTGCTTTACTTCTTCATCACCACGGTTATCTTCACGTACAGCGGAGAACAGCGTCAGTTCCTTTTTATCCTGACTTCAGTGGTGTTCTGGCGGTGGTTCTCGCGCACCATTGACGGCGCGCCGCTCAGTATCATCGGCTATGGCGCGGTGCTCAAGCAGACACGCTTCCCGGTCATCATGGTGGTGCTGGGCTTTATGGCCACCGAGACATTCTTCTTCCTGATGTCCTTCATCGTGCTGGCGGTGTTCCTCGGATGGCATGGAGCGTTCCCGACTACTGCGTATGTCTACCTGCCATTGGTGGTCGCGGCGCAATTCTCGCTAATGCTCTTCCTGACGGTCGTATTCGCCGTGATTGGCACCTTCATCAAGGACCTGAGCGGTGTGCTGTACGCCGTGACCGGCATCTGGTGGTACCTGTCTCCCGGTATCTATCCGGTATCCAAGATTCCCGAGCAGTATCTCTGGATCTACATGCTCAATCCGTTCGCCCACATCCTGCCCGCCTATCGCGACATCTTAATAGACGGTATTGCGCCGGCCACCGGCCCACTGTGGTTGATCCTCGGCGTGTCCTCGGTGCTCTGTGTGCTGGCAATCCGCGTTTTTAACTGGGCGCGCTACTATTTCTTCGCGTTCCTGTAAGGCGCTAGGCGAATCATGAGTCTCGAATCGAAAATTCTTCCTGCGTCGCTGCACGCCATCTTGGAAACGGCGGACAACGGCTTTTTCACAACCGCCGCACAAGCCTGCGCGAATGTGGCGCACGGCGAGGCGCTGCCCGCCGACCTGTTCCGCGCGCTTGGCGATTTCGACACTTCGCCTGCCCTGCTGGACGCCTATCTGGAGGCGCAAGCTACACAGACTGGCGCCAGCCGCATCTTCAGAACTTGGGCGATGTCTCGCGGGCAGGAATGGCTGGAGCATTTCACCCAGGAAGGTAACGGCACGGCGCGGCCAGGGCCGGGGGTCGAACTCGTCACGCTCGGCGCACAGAGGATTTCGCTCGAGTATTCGAACCTGCCGGCCGGCGGCAGCTATGCTGTTCACTTCCTGGCCAGCTTCCCGAGCAACATCGGCGACAATTTCTACCTCGCGCTGGAAGGTGCCAATGGGAGCGAGAGCATCCGCTTCAGTAACTCCAACGTCTCCCTCATCCACGATGGCGTGGTGTTTGCCTGCAATGCGCGGGTACTAAAGCTGTACTCCCTGGTAGTTAACGACACCTCGGCGCGTCTGTACGTCAATGGCGTGCTCGAAAAGAGCAAGCAACGCGCGGGACACCGCGATTTCGACCGCTTGGCCATACGGCTGCTGGGCGACCCGGGTCCCGATCTGGGTGGCTATATCCATGGCATCGAGATCCAGCATACGCCCTCCGCGGTCCTGCAGCCGTTCGGAGAAGACCGACCCCTGTTCGCCACCCGCGCCGTCGAACTGATTGACAGCGGCGATACCAGCAAGGTGTATCACCTGCTCAAAGGTGTGGATGAGAAGTGGCTGTCCGGCATCGAAGACAAGATCCTGGCGCTGCTCGAAACGCAGTTGACCAAGCACGGCGTACAGGAATGGATTTATGACACGCTGCTGAACTGGGTGTCGCCCGACCGGGCGGCGCAATGGACCAAGGAACACGAAGGCTCGCTGCCCACGCCCATTCTTTCCGTCAATCACCTCACGGCACAGTTCATGCTGACGCCGAACAAGCGCTTTGCACTGAGTTCGCTGATCAAGCGATCGGGAAGGGAGCGGTTCCTGGTGCTTGATGACGTCAATTTCGACGTCTTTCCCGGCGACATCGTCGGTATCGTTGGTGCCAACGGCGCCGGCAAAAGTACCCTGCTGAAAGCGGTGGCAGGCCTGCTGCCTATCCACAAAGGCGAGATCATCCTGCGTGCCCACCACCTGCTGTTGAGCGCAGGACTGGGTGCGCGCAACGAACTCACCGGCCGCGAGAACATCTATCTAGCCGGCACCTTCATGGGCTTGTCCAAGGCGCAGTTGGACAAGCTGTTCGATGAAATCTGGGAATTCTCCGAGCTGGGTCCCGCCATCGACAAGCCCTTCAAGTACTACTCGGACGGCATGAAGGGGCGTCTGGTGTTCTCCCTGGCGACCAGCGTGTCGCCAGACTTGCTGATGCTGGATGAATTGCTCAGCGCGGGCGACATCAAGTTTCAGAAAAAGGCCGCCGACCGCATGAGTCAGTTGATCGACCGCGCCAAGGCCGTGATCATCGTCACCCACAGCATGCCGTTCGTTGCCCAGCGCTGCAACAAGGCGGTGCTGATCTCGGGTGGCAAGATGAAGGCTTACGGGGACCCCCAGGAAGTCATCTCGCATTACCTCAATGTGTTGCACATGGGCGATGCCAGCCCCGGTACGGATTTCAATCCCCTGGACATGGCCATCCAGCAACAAATGCAGACCAGCGGGTTTGCAGACACGGCGCGCCACTAATGAACGCACCGACGGTCCAGCCAGAATCGCCCCTGTCCCCTGGCAGCGGCCCCAAGCCATTGGTTTTTGTACAGGGCGTACTTTCCGCCACGCAGATCCGCGAGGCCTGCGAGGGTTTCGTAAACGCGCCAATCTGCGTCGAGGCAAGGTCGATGGGGGGGTTTCATGGCGATCCCGACGTCCGGCACATCTCCGAGTTCGGTCCGACCGATCCCGCCGATTCAGCACGAGCCAAGGCGCGCGACTGGGTAGCAGAGTTGTCCGCAACGGTGTTGAAGACCACCGGCAAGCCGATATATCAATCTTTCACGTACCAAGGCATCAGCGCATGGTGGTTCCTGGAGATCGCCTTCCAGGAACCAGCCTACCTTGCCATACGCCGCCAGGAAGCATTGCGCAAGGCCGCAGCCGCCCACGGCGACCAAGGCTGGGTGTCCCTGGGTGGCAGCCTGTACAGCCGGCTACCGGTCATGGCGGCGCCCATCAAGGGCCTGAATAAATCCGAACGCGCCCGCCTACGTTTCGACATCAAGACGGCCCGCTCGATCGCGAATCGGCAGTCGCTGAAGGATTTCCGAGACTGGATGCAGCGCACGGCGCGTGACCTCTACCGTGGCCTCTGGTTGGCGCAGCAACGGCGCGCGGATGTACTCAGCGTCATAGAGCTCGAAAACCTGCGGCGCCATGTGGATATAGGTGACGACGGCGTTACCGCGGTGCTGCCGTATGCAGAAGACGTCATCGAACAGACTCACGAGGCTCTGGGTGACCGCTATTCAGTGCATGCCAAGCGGGATGTCGACGTACCGACCGAGGGCTGGGACTTCCTACGCTCAGCGCTGCCTCCGCTCACTCTTAAGTCGCTGCCGCCCCCCTTCCTGCGGGCGCTGCACGAAGTATTCGAGATCAGCCGGCCTGTAATCGGCGGCTATCTGACGCTGCCCGTGCTGGTGGAAATTCTGACCGTGCGCCTGGCGGAGTTCGACGCCTATCTGCGGGTGCTGCGCAAGATAAAGCCGAAGGCCTTGTTCATGTATAACTGGGAAGGTGTGTTCCGCCCCTTGACCACCGCCGCCTTGCTCTCAGGATGCCGCGTCGTGGGCGTGCAGCAGGCGCTTGGGCCCTACCTGCATGCGCTGGATCACAAGCGCTTCGGCTACTACAGCGTCACCAACCCCCTAGGCTTCGCCACCCCGCACAAGATTGCACTGTGGGGTGACATGCATAAGGAACAGTTCCTGGATTTCGGCTACCGCGAAGACCAATTGGTCGTAACCGGGTACGCTCGCGTCGACAAGCACGCACGACTGCGCGCGCACAGCGAGGAAAGCCGTAACGCGAGGCTCAAGCGACTCAAGCTCCCAACCGATTGCCGCTATCTGATGTTCACCGGCCAGTCGAAGGTGCTCGATACCTTGCTGCTACGCGATGACCACTTCATCGACACGATCTCGACCCTGTGCCGCCTCGGCCAGGAATTTAACTTCCGCATCATTATGAAGCCCTGGACCAGCGACGATATGCCGCTGATCGAGAAAATTGCCACACTGAACCGCGACCGCATCTGGATCGCACCCCAGGATGTAGTGTTGGGCAATGCCGACCTGTTGGCGGTGACCGACTGGATTGTCGGTACCTTCTCGTCGATCCTTGGCGAGGCCACGGTAGCCGGCAATGCGTGCGTGCTTCTGAATTACCCCGAGTCCCGCTATTACTTCGACCTTCCCCATGTCGAGAACTATCGCGGCATGATGCCCTTTGTCGACCAGCCACAGGATTTAGAGGCCGCCCTTCGGCCTTTGCTCGAGCACGAGGCGGTGCGGCGTGAGTCGGTCGAGGCGGCGCGCAAGCTCGCGCAGCGTATTTTCGGCCCCTGCGACGGACAAGCGGCATCGCGGATCACCGCACTCATCCTGCAGGAAGCGGGCGTCCGCCAGGGTACGGCCAGCGCGGATCTATAGTCCGCAAGATCTGACGCATGATGACCACCCCTTCTATTACCTTCGTCCTCGATCCTGCACCGTGGCGAGACGCCCGCGACGGCTTCGCTGACACGTCGTGCTTCTACACGGATTCCATCGAGACAGAGGCGGCGCTGGCCCAGGCCGGCTTGACGTCCCGGTATCTATATCGCGATTGCGACGTCATCTTCGACAGCGCAGCCACCGCCGCGCTGTCGTGGCTGGCCACACTGCCTGAGCGTGCACGCGCCAGCGCCAGCGGATTCACCACGCTGTTCGACGCAGACACGCCATCCCTCTGGAACCTGTGCCACGACTCGCTGTTTGAAATTCGCGGCGGCATTTTCGAGTCAATTCTGCACCTGTTCCTGGTGCGGCAGATAAGCCGGAATCATCCCGGCGCCACGATCAATATTCTCGCGCCACAGGGGCATGCGATCGCCGCCGCACTCGCGCAGCTACCCGGCGTCCGGCTCAATCCGGTCTGGACCTCGCACGAGGCTGCGCCGCAACCATTGCGGCCACCCGGCAAGTTGGCAGGGATCTGGCGCCGCTTGGACACCCTAGTCATCGCCAAAGGCCTGATGACATTGCGCCGAATAATCGAAGGCCGCCGCTCGAACAAAAGACGGCTAGCGCTATTCTGCTCGCTTGGTGACATGACCAAGACGTTCATTGGCAAGGACGGAAAGCAGTTCATCAGCGATGTCTATTACGATCATATCGAAGCGGAGATCCGTGCCGAGTTTCCCGACTACGTAAAGACGGGCCTGCACCCGGCGCGCGCTGGCGGCGGTGCGCTGGCTCAGCAGTTGCATGCCTGGCGCGCCATCCTGACAGGCCAATACCGTCCCTGGTATACGTACGCCCGCTTCGCCGACATGCGAGCCATCTGGCGAGCCCGGCGCGACTTCCAGGCCCGCTTTGCCACCTGGGACACCGAGCCCGCGTTCCAGGCGTTGTTCTCGGCCGACGGCATGGAGTTCTATCCCCTGGTACGCGCAGCGCTGGCCGAACTGATGCCGTCATTGCTGGCCGCGGGTGCGCTGCATTCCGCGATCGCACAGCGCTTCGTTGCGCACGAGCGCATCGGCCGCGTCCTCGCCGTGGAATCCTTTTCCAACCTGGGCCGTTCGCTGGCGTTGGCGGTACACCAGGCCGGCGGAGAGCTCTGGGGCGTACAAGGCGGCATCATTACCCCGCAACGCGTCACCAATGCCGGCTTTTACCTGCCCGCCCTGGAATCCGATACACGCTTGATCCCGGATCGCTTCTTTGTGTGGGGCCCCGGGTACCGCGATACGCTGTTGCGCTACGCGCTGCCCGCACAACGCTTGGATATCATGGGATTTAACCGGTCGGCCGACCTGCCGCAGACGGACAGAGCCTCCCCCCCGCGCATTCTGTATTTGACCGGCGCCAATGCGCTGGTCTGTCCGTACCTGATGACCGTGGAGGAGGAAGCCTTCACACTTCGCGCCCTCGCCCGACATCTACCGCGGGGGGCTGATCTGGTGGTGCGAACCCACCCGCGCCATGTTCCCGAAGACTACGAGCGCATGCTTGAGGGCTTACCGAACGTCCGCGTGGTTTCGGGCACGCAAACGGAACTGGCTACTGAGCTGGCCCAGGCCGCCGTGATTGTGGGCAAGGCCAGCACCGTACTTCTGGAAGCGGCTAACGCCAACCGGCCTGTCCTGCTCATCAATCTGGCGGGCACCCCAGAGTTCACTGGTTTCTCGATCGCCACGCCGCCATTGCCTTACGTGACCCGCCCCGATCAGATAGAGCGAGCATTACAGGCCCTGCTAGACGCCCCCCCTGATCAATTTCACTCCGCAAGCCGTGAGTTTTCGAATCAATGGTGCGCCGGCGACGGCCCATCTGCGGCACGTTATCTTGTGCAGCAAATGAAAGCGCGGCCGCTATGAAACCGCTTCCCCATATCCTCTTTGCCTGTAGCAGTGCGCTGCACGTCAAACTGTTCACGCCGACCTTGCGCACCTTGCTGGAACAGGGAAAATTGCAGCCGGTCATGGTGTCGCTGGACAGTTTCTATCGCGGCATTCACGGAAACGTCGCCTCGGCCGTCGCGGCCCAGCGTCTGGATCTGCCGATGGAGCAGATCTCCACCATTCGTGCCGACGATGGGTCGCGTCTGGTCCGCACGATGAAGCGCGCTTTGGCCGCGCGACGTGATGGTATGCGAGATTTCAGGCAGATGCTGGTTCGCAACCAAGCAAGACTCCTGGTGCTGGGCAACGATACAGGCCATCTCGAACGCGCCGCGATCGCCGCAGCGCAATCCTTGCGCATTCCGACTCTACTCGTCCAGGACGGTTTCGTCTCCGACCAATTCTCGCTCGATTGGCGAGGCCGCCTGCATTTGCTACGCACCAAGGCATGGCTAGCTCTGGGTGGAGCACAACTGGGCCGTGTTCCGTATGGCATGGGTGGATGCGACCATATCGCCGCACATGGCGAAAGATGGGCCAAAATTCTGTCCGACAGGCAGCCGAGTCCGGGCACCACGGTACATATCACCGGTCATCCCAGCCTGGATATCTCCCATACCGAACCAGGCGTGTTCGACACCCGCGACGTGCTGTATTTCTGCACCAACTTCCTAAGTGGGATGGGAGATGCTCATGCCCATGAGAGGCAGATTGAGGAACTCCTGCAGCTACGCGGTGTGCTCGACCGGCGCTTGCCGAAGGGAGCCATCCTGCACATCAAATTGCACCCCGCCGATGACGTGGCAGCCTACAAAAGGCTGCAAGATGTACCTGGGCTGCAATTACATGTCGACATCGAGTTAAGCGCGCTGGTCGAACGTGTGTGGCTTTGCGTCACCAATATTTCGTCCGCCGCCGTGGAGAGCATCGCACGTGGGCGTATCTGCCTGATGTCGGGAATTTCGGTACGTTCGCCATATGACCAGCGTCTGTTCTCCTCGCTGCCCGGCACCAAATTCACCACTTGGGAAGAATTCGATACGCTTCTGGACACACTGGCAAACCCAGCCCAGTACCATGCGATGTTAGATACCGAACGACAGGAGATCCGGATGTATTTCGACTTTCGTCCGGACGCCCTGGCGCCCGCACGCCTTGCCGAGCTGATCGACTTGCTCACCGCTGGCACGGCGTCGCCAGCAGCCCCGGAATCTTCTCGGCCATGAACACCTTCGCTCTTGCCGGGGCCGCCACCGGAATGCCCGGGGCGCCGCGCTGCTCCGTCGTAATCGTCGCCTTCAACTGCTGGGACCTGCTGCACCCTTGTCTGGAAGCCCTGATGACACAGACTATGCCGCCCATGCGCATCGTTGTCGTCGACAATGGCAACGAATCTCCCGACGACGTCGCGCGACTGGCGCATCACACCAATCTGGTCTACGTCAAAGCGGCTGGCAACCTGGGTTTTGCCGCTGGCAATAACCTGGGATTCGCCCACGTGGGTGATTGCGAATGGATTGCACTGCTGAATCCGGACACCGTGCCGCATCCTGAGTGGTTGGCGCGGCTGGCGCAGGCCACCCTCGACTATCCGCAGTTTGCCTTTTTTGGCTCACGCCTGCTGCGAGCAGATAATCCGGCCTTGCTCGATGGCAATGGCGATTGCTATCACGTCAGCGGCTATGCGTGGCGTAGCGGTATCAATCGGCCGGCCACCGCCTATTCCACGGATAACGGTGAGATATTTGCACCCTGCGCGGCGGCCGCACTATACCGGCGAGATATTATTCTTGCCGCCGGCGGGTTTGACGAAGATTTTTTTTGCTATATGGAAGATGTTGACCTCGGTTTCAGGCTGCGCCTAGCGGGCCATCGCTGCCTGGGCGTACCCGGTTCGACCGTATTGCATGCTGGCTCGGCCGTGACCGGAAAACAAAGCGAGTTCTATATTTATCATGGACAGCGCAATCTGGTCTGGACGTTTGCCAAGAATATGCCGGGGTACCTGTTCTGGCTCTTCCTGCCACTGCATATCGCGCTCAACATGCTTGGAATCGCGCGGTATGTCCGGCGTGGCAACTTTCGGGGTGTCATGCGCGCCAAATGGGATGCCATTCGCGGCTTACCAAAAATCTGGCGCAAGCGCCGGGTCCTGCAGCGCAACCGCTTGATCGCGCCCTTGCAACTGCTCCGCGTACTGAATAAGAAACCGTATAAAGACTAGCGCGCAGACAGCGCGCACTACAAATGAAAAGCCCTACTTCGATCATCATCGTGAACTACAACGCCGGCCCAGGATTGGCGGCCTGTGTCTTGTCAGCTATCGATGACGTGCAGGAAATCATCGTGGTCGACAACGCATCCGCGGATGACAGTCTGGCCATCCTCGAACAACGCTGCGCCGGTCGCGACAATCTAGTCATCCTACGCAACCCCGACAACCAGGGCTTCGCCAAAGCGTGCAATCGCGGAGCCCACTCAGCCAAGGGCAAGTATCTACTGTTTCTGAATCCGGATTGTGAACTGCAGCCTGGCGCGCTCGCGCGCCTGCAGGCGGTGTGCGAAGCAGATCCCAGGGCGGGCATGGTCGGCGGCCTGCTGCTCAATCCGGACGGCACCGAGCAGGCCGGTGGCCGGCGCGCCGTGCCCACGCCGTGGCGTTCCTTTGTGCGGGCATTCGGCCTGGCCCGACTTGCCAAGCGTTGGCCGAAACTCTTCACCGATTTCCACCTGCACAAGCAGCCGTTGCCACCCGCCCCGATCGAAGTCGAGGCCATCTCAGGCGCGTGCATGTTCACCCGTCGTGAAGCGCTCGACGAAGTCGGCCTACTGGACGAGGAGTACTTCATGCACTGCGAAGATCTGGACTGGTGCATGCGGTTCTGGCGGGCACACTGGAAGATTCTATTCGTGCCGGACGCGAAGGTGCTGCACTATAAGGGAGTCTGCAGCCGGTCACGACCCGTATTCGTGGAATGGCACAAGCACCGCGGCATGATGCGGTTCTACCACAAGTTCTTCAGTCACCAGTATCCAGGCGCCTTGATGTGGCTCGTCACCGCCGGCGTATGGCTGCGTTTCTCGCTAGTCTCGCTGTACCACACGCTGTGCCGATGGTTCGGTATCCAGGGACGCAAGAATGGCTGATGGCCGCCGCGTCGCCGTTCTGGGCGGATCGAGTCTGGTCGGGCAAGCCGTGCTGCCGCTACTGGCGGCGTCCGGATGGCATGCGTGTGTGTATTCCCGTCGTCCACGCCCGTCCGGCCTGGACGTGACGGGCATTCCGTGGCGCCTGATGCCACCCGTGCTCGCCTCTGACGAGGCGCAGATTCCTTGGTGGTTGTGCCTGGCGCCCATCTGGACACTGCCTCAGTATTTCGCGGCGCTGGAAGCCTGTGGCGCGCGCCGGGTCGTGGCGTTGTCCTCGACCAGCCGATTCACCAAGATCGATTCCAGCGACGACGAGGAAAACGCTGTAGCACAGCGGCTCACGCAAGCGGAAGAACAAGTGCGGCAATGGGCTGAACGCCGCAATATCGAATGGGTGATCTTGCGACCAACGCTGATCTACGGCTTCGGCCAAGACAAAAACGTCTCCGAGATTGCCCGCCTCATACAGCGCACTACGCTGTTTCCACTCTTGGGACCCGCTCAGGGGCTGCGCCAACCCGTCCACGCTCTGGATATTGCCAGCGCCTGCGTCGCGGCATTGACCTCGCCTGCGGCCGCCGATCAAGCCTACAACCTGTCCGGTGGCGAGACCTTGCCCTATCGCCAGATGGTGGCACGAATTTTCGAGGCCCTGGGCCGACCGGTACGAATGATCGCCATCCCGCTGTTCATGTTTCGAATCGCGGTATGCCTTGCGCGCGTGCTACCTCGCTTCCGGAAATGGTCGCCCGCCATGGCGGAACGGATGAACCGCGATATGGTGTTCGACTATACCGCCGCCCGCCAGGACCTTGGTTTCCGCCCTCGCCCCTTCCATCTTTCACCAAACGACATCCCGGCATGAATCCAGGCCTTATCCTCCTGAGCGCCGCGCTGCTGCTCTCCGGTCTCGTCACCGTGCTGACGCTGCGTTTCGCAGCCCGGCTGGGCCTGATCCAGGCGCCCAATCAGCGCTCGTCGCACGAGGTGCCCACACCAGGAGGCGGCGGCGCGGGTATGGCGGTGGCCGGTGTCGTCTCCGGATTGTGGATCGCGACGCAAAGCGCGCAGCCGCAAGCGTGGGTAGCGCTCGCTGGCGCCGGCGGCATCCTGGCCCTGGTCGGCTTCCGCGATGATGTCGCGCCTGTTTCAGCACGCGTGCGCTTCTTGGTACAGATTGGGGTATGCGCCACGCTCCTGATCGTGTTGCCCCCGTTGCCACCATTGGTCCTGCCGGGCGGTTGGTCACTGAGTGGCGCTATGCAACTGGCCCCGCTACTGTTTATTGGAATATGGTGGGTCAACCTGTTCAACTTCATGGACGGCGTGGATGGCCTGGCCAGTGTCCAGGCTCTGTTCATGGCAGTGGGGGGTGCCGTACTGACCGCAGTCGTCGCGCCCGCTGTTCCCGACAGCCATCCCATCTGGCTCTGGAATTTGGCGTTAGTGGGTGCGATCACCGGTTTTCTGCCATTCAATTGGCCTCCGGCAAAGATATTCATGGGTGACGTGGGCAGCACATTCCTGGCCTTCTCTCTGTTCGCACTTGCCCTGCTGTCGGCCTCGGCAGGCTGGATGCCGCTGACGACATGGTTGATTCTTGCCGCCGTATTCGTATCGGATGCCACGTCGACGCTATTGCGCCGGATGATGGCAGGCGAGCGCTGGTTGCAGGCCCATCGCAGCCATGCCTATCAGCACCTTGCACGCCGTTGGCATGGACCGCGCAAGCGTGGCCACCGCCGAGTCACCTGCCTTGTGCTGGCCGTGAATGTATTGTGGTTGGCGCCCCTGGCAGCGGCCAGCGTCGCCTGGCCTAAATGGCAGTGGGCGTTCGCCGTGCTTGCCTATTTGCCGCTGGTCGCCGCGGCCATACGCCTGGGCGCCGGACGTTCGGAAACCGCGGCCAGTCAGTCGAACACCTGAGCTTCAGCCAAGACCACCCCGGCCTGATCCTTGGCCGACAGGGCCGGCACACCCTCGAATGGCCAGTCGATGCCAATCGACGGGTCATCCCATTTGAGGCTGCGCTCGTGCTCCGGTGCGTAATAGTCCGTCGTCTTGTAAAGAAAGCTGGCGTAATCCGACAACACCACAAAACCATGCGCGAAGCCTTCCGGCACCCATAGCTGCTGCCGATTTTCCTGGGACAGGACCGCGCCGACCCATTTCCCGAACGTGGGCGACGACTTGCGCAGGTCTACGGCCACGTCAAACACTTCGCCTTCCACCACCCGTACCAGCTTGCCTTGCGTGCGCTGGATTTGATAGTGCAGCCCGCGCAACACGTGGCGGGCCGACCGCGAATGATTATCCTGCACGAACTCGACCTTACGACCCACCGCCGCGTCAAACGCGGCTTGGTTGAAACTCTCGTAGAAATAGCCGCGCGCGTCGCCAAACACCCTGGGTTCGATCAACAGCACGTCACGAATGGCAAGCGGAGTGGCCTTCATCAAAACACCGATTCGTTCAGAATACGCAACAGGTACTGACCATAACCATTCTTGGCCAAAGGCTGCGCCAGCGCTTCGAGCTGCGGCCCGTCGATCCACTTCTTGCGGTAGGCAACTTCTTCGGGACAGGCGACTTTCAAGCCCTGGCGATTCTCCAGCGTAGCGATGAACTGGCTCGCGTCCAGCAGGGAATCATGCGTACCCGTATCCAGCCAGGCGTAGCCGCGGCCCATGATTTCGACGTTGAGTTGATCCTGTTCCAGGTACAAACGGTTCAGATCCGTGATCTCGAGTTCGCCCCGCGTCGATGGACGGATTCGCTTGGCCAGCTCGACCACCTGGCGATCATAAAAATACAGGCCCGTGACCGCGTAGTTCGATTTCGGCTGCGCCGGCTTTTCCTCGATCGACAGCACCTTTCCTGCCTGGTTGAACTCGGCCACGCCATAGCGCTCCGGGTCCAACACATGATAGGCAAACACGCTGGCACCCTGCTCACGCCGCATTGCGCTGCCCAGTAGTTGCGGAAAGTCGTGACCATAGAAGATGTTGTCGCCCAGGACCAACGCGCACAAGTCGTCGCCGATGAACGACTCGCCGATCAGGAATGCCTGCGCCAAGCCATCGGGAGACGGCTGCACCGCATACTGGAGGTCCAACCCCCAGCGCTCTCCGGTACCCAGCAATTGCTGAAACCTGGGAATATCCTGTGGTGTGGAAATAACCAGAATTTCCCTGATGCCAGCCAGCATCAGCGTGGTCAGGGGATAGTAGATCATCGGTTTGTCGTAGACCGGCAGCAACTGCTTGCTAAGCGCCAACGTCGCTGGATGCAGTCGGGTACCGGATCCGCCCGCCAGGATGATGCCCTTGCGCTTCATGATCGATTTTCCTGTTTGGTGAGTTGATCCACGACGCGGTCCACGTGAATCGTCCAATGGGGCAATTGCAGCCCCAACGCCTCGGACAAGGCGGCGCAGTCCATGAGGGAATTCCGCGGCCGGACGGCGGGCAAGGGATAATCTTCCGTGTTGATCGCCGTGATGCCGCGTTCGTCGACCTTCAACGCCACGCCGTTGTGGCGAGCGCGAGCCACGACATGCCGAGCCAAACCGCACCAGGACGTCATGCCAGATGCGGTCAGATGGTATACGCCCGCTGCCAGCGCGCCACGTTGGTAGGCCACGATCGCCAGCGCGGTCGTATCCGCCACCAGTTCGGCGGCCGTCGGGGCGCCGAACTGGTCGTCCACCATGCGCAGGGCATCACGGCTGCCAGCGAGCCGCAGCACCGTCTTCACGAAATTCGCCCCGGTCGCTGACACCACCCAGCTGATGCGAAAGACCAGCGCCTGGCAGCCGCTCTGAACGATAGCCCGTTCGCCTGCCAGTTTCGAACGCCCATACGCGTTCAAGGGCGCGGGCGTGTCGGTCTCGCGATATGGCCGATCCAGCGTTCCATCGAACACATAGTCCGTGGAGTAGTGCACCAGCAGAATGCCAGCCTGCCTGGCGTAGGCCGCCAACGCCGCGACCGCGACAGCATTGACCGCGTCGGCGGCATCCGGCTGGCTTTCGGCTTGGTCCACCGCCGTATAGGCAGCCGCATTGACAATCAGGTCGGGCGCGCAGGCGGCCAGCATCGACGGCAAGGTGTCGGGGCTGGCCAGATCGGCGTCTTCCCGCCCCCAGGCAGTAACCTCCGCCAGCGGCAATAACGTCCGCCGCAATTCCTGCCCCACTTGGCCATTGGCACCGATCAGCAGAATTTTCATACGTCGTACTGTACCTTCATCCAGTTGCGGTACGCACCGCTGGTCACGTCCGCCACCCACTGCGGATTATCCAGATACCACCGCACTGTCTTACGGATGCCGGACGCGAAGGTCTCGGCCGGCTTCCATCCCAGCTCTCGTTCCAGCTTGCGCGCATCAATGGCGTAACGTCGGTCGTGGCCAGGGCGATCCTTGACAAAGGTGATCTGCGCCTCGTACGGCTGGCCGTCCGTACGCGGCTTGAGCTCGTCGAGCAGACGGCAGATGGTCTTGACGACGTCAAGGTTGGACATTTCGTTCCAGCCGCCCACGTTATAGGTCTCCCCTGCCCGGCCGCCCGCCAGCACGGCACGGATAGCGCTGCAATGATCCTTGACGTACAGCCAGTCGCGAATCTGCTGGCCGTCGCCGTAGATCGGCAGCGGCCGATCGCCCAGCGCGTTGTGGATCACCAGCGGAATCAGCTTCTCGGGGAAATGATAGGGGCCGTAGTTGTTCGAGCAATTCGTCGTCAGCACCGGTAGCCCGTAGGTATGGTGGTAAGCGCGTACCAGATGATCACTTGCCGCCTTGCTGGCCGAATACGGACTGTTGGGTTCGTACCGGTGCGTCTCGCTGAAGGCTGCGTCTCCGGGTGCGAGCGAGCCATACACCTCGTCGGTGGAGATGTGCACGAAGCGAAAGGCCGCACGTTCCGAAGACGGCAGCGCGGCCCAGTAGGTCCGCACCACTTCGAGCAGATTGAAGGTGCCGACTATATTGGTCTGGACGAATTCACCTGGCCCGAGAATGGATCGATCAACATGTGATTCTGCAGCGAAATTGACCACGGCCCTCGGACGGTGCTGCGCAAGCAGGGACTCAACCAACTTGGTGTCGCCGATATCGCCCACCACCAGCTCATGCCGCAGATCGCCATTCAGCGACGCCAGATTGGCGGGATTGCCCGCGTAGGTCAGCTTATCCAGCGTGACCACCGGTTCGCCAGAGTCGCCCAACCAATCGAGCACGAAATTCGAGCCAATGAAACCGGCCCCACCGCTAACAAGAATGCTCATGGAAATGCGCGCCAGAGTAGATTGCCGCCACCCCTCGGGTTATGACCGGCGGAACTCGGTATTTTACCTCTACGCCATGGGGATACCCAGGTCCCCTGCAGCGCCTGCCGAAGTATGGTTGGCATTTCCGTGGATTAAGTCCAAAATGAACTTACAACTACGCCAAGCAAGGAGACAACCATGCGCATTGCAGATGCCCAATGGATTCCCTCCACCCAGCACCAAACCTGGGATTCCCTCACGGATCCGGCGGTGTTGCAACGATGCATACCGGGATGCGTGAACGTGACGCAACGGTCCGCTACCGAATACGCCGTCACCTTGCGGGCCAACATCGCGGGGATCGACACTGACTACGAGGGCGAGATCCTGCTCTCGGACGTCAACGCCCCTGACAGTTGCACGCTGGTCTTCGAAGGCAAGGGCCGCGCGGCCTGCCTGGCCATCGGGACCGCCCAGGTCAACCTCAGCACCAAGGACCAAGGCACCCGCGTCGCCTACACCGTGGCCGGCATGGCCGGGGGCAAGCTGGCTGAGTGCGGAGAAGGCCTGCTGCTGAAAGCGGGCGACAAAATCATCCAGAAGTTCTTTGCCGCCTTCATCGACCACATGGCTGCCCAGCCACGCGTCGCGCCTCCCCCCCCGCCTCCCGAACCCGAACCCCGCGGTCTGTCCAATTCCCGTTGGTCTTGGCTGTTGGTCGTATTGGTTATCGCGGTTTTCTGGGGTTATCACTCGTTTTACAAGTGAAAACCCTAGTGGGCCGGTGATATCCTAGGCGGCATGACTCCGCCGCCGCCACCGACACAGCCAGCCGCCGATTCCACTCGCTCTCGACGAGACTTGCTGATGGCCATGGCGGGCGTATCGGCGACGGTGGTGCTGGCCGCGCTGGATTCCACCATCATCAGCACCACACTGCCTCGCGTGGCCGAGGCCCTGAACGGCATGGCGCTCTACGCCTGGGTGGGCACCGGCTATCTGCTGGCCACCGCGGCGTCCATCCTGATCTTTGGCCGGCTGGGCGACATGTTCGGCCGCAAACCCTTGATGCTGGTTTCCGTGCTGATCATCGCGCTGGGCTCCATCGCCTGTGGACTGGCGCAGTCCATGACCCAGTTGATCGTGTTCCGCACCTTGCAAGGGGTAGGCGGGGGCATGATGATCGCCACTGCTTTCGCGGCGCCCGCCGACCTGTTTCCCGATGCCAAGCAGCGGGTGCGCTGGATGGCGCTTGTGTCCGCCGCCTTCGCCATGGCCAGCGGAATCGGCCCGGTGCTGGGTGGCGCGGCGACCCAGGCGCTGGGATGGCGCGCGGCGTTCTTCATTTCTCCGATTGCAGCGGCCGGCGCATTTTTTCTGCTGGCCCGGTACTTCCCCCGTATCCGCCCCATTCACGACGGCAGCCGAAAGATCGACTGGGTGGGCGCCATCCTGCTGGTCTTGGCCGTGGGCGCTCCGCTCGCAGCGCTGGAACTGGCCTTTGCCCAGGGCGAACATGCCCATCCCCTGCTGGGCGCCATGTTGGCGGTGGTTGGCGTGGCCGCCATCGCCATCCTGATTCCCACTGAACGCCGCGTAAAGTCGCCCATTTTTCCGCTGCGTGTGCTGGCGGGGCAGGAATCCCGCCTGCTGAACCTGGCCGCCATGATGGTGGGCGCGGTGATGTTTGTGCTGATCTTCTATAGCCCGCTGTTGTTGCAGCAGGTGCTGGGCTATTCCCCCAGCGAAGCGGGTTTGCTGCTGACTCCGCTGGTCGCCGCGATTTCGGTGGGCAGCATCATCAATGGCCGGATGTTTCCCAAGCAGGCCGAACCACAACGCCTGATGGTGTTCGGCGGCCTGCTGCTGGCGGGCGGCACGCTGATGGTGCTGTTGATCTCGCCCGGGACGTCGGCATGGTGGATTCTTGCCGCCTTCTTCGTCAACGGCTGCGCGCTGGGATTCCTGCTTCCCAACCTGACGCTCTTCATGCAGATGCTGAGCGAACGCCGCGACGTGGGCGTGGCGTCGGCGCTGGTCCAGACCACGCGCGCGATCGGCAGCGCCTTGGGTACCGCGCTGGTGGGCATCATGATTTCACACGGCACGGTACTAAACGGAGTGCGGGCCGGCCTGGTCTTGTGTATTGTCCTGTCCCTGGCCTGTGCGCTGCTTGCGCATCGGGTCAAGATGAAGAATCTGGTCACTGGCCGGAAATAAGGCAAACCGAGATACATCATGCGTCAACGCAATCTGTTGGACCTGCTGCTGCTGGCGGCGGTCTGGGGCGGCTCTTTCCTGTTCATGCGCCTTGCCGTGCAGGACTTCGGGCCCATCGCCCTGATCGAGTTGCGTGTCGGCCTGGCCGCGCTGTTCCTGCTGCCGGCGGCCATCTGGCGCGGCAAGCTGCCCTTGATTGCGCGGCACTGGAAGGCGCTGCTGGTGGTGGGCACCTTGAACGCCGCCGTGCCCTTCCTGCTGTATGCCTACGCGGCACAATCGCTGGGCGCGGGGTTCCTGTCGGTGGCCAACGCGGTGACGCCGGTATGGGGCGCGGTTGTCGGGTGGCTGTGGCTGAAAGACAGGTTGCCCTGGATGCGGTCGCTGGGCCTGTTGATTGGTTTTGTGGGCATTATCGTGCTGGTGTGGGACAAGCTGAATTTCCAGGCCGGGGGCACCGGGCCCGCCGTGCTTGCCGCCGTGTCGGCGCCCGTGTTCTACGGCATCGCCGCCAACTGGACCAAGCGTTTCCTGACCGGCGTGGACGCCTTGGCCAGCGCCACGGGCAGCATGATCGCCGCGTCGCTCGTGCTGCTGCCGCTGGCGATATCCGCCTGGCCGGAGACGCCAGCGTCGATGACCGCCTGGATCTCCACGATCTTGCTGGCTGTCGTCTGCACGGGCGCGGCCTACATCATCTTCTTCCGGCTGATCGCCAATGTGGGGCCGACCGGCGCCGTCAGCGTCACCTTCCTGGTGCCGATCTTCGGCGTGGTGTGGGGCGCGTGGTTGTTGGACGAGAGCATCACGCCGTCCATCGCGCTGGGGGCCGCCATCATTCTGATAGGGACCGCGTTGGCGTTGGGGCTGATCAAGCGCCGGGCCTGAGCAGGCGCTTCAGTATTTATCCGACGACCCCGTCAACGCCACACCTATACGCAGCAGCGTGTAAGACACCGCGTCCACCCAGCGCCGCAACCATCCCCGGCGCTGGTAATCCAAGGGCCGGATGAAGCGGCCGCCTTCGCGGATGGCCGTTTCCAGGCGTTCTTGCAGGTCCCACGCAAAGGGCTGGCTGTCGATGACGACGTTGGCCTCGCGCGCCAATAGCAGGCTGAACGGATCCAGGTTGGACGAGCCCACCGTGGCCACGTTATCAATGACGGCAACTTTGGCGTGCAGGTATCCCGGCATGTACTCGAAGATCTCGATGCCGTCGCGCAGCAGTTGGTCGTACAGGGAACGGGTGGCGTGGTACTGCATGCGGTATTCGACCTTGCCCTGCAACAGCAGCCGCACCCGCACACCGCGCGCGGCGGCTTTGGCCAGCGCGCGGCGGAACTGGCGTCCTGGAAAGAAATAGGCGTTGGCGATCAAGATATCGCGGCGCGCCTGCGTGATGCCATACAGATACGCGCGTTCGAACGTCTGGCGATACCGCAGGTTGTCACGCAGCACCAGCGCCGCGCGCAATGTGCCGCAAGGTTCAACCGGCGCATGGTGCGGCTTGGTGAGCCGCATGCGGCTCCAGTCGCGCGGATGGCGCCGCAACCGCGCCCAGTTCAAGCGCACCCACAGCAAGTCCTGCGCATAGGCCGCTTCGGTGACGAGCGGGCCTTCCACCTGCACCGCGAAATCAAAGCGCGGCGCGGATATGCCGTCCGTGGGATCCAAATCATCGTAATCGTCGATGACGTTGATGCCGCCGATGAACGCAATGCGTCCATCCACAATGCTGACCTTGCGATGCAGCCGTCGCAGCCGGCTGCGCGACGGAATAAAGCGAGCGAACCAGCGCGGTTCAGGCCGGAAGATGCGGCATTGGGCACCTGCGTCCAGCAGCATCGCGCGCACGTGCTCGACGCTCATGGCGCTGCCGAAGCCATCCAGCACCACCCGCACTTTGACGCCGCGCCGCGCCGCCGCCGTCAGGCACTCCAGCACCTGCGAACCGGTGCGGTCCACCATGAAAATATAGGTTTCCAGATGCACGCTGACCTGCGCGGCATCGATAGCCGAACACAGCGCGGGGAAGAAGTCGGCGCCGTTCTGCAACAAGCGGATGTGGTTGCCGTCCGTCCATTCCAGCTTGACCTGCTCGGTCTTCACGGAAGTTCCAGCTCCGCCAGCAAGGGGGAGTGATCCGACAGCCGCGCCCACTCCCGCCCGCGCAATACCCGCGCGCTGCGCACGGCAAACCCGCGCTGGTAGATGCGGTCCAGGCGAAACCACGGAAACACGGCCGGAAAGGTGCGAGGCGGCGGCTGCAGCATGCGCGCGCTGCCGCCCATGCCCAGTTGGTTGGTGCGTTCCATGACGGATAAGCCGCCATTGGGCAAGCCGCGCAGCGCGTTGCTCAGCCGTTTGACCGAATCGCGCAAGCGCGGCAATTCACCGCCATGGCTGCGCGGCGCATGGGAAAACACTTCGTACAGCCCCAACTGTTGAACGAACAACGGCGCCAGGCGGTCATTCCAATCGTTGAAATCTCCCGCGATCAGAATGGGCTCGCCGTCCGGCACCATGCGCCGGATCCGCTCGGTCAAGGCCAGCACCTGACGCGTACGGCTGCCGGCAAACAGGCCCAGATGCACCACAAAGCAATGCACCGGGCGGTCGCCCACGTCGATGCGCGCGTGCAGCAGGCCGCGTTGCTCCAGGCGGTGGTCGGAGATGTCGAGATTTTCGTGATCAAGAATGGGAAAGCGCGAGAGCAGCGCGTTGCCATGGTCCGTGGCGTGGCGGATGGCATTGCGGCCGTAGGCCACATCTAGCCGCAAGGCGGCGGCAAGCGATTCGTGTTGCGCGTGAAGCAAGGATCGTTGCTCGTTGCGGCCCTGAACTTCCTGCAGGAAGACCAGGTCGGGGCGCAGGCCATACAGCCCCAAGCGAAGTTCATTCAGGGAGTCGAGCCGGCCCAATGCCGAACGGCCCTTGTGAATGTTGTAGCTGACGACACGGATGAGCGACATAAAAGCGATGGCGCCTTTGAAAGCAGAGGAACCACGAGCCAGGCCCAACAACAGCCCCGGCAAGCACCGCCAACAAAGCGGCGTCTGCCAGATTACTCCAATTCAGCAAGCCCTAGCCGCAACAAGAACACACTTATCGCAAGCCAAGCCGCCAAAGAACGCAACCCGCCGCAAGCCCATGCCGCCCCACAAGCCGGGCCGCCGAGGATCCGGCTCCGCCGGTCCCGTGAGGCGCCCCCTGGGGGGGGGAGGCGCCCCCGGCGCCTCGGGGGGGCTTACTTTTCTACGTTACGCAAGCGGATGTGCAACTCGCGCAACTGCTTTTCGTCGACTTCGGAAGGCGCTTGCGTCAGCAGATCCTGAGCGCGTTGCGTCTTCGGGAAGGCGATCACGTCGCGGATCGATTCGGCGCCGGTCATCATCGTGACGATGCGGTCCAGGCCGAACGCGATACCACCGTGCGGAGGCGCGCCATACTGCAACGCGTCCAGCAGGTAGCCGAACTTTTCCTGGGCTTCCTCGGCACCGATCTTCAGCGCGCGGAACACCTTGCTTTGCACTTCTTCGCGGTGGATACGGACCGAACCGCCGCCGATTTCCCAACCGTTCAGCACCATGTCGTAAGCCTTGGCGAAGGCCTTGCTGGGATCGGTTTCCAGGAAGTCTTCGTGGCCGTCCTTGGGGCTGGTGAACGGGTGGTGGGCAGCGGTGTAGCGGCCGTCTTCCTCGTCGTATTCGAACATCGGGAAGTCAACCACCCACAGCGGCTGCCAACCGGCTTCGAACAGGCCCGTCTTCTTGCCGAATTCGCTGTGGCCGATCTTCACGCGCAGCGCGCCGATGGCGTCGTTGACGACCTTCTCGCGATCCGCGCCAAAGAAAATGATGTCGCCGTCTTGCGCGCCGGTACGCTTGACCAGTTCGGCCAGCGCGGCGTCGTGCAGGTTCTTGACGATGGGCGATTGCAGGCCGTCACGGCCCTTGGCCACATCGTTGACCTTGATGTAGGCCAGGCCCTTGGCGCCGTAAATGCCCACGAATTGCGTGTAGGCATCGATTTCGCTGCGGGACATTTCCGCGCCACCCGGCACGCGCAGGGCAACCACGCGGCTGCCAGGCGCCGTGGCGGCGGCGGCAAACACCTTGAAGTCCACGTCGCGCATGACGTCGGTCATGTCGGTGAATTCGAGCTTCACGCGCAGGTCCGGCTTGTCCGAACCGTAGCGGCGCATCGCTTCCGTCCACGGCATGATGGGGAACGGCGCAGCCAGGTCCACACCCTGCACGACCTTGAAGACGTGACGGATCAGGTTTTCAAAGATTTCACGAATCTCGAACTCGTCCAGGAACGACGTTTCGCAGTCGATCTGGGTGAATTCGGGCTGGCGGTCAGCGCGCAGGTCTTCGTCGCGGAAGCACTTGGTGATCTGGTAGTAGCGGTCAAAGCCCGACACCATCAGCATCTGCTTGAACAGTTGGGGCGATTGCGGCAGCGCGAAGAAGTGGCCGGCGTTCACGCGCGAGGGCACGAGATAGTCGCGCGCGCCTTCGGGCGTGCTCTTGGCCAGCATCGGCGTTTCGATGTCGATGAAGCCCAACTGGTCCAGGAACTTGCGCGTTTCGATCGACACGCGGTAACGCAGCATCAGGTTGCGCTGCATCTGCGGGCGGCGCAGGTCCAGCACGCGGTGCGTCAGGCGGGTGGTTTCGGACAGGTTGTCGTCGTCCAGCTGGAACGGCGGCGTGACCGACGCGTTCAGGATTTCAACTTCCTTGCACAGCACTTCGATTTCGCCCGAAGCCAGTTCGCTATTGGCGGTGCCGGCCGGACGCTCGCGCACCAGGCCGGTGACGCGGACGCAGAATTCATTGCGCAGGCGCTCGGCGGTGGCGAAGGCGGCATTGTCCGGATCGAACACGATCTGGGCCAGGCCCGCGCGGTCGCGCAAATCGATGAAGATGACCCCGCCGTGGTCGCGGCGGCGGTTCACCCAGCCGTACAGGGTGACGGTCTGGCCGAGATGGTCACGGCAAACCTGGCCGGTGTAGCAGGTACGCATGCGGGATGACTCCGTTGTGTGCTTAGTTGTAGCGTAAGGGTTACGAATCGGCGCGCGGCGCGTCTTGCGCGCCAGCCGCCGGAGAGAGCGGGGCCGATTGGCCTTCAGGCGTGAACGCCTGGGCCGGGGCGACCACGCCCATGGAAACGATGTACTTCAAGGCCGCGTCCACGCTCATCTGAAGATCGATCGCGTCGGCGCGAGGCATCATCAGGAAAAAGCCGGACGTGGGGTTCGGCGTCGTCGGCACATACACGCTGATGTGGTCGCCTGGCATCAGGCTGGCCACTTCACCGCTGGGCGTGCCGGTGACGAAAGCGATGGTCCAGGAACCCGCCCGCGGATACTGCACCAGCACCGCGCGGCGAAACGCCTGCCCGTTCGGGGCAAGCACGGTATCGCTGACCTGCTTGACCGAGTTGTAGATGGAACGCACCAGCGGAATACGGCCCAGCAGGTTTTCCCACTGGTCCACCATGGTACGGCCGATCAGGTTGGCCGCAAACACGCCCGTCAACAGCACCACCACGATGACCAGGACGAAGCGGAAGCCGGGGATGTCGATGCCGAACAGCGATTCGGACGACAGAAAGCCAGGCACGAACCCTTCCAGGGTGGCGACCAGCAAACCCAGCACCCACACCGTGATGACCAGGGGAACCCAGATCAGCAGGCCGGTGATGAAATACTTTTTGATAAGGCGCATCCGCATCGCGAGGGCTCTAGGCGGCAGGCGTACCTGCGGCAGGCGATCCTGCGGCAGGCGTACCTGAGGCAGGGGCGCTTGCCGCAGGAGCCGCCGCCGGCGTGGCTGCCGGCGCCGCGGCAGGCGCACCGCCTTCCGCTGCCGCCCCGGTGGACGCAGCGCCCCCGGAACCGTTACCGCGAAAATCGGTGACGTACCAGCCGGAGCCCTTGAGCTGGAATCCAGCCGCGGTCACCTGCTTGGAAAACGTGCTTTGGCCGCATTCGGGGCAAACCGAAAGGGGCGCATCGGAAATCTTCTGCAAGACGTCTTTGGCATGGCCGCAGGCGCTGCATTTATAGGCGTAGATGGGCATCAAGGGCTCCCAGGCGCGCGCCCGGAAAATCATAAGCCGTCAGTCGCCAGGCAAGGAATGCCGGGAGCAACGGGAGGGCAAGGCCGGAAAAAAATTCGGGAAAGTCTTGAATTTTAGCGGTTTTTCATTAACCGTCGGTGTCTGGCCCGGCCTGGGGCGCCGGGCGGCATCCGCCGGGGGCCGGCCGCGGCGACGCCAGCCGACTTTCCCAGGCTTTTCCCTATACCGGCAGCAGGAACATGATGGCCGCAACCAGGGTCGGCGCCAGCGCCGACAGGAATAGGCGGCCCGACGAAATACTGCCGTCCGGAAAGTGGTTCTTCAGAATTGCAAAGCCCGCCGGGTTGGGCGCGTTGGCAATCACGGTCAAACCGCCGCCCGTCACCGCGCCGGCCACCAGCATGTAGCGCCAGGTCTCATTCGTGCCTTCAACCAGCGAGCCCAGATACGTCAACGCGGCGTTGTCGGTAATGGCCGTCAGCGCCGTGGCGCCCCAGAACAGAACAAAGGGCTCAAGCCCGCCCAGCAAGTCCTGCAGCCACCACTTTTGCAAGCCGCCCAACACCACCAGGCCAGCCAGGAAGAAGCCCACCATCAGGCCTTCCTTGATCAGCAGGCGGTTCTGGTGACGCTTGTAGGCTTCCGAAAAGCCGATGAACATCATCAGCAGGCCCATGAAGATGGCCGGGTGGTGGGCGGTGAGCACCACGGCCACCAGGAACGCCAGATGCACCAGGATGACCAGCACAGGCACCGGGGGACGCGAGTCCGACCCTTCCGGCGCATCCACCCCGCCGCCCGTACCGACCGAGCGTTCCATCAGCGCCTTGCGGCAGACGAAGGTCAGGATGCCTGCGTTCAGGAAGACCGCCACCGCGGCGCGCCAGCCGAAATGCTGCACCATGTGCGCGGCGTCCCATCCGAAGGTGGAGGCCACCATCAGCACCGGCGGCGCGGCGTATGACGTCAACACACCACCGATGGACACGTTCACGAACAGCACGCCCAAGGTCAGGTACTTGAAGCCGGCGCGGCCGCTGGTGCGGAAATAGGCGTCGCGCAGCAAGATGGCGGCCAACGTCATGGCGGCGGGCTCGGTAATGAACGAGCCGCCCAGCGGCACCAGCGACATCACCACGAAGAACGTCGCCAGCTCGCGCGGCAGCGGCAGCACGCGCGCCACGATGCGCACCATCAGCCCCACCATTTCCAGAATCGGCCGGCTGGCCGCCACCACCATGATCACAAAGACGAACAGCGGTTCGGTGAAGTTGCGCGTATCCATGTAGCCGACGGCGCTGGCGGGGCCGGACAGCGCCGCCATGGTCACGATCAGCGCAAACGCCCAGACGCCGAACACCGCCTCCACTTCGGCAAACAGATGCCAGATGCCCGCGTGCGGGCCGCCGCGGTGGGCAAGCCGCGCAAAAACGGGAACGGAAAAGGTATGAAGAACCGCCACGGCAAACAGAATGGTGGCGATGACTTCAATGGGTTGAGGCATAGGAGGGACTTCCGAAATAAAGAATCACGCAACGGGAATTCACGCGAGGCGAGCGCGATCCGGCGCTGCTGACCGAACAAGGCAGGCAATATAACGCAGGCATATTGCCGTGTAACGCAGGGTCTATACCAACACGCCCCGCGCCAAGCCCGATACGCCGGCCCGCTCCAGGGCCCTGCCTAGCTGATCGGCGCGGGCGGTTCCGCGCCCTGCTGCGCCGCCTTCATCTCCATCAACAGACTGTGCAGCATTTCGGTGGACAAGCCGTGCAGCACCAGGCGGTAGCCCGCGCGCAAGGTCGACATGGGCACCAGCGGATGGCTGTTGTTGACCAGAATCAGGTGCTGCGGCGCGCCCAGCAACTTGGCCGCGTAGATGCCAATGGTTTCGTCCAGCTGCAACGAATTGGCCGCACGCCAGAAGTCGTTGTCGGTCAGCATCAGCTGATACAGCGGCGTGAACAGTTCGATGGCGCTTTGAAGGTCCAGGAAGTTCAGCCTGCCCTGCGGCATGTCTTCCAGCTTCAGCGGCGGGTCCTGGATCATCGAAAAGTCGACTGTCTCGGGCGCGTGCATTTCCACGCCAGCTTCGCGCAGCGCCTGGTTCAAGCGGATGACGAAGTTGAACAGGTTCAGGTCGTGCTTGACGAAGAGTTCGTCCTTCAGATCATCAATCTCCATTGGCTCAAGCGGCGTGGTGGTGATCGGCACCGGGGAATTGGCGGCGATGAACGCCAGCACCTGCGCGCCCAGATGGAAGTGACGCAGGATCAGCCAGTTGGCCTCGGGCGACACGAAACGCTTGAGCCCCCAGGCCAGAATGCGATGCAGCAGCTTTGAATGCGACCAGCGGCGCGGCACGAACGTCTTCACTACCTGGATCAGGATGATGAAGGCGCGCGCCAGCGGCCGCAGAAACGGCAATAGGTATTGACGCGAGGCGCAACTGGAATCCGTCAGCCAGGCCTTTTTCACCTTGTCCGGCAAGGGTGTGCTGCGGTCCAGATACAGGGCAAGCCAGGGATTGGGGTCGGCCGGGTCGTGCGGCTTGGCCAGAAATTCGGGTTCCTTGCTCATGCTGCATCGCCCTCCATGACGTGATGGAACTGCATCAGATACAAGGCCGCCGTACGACGCGCGGTGTCCACGATGCGTTGTTCGGCGCGGCCATCTTCGTCGCAATCCAGCGCCAGTTCCACCGCCGACAGCCAACGCGCCAGGTGATGCTCGTCGTTGTGGCCGTGGTATTCCAGAAAGCGGAAGGCGTCGGGCGGCAGCTTCAGGCTGGCTTTCAACAGCGGCAGCAGCGCCGGCACGATGCGCTGGCCGGTGCCTTCGATGATGTAGATGGCGCCCAGCAAGCCAATCGGGTCGCGCGTGGCGGCCAGACCGTGCAGATAGGCGTTCAGCGCTTCGCCGCCGGGGTTGCGGCGCAGCGCGTCGATGTTGTCGACCGCGCCGCCCGCCGTTTGATAATCCTGGAACAGAATCTGGAAGTCGTTCTGCTCTTCGCCGGCATGCATGTCGATCAGCGCGGCCAGCGGCGCGTATTGCTCCGTCAGCGACGCGGCGCCCTCGCGCATCCACTTGCTGCCTTCACGCACCTGCGGAATCCAGTTCTCCATCCAGTTCAGGTAGTCGGCCGTCTGGAATTGGCGGTTGCGCAGCCGGCGCACTACCGGCGTGCGCCATACTCGCGAACGGTAGTCGTGCCAGATCGCGGCCAGCTCGGTCAGCAGTTGGCCCAGGCCTTGCGGGGCCATGTCAGGGTCGTGCGGGGGCGCGATGGCGTCGGCGTCATCGCTTTGCGTGTCGTCGCGGGTCGCCGGCTTGGCGGCGGACGTCGTGATTCCGGTCGCGGCTGGCGCATGTACCGCCTCAGCCTCCAGCAGCATGTAGGCCGCCATGAAGCGCCCCGATTCCGGGATGTAGCAGAAGATCTGCTCGCCCGGCTTGATCTCTCGCGTTTCCAGGAACTCGGCCAGCATGATCAGGATCGATGCCGCGCCCGTGTTGCCGCGCCACGTCAGATTGCTGAACCAGCGCTCGCGCGGAATCACCAGGCCCGCCTTCTCCATCAGGTCTTCGACCACGGGAATGAATTTCTCGGATGAGTAATGGCACAGGAAATGGTCCACCTGGTCCGGGTCCAGCCAACCATCGCGCACCAGCTTGGCGTACTCGTGGATACCGATGTCGAACAGATGCGGCAACAGGCGGATGTCCTGGCGCAGCGACAGCGCGCCGTCGGCCTCGGCCTCGTTCCAGGACGGATAATCCAGATGGCCCTTTTGGCGATCAGCGGACAGGCCCAACTGCATGCACACGGGGTAGTCGCCCGAGAACGAGCGCTGATGCACCCATTTCAATTTCAGCCGCACGCCGCTGGACGCCCCCGCCAGCGCGCGGCCCGAGTTGCCCAGCAGCAACGCGCCCGCGCCGTCCGACAGCATCCAGCGCAGGAAGTGCGCGTCGAAGTCCGCGTCATAGCCGCGCGCCGCGAAGCGCGACCGCTTGAACAGGCGCGACGGCAGTTCGCTGGCTACGGCCAGGGCGCTGGCGTGTCCGCCCATCTCCACGCCCTGCGCCGCCACCTGGATCGCCGACACACCGGCCGCGCAAATGCCATGTACCGACAGCGTTTCCATGGGCTGCGCGGCAAGCTCGCCCTGGATCATGTTGGCAAAGCCCGGCATCAGGGCGTCACCACCCGACGATCCGCTGGTCAGCAAGGACACGGCGGCAAGCTCACTGTCATTGCGCCGCAGGCAGTCGCGGATGGCGTTGGCCGCCAGTTGCGCGTTGGTGTAGACGGTCTGGCCTTCCGGATCAATGGCGTAGTAGCGCTGCTTGATGCCGTTCTCGGCAAGGATGCGGCTTTTGATGCGGCTGGACATCCGGTTCAGCGGCGCGATGTAGCGGTCCATGGCGTCGTTGGACACGGCTTCGCCCGGCATGAAATAGCCGGCGCTTTCCAGGTAGACACGATTAAACGCGATGGGCATGTGACAGGCCTCGTTGGGGAAAGGATAGGGCGCTAGCGGACATGCTCGGGCGCCATGCGGGAACGGCTGCGCAAACGCGGCACGAACGCCGCCAACACGAAGACCCGGCACATATAGGGCAGCAGCCCGCGCTCATTGAGTACCGGGTCGACGCCCGCGCGATAGTGCTCGCGATGCAGTCGGGTCAGTTCGGACCAATGCGCGCGCGGATGCTCGTGATGCGCGGTGTGCAGGCCGATATTGAACAACAACGGGTTGACCAGCCCTTCGAAATTACGCGCGTAGTTCAGGCCCGCAACCTGGCGCGGCCCGCCATCGGCATGCGCATGCTGCAAGTAATTGGTGGCCAGCAGCCAGTGCAATCCGTGCAATTGCGGCACGATCACCAGCACCAGCGCCTTGACGGGGTTGACCATCAGCAGCCCGCCCCACAAGCCCAGCCACGCGCCGTATTGCGCCAGGCAATAACGCCAGGCGCCTGGCCAATGGCGGCGCAGCCGGCCCAGCCACGCGAAAAACAGCGGGTACAGCACCCAACCCGCCTGCAGCGGGTGTAGCAGGTAGCCCGCAAGGTGATTCGTGTCGCCGCCAAAGCGATAGGTGCGCGCCACGTCGCGTTCGCCGTGCTTGAACCGGTGATGGTTGGCCACATGCGCCGGATAGAACACAAACGTGGGGTGCCCTTGCAGCAGCGTGATCCAGAAATCGGTGGCGCGATTGGTCCAGCGGCCGCGCCACATGCGCAGATGCGTGTGGTTGTGGTGGATGACGCCGATGCCCAGCGTCAGGAAAAGCATCAGCACGTAGAGCGGCCACCAAATGCCGTAGACCCATTGCCAGGCCGCCAACGCGGGCAGCGCGGCCAGGTAAGCCAGGCTTTGCCAATCGCGCGGGTTACGCAGCGACGGCAGTCGGCGCCGAATGCTAAGCCCTTGCGCCAACAGATTCTCTGCGCTGAAACGCATCCAGCTGCGGGGCCGCGGCGTCGGCGGTCAGGCGGGTGCGGAACAAGCGGTCCATGAAGGTGAACTGAAAGCCGTAATTGCCGTTGTAGCAAGCGTGGTGCAGATGGTGGCGCCGGCTGGCGGCGAACCAGTGCGCGTAGGACACCTTGGGGAAAAAATCGTAGTTGGCGTGCCCGATGCAATTGAAGAACAGGCTGAACAGCGGCACCGACGCCAGCGCCCAGAAACTGAAATCGTGCAACACCATGGGCAGCAAGATCACGTTGCCCAGCATCAGCGCTTCAATCGGGTGAAAGCTGTAGGTCGAGAACGGCGTGGTCACCACCGACCGATGATGCGGCAGGTGAAAGCGGCGCAGCGGCTTGGTATGCAGCAGCCGGTGGTTGACCCAGAAATGCACGTCGTTCCAGGCCACCAGCACCAGGATTTCAAGCATCACTTTCTGCCAGCTTGGGTTCGGGTCCAGATGCGCCCAGCCCAGTTGCAGCAGGCCCCAGGGAAAGATCATGCCGGTGCCGAACAGCAGGATGGACAAGCCAGATTGCGCCAGCTCGCGCCGCATCTGGCCAGGGGCCAGCGGGCGCGGGTCCAGCGGCCGCCCCATGCCCAGCGCCGGCAACACGTGCCGCGTCAGCAGCCACGTAGCCGCGCCGAAGGCCAGATAGATACCGCCGAAGAACAGCAGCCCCGCCAGCATTACCTGCCACGCGGACAAGGCTTCAAATGCTTGAGCCATGAACGTTTTGTTTCACCCGAAGAATGGCCGCATGATAAGCAATCCGTCAGCTTCCCGGTGATGCATGTATTACCAAATGCATCAAGGCACCACAAAGCGGAAGAGCCTTGCTCTTGCTACGGCCTGACTCCGGGCTAGTGGCAGGGATACCGGCGGTTCAGGCTGGCCACCGCCGCGTCCAGGCGCGTCGCCAACGCCGCGCTGGCCGCGGGCATGGGCAGCCGCAATTCGTCGGTCAACAAACCTTGCCGCCCCAGTTGCGCCTTCAACGGTCCCGGGTTCGGCTCTTCAAACGCCAACTGGATGACGGGCGCCAAGGCATGAAACAAGCTGCGCGCCAGATCCAGTTGTTGGCCCCGCACCGCTTGATACATCGCCACGAACAGGTCGGGCCGCAAGTGCGCGGCGGCCGCGATCATGCCGGTGCCCCCCAGGCAAAGCACCGACAGCGTTTGCAGGTCTTCACCCGCCAGCACGTTCATCTGGCCGTCGGCGATCAATGCCAGCGTCTTGTCCAGGGCCCCCCCGCAATCCTTGATGGCGGCAATGTTCGGATGCGCCGCCAGCGACAGCAAGGTCGATGTGTCCAGCGTGGTGCCCGTGCGGTACGGAATGTCGTAGAGCACCAGGGGAAAGCGCGAAGCATCGGCCAGACAGCGGAAATAGGCGGCGGCCCCTTCTTGCCCGGCCCGCACGTAGTACGGCGCGGGCGCCAGAATGCCCGCCAGCGGCCGGGTGCCAAAGGCCGACAGGCGTTGCAGCACATGCCCCTGGTGGTTGCCGGCCAGGCCCATGATGACCGGCAGCCTGCCGGCTTCAGTCAACACCGCGTCCAGCACGGCCAACTGCTCGGCGTCGTCCAGCGAGGCGGCCTCGCCCGTGCTGCCGCACACGACCAGCCCGTTCACGCCCGCCGCGGCATAGTGGCGCACCAGTCGGCGCAATGCGCCGCCGTCAACGGCGCCGCCAGCAAATGGGGTAACCAAGGGCACCCAGACGCCCTGGAACACAGATTGTTGAATAGACATGAGAACACTCCTTCGATGTAGGCGGACCGCGGTTGGACCGTACAGAAGTGCTCGGGATACCAGGGGATGCGCGCGGAGGCGCTGCTGCGCCGCCAGGAGGCCGCTGTTCCGTCGCCCATCTGACGGAACAGCATGCTCCGGTCAGATGAGCGGCTGTTTTTTGGATTTCAGGCCGACCGCAGCCAACACCACGCCCAGGGCGCGGATGCAGGAAACGGATTGGATGGCCTGATGAATCATGAATGAATAAAACGATAAGACGCGCCAACAAGACACAGGTGGCGGCTGATGCGGAAATCTACCGGGCGGCCGTCAACGTGTCAACGGCGCGCGGTGGCGGGCGGCTTGCGCGCATAGGACGGCTCGAAGGCGCTCAGCCCGCCCTTGTCTCGCCTAACCCAGGCTGGCCAGGAACACCGCGCACAGCGCCTGCATGCCTTGGCGGTCGTCTTCGTCGAAGCGATCCGGCACGGGGCTGTCCACATCCCAGACCCCGATCAATTCGCCCTGATGCACCAGCGGCACCACGATTTCCGAACGCGACGCAGCGTCGCAGGCGATGTGGCCGGGGAAAGCATGCACGTCGGGCACCAACTGCGTCTGCCGTTGGCTGGCGGCCGCGCCGCACACACCGCGATTCAAGGGAATGCGCACGCAGGCCGGCTTGCCCTGGAAGGGTCCAAGAACCAGCTCGGTGCCATCAAAAAAATAAAAGCCCGCCCAGTTCAAATCGGGCAAGGCCTGGTAGGCCAGCGCGCTCAGGTTGGCGGCGTTGGCGATGCGGTCGGGCTCACCTTCCAGCAGCGCGCGGGCCTGCGCCACCAGTTCGGCGTACAGGGCGGACTTGGATTCGGCGACGATAGGGGCGGCTTCGAACATGGCGATAAATGTAACTGTACAGGCGGTTTTCGATGCAGGTGATTTTAGGGGTTCCGCGCGTTAAAGGGGCCGGGCTGCTACCGTATGGGACAATACTTTTTTGTCGCAGTGCCTGTTACAAGCCTCTCCCTTTACCCTTCTTCTTCAAGAAGCAATCCATGGACAAGCCTCTAGAACCTGCGTTTTCCTTTTCGGAACGCGCTCAGCAACTCACCAGCTCCGCCATCCGCGAGATCCTCAAGGTCACCGAGCGCCCCGAAGTCATTTCGTTCGCTGGCGGCCTGCCGGCGCCCGGCGGCTTCCCGGTAGAAGTGGTACGTGCTGCGTTCGACAAGGTACTGTCCACGAACGGTCGCGCTGCCCTGCAATACGGCCCCACCGAAGGCTATGCGCCGCTGCGCCAATGGGTTGCCGACGACCTGAACCGCGCGGGCGCCAACGTCGCCGCCGACCAGATCCTGATCGTTTCGGGTTCGCAGCAGGCGCTGGACCTGCTGGGCAAAGTGCTGATCGACAAAGACAGCAAGGTGCTGGTCGAAGACCCCAGCTACCTGGGGGCGCTGCAATCGTTCAGCCTGTATCAGCCGAAGTTCGTGCCGGTGCCCACCGACGAAGGCGGCCTGATCCCCGAAGCCATCACGCCCGAACTGGCTGACGGCGCGCGCTTCCTTTACGCGCTGCCCAACTTCCAGAACCCCACGGGCCGCACGCTGAACCTGGAACGCCGCATCGCGCTGGTCAAGCGCGCCGCCGAACTGAACCTGACCATCGTTGAAGACGACCCCTACGGCGAGCTGCGCTACGCAGGCGAGCCGCAGCCGGGCCTGGTTGCACTGGCCGCCGAATACGGCGCCAACGTGGTGCGCCTGGGCACGTTCTCGAAGGTACTGGCCCCCGGCCTGCGCCTGGGCTACATCGCCGGCGCACGCTCGCTGATCAACAAGCTGGTGCAGGCCAAGCAAGCCACCGACCTGCACACGCCCACGCTGACGCAGATGGCCGTGTACGAAATCGTCAAGGACGGCTTCCTGGAAGAGCACTTGCCCAATGTGCGCGAAATCTACCGCGCACAAGGCAGTTGCATGCTGGACGCCATCAAGCAGGAATTCCCGTCCACCGTCACCTGGACCAAGCCTGAAGGCGGCATGTTCATCTGGCTGACGTTGCCCGAACACATGGACAGCACCAAGCTGCTGGAAAAAGCCATCGCGCAAAACGTGGCCTTCGTGCCGGGCGCGCCGTTCTACAGCGGCGCGGGCAAGCCGAACACGCTGCGCTTGAGCTTCGCCACCGTGCCGGAAGACAAGATCCGCACGGGCATCGCCATCCTGGGCAAGCTGCTCAAGGAATACACGGCCTGAAAAACGCCGGCTTGAACGTCGCTTGAACTTCCACGGCCGGGCGCAATGCCCGGCCGTTGTTTTATGCTGTCGGCTTTCCCGACCATTTTCTGACCGTGACAGTGAGCGCCTCGCAACAATCTCCCGTCGATCTCAGCGACATCGTCTTCACCGACTGGGTCGAACGCTGGCTTCCGAAGTCGTGGCGGCCCTACGCTCGTCTGTGCCGCCTGGACCGGCCCATCGGCACGTGGCTGACGCTGCTGCCGGCCATCGCCGCGCTGGTTCAATCGGCGGGCGGGCTGCCCGACCTGCAACGGCTGGTCGTCTTTTCGCTGGGCGCGCTGCTGATGCGCGGCATCGGCTGCACCGTCAACGACATGTGCGACCGCAACTTCGACAAGCACGTCGAACGCACGCGCTTCCGTCCACTGACCAGCGGCCAGTTGTCGATGAAGAACGCCGTGTGGTTCCTGGTGGGCCAGTTGCTTGTTTGTGGATCGTTGCTTTTTTTCCTGAACGAAATGAGCCGCTGGCTGGCCCTGGCCGTGCTGCCTTTCGTCTTCATCTACCCGCTGTGCAAACGCGTCACGTACTGGCCGCAAGTGGTGCTGGGCATCTGCTTTAACTGGGGCATGCTGATGGCCTGGTCCGACACGCAGAACGTGGTGCCGCTGGCCGCCATCGCCATGTGGCTGGGCGCGGTGCTCTGGCAGGTGGGCTACGACAGCATCTACGCCTATGTCGACGTGCGCGACGACCGCAGCCTGGGCCTGCACTCCACCGCCATGCGCTTTGGCGACCAGGGCAAGCTGTGGATCGGCGGCTTCTACGCCGCCACCGTGGTGCTGTGGGCCTGGGGCGGGTACGCCATGGGGCTGTCGTGGGCGTATCAGGTGGGCATGGCCGCCGTGGCAGTGCATCTGGCGTGGCAGTTGAAGGTGTTCGACATCCAGCGCCCCGACCGCAACTTCATGCTGTTTCGCGCCAACCTGTGGCTGGGCGCGCTGCTGGTGGCGGCCGCGTTGGCGGGCACACTGATCCGCTAGGAAGGGCAAGGGGCGCATGAGCCGGCCGCGATTTGCCGCGCGCATTGCCGCCTGGGTCGGATCGCGCCATCATGGCGCTTGTCGAAACGACTTACGGAGACACCGCATGCCCTCTTTCGTGAAATCCCTTGCGACTGCCGCCGCCGCATTTGCCGTGTTCGGTGCAATGCCCGCGCAAGCCGCCACCGATTGCTCGGCGCAGCGCGGTTGCGCGGCCAAGTTCTGCGAGATCGAAAACGACATCGCCGCCGCTCAGGCACAGAACAACACCCGCCGCGAAGCCGGCTTGAAAAAGGCATTGGCCGAAGCCCGGGCAAATTGCACGGACAGCCGCCTGCAATCGCAACGCGAAGCCGACGTGCGTGAGAAACAAGCCAAGGTGTCCGAACGCGAGCAAGAGCTGAAGGAAGCGCGCGCCAAGGGCAAACAAGACAAAATCGACAAGGCCCAGCGCAAACTGGAAGAAGCCCAGTCCGACTACAACGCCGCGCTGGTTGAGTTGAACCGCTGAGACGGTTCCGTCCTGTTTGGGCTCCATCCACCCCGGGCATGCCCCGGGGTTTTGTTTTTGTCATCAGATGGAAATATCGCCATCTATGGTGACGATTGGCAAAATCTAAATCGATTAGTGCGGATTTTGGAAAGATGTTTTCAGAGAATAAGGGTTTATCCCAGGGGTCTTTGAGCACAGAATGCACTTCATCGGGACACAGCAAGCGAACCCTGGCAATGACGCCAGCGGTTCGAATCCCAAGCTCACAAGACACCGGAGGTCTGCTATGAAAACCCTTGCTACCGCATTGATGCTGTCCATGTCCGTTCTGGCTGCCGGCGCGCAAGCCGCCGAAGCCGACCAAGGCCCGACCCGCGCACAGGTTCAGGCCGAACTGCAACAAGCCAAGATTTCGGGCCAATACACGTTCGGCGAAGAAGGCTACCCCGCCCCCATCGCCCAGACGTCCAGCCTGACCTCGCAACAAGTCCAAGCTGAACTCGCTCAAGCCAAGAGCGCTGGCGAAGTCACCTTCGGCAACCTGGACTACCCGCCCGTCGCCGCTGCTGCACAAGCCACGTCGCTGAGCCGCTCGCAGGTCCAGTCGCAACTGGCCCAAGCCAAGGCAGAAGGCCTGGTCACCTTCGGCAATCTGGACTACCCCCCCATGGGCAGCTGATCCACGGGCCTGCAAAGGCCGTGACAGCCCCATCGAAAGCCCCTCGGCAAACCGCCGCGGGGCTTTGTTTTTGACGATTCGACAGCAAATTAAGTCATATTGGCGTTAACTTAAACCGTTACGACGGATTTGATTCTACAAATCGACAGCGCTCCCGAATAGGATGAGGCCACCCCATTCCTTTCCTTGCAGGAGCCGCACCATGTCTACCTCAGCCACTCGCCCCATCGTTTTGCTGGGCGCCGGAAAAATCGGTTTCGCCATTGCCCTGATGCTGGAACGCAGCGGCAACTACACCGTCCTGGTTGCCGATCAAGACCCTGCCCGGCTGGCCGTTCTGGCCGAGCTGGGCTACGAAACCCGCCAGATCAGCGACGACGCCTCGGTAGCGCGCTGCATCGAAGGCGCCTATGCCGTGGTCAACGCCCTGCCCTTTCATCGCGCCACCGCCGTCGCAAGCCTTTGCGCCCGCGCCGGCGTGCACTACTTCGACCTGACCGAAGACGTCGCCAGCACCCATGCCATCCAGGCGTTGGCGGGCGATGTGCAAAGCGTGTTGATGCCGCAGTGCGGCCTGGCCCCCGGCTTCATCGGCATCGTCGGCAACGCGCTGGCACGCCGCTTCGACACCTTGCTAGACCTGCGCATGCGCGTGGGCGCGCTGCCGCGTTACCCCTCCAATAGCTTGCGCTACAACCTGACCTGGAGCACCGAGGGGCTGATCAACGAATACTGCAACCCTTGCGAGGCTATCGTTGATGGGCAACTGACCAGCGTGCCGGCGCTGGAAGGCTACGAAACATTCGCGCTGGATGGCGTCGAATACGAAGCCTTCAACACCTCTGGCGGGTTGGGGACCTTGCCGGCGACGCTGCTGGGCCGCGCCCGCAACGTCGACTACAAATCCGTGCGCTATCCCGGCCATTGCAACATCATGAAGTTGCTGCTCAACGACCTGCGCCTGCGCGATCGCCGCGATCTGCTCAAGGATATCTTCGAGTCCGCCATCCCCACCACCGAGCAGGACGTCATCGTCATCCAGGCCTCGGCATCGGGCCACCGCCACGGGCGGTTGGAAGAAGAGTCGTATCCGATCCGCGTGTTCGGCGCGGACGTAGACGGCCATCGCCTAAGCGCCATCCAGTTGTCGACGGCGGCAGGCATTTGCGCGGCGCTGGATCTGGTGGCGCAAGGCGCCTTGCCGCAAAAGGGATTCGTGGGCCAGGAAGCGATTGATCTGGACGCCTTGCTGAACAACCGCTTCGGCCGTGTGTACGCCGGCAAACCGCTGGCGCTGGCTGGCTGCGCGACGGCCGACCGCTAAGGGCCGCTGCCCATCGCGCGCGCACACACGCCCGCCCGCGCGGCGTTACGTCCAGCCTTCCAGACGTAGCGTCGCGCGCACCAACCGTTGTTCTTCCTGTTCAATATCCGACAAGCTCTGCCGCACGCTATCTACATGGTCCGCCGCGGCCTTGCGGGCCTGCTCTGGCTGGCGCCCCGTTACCGCGTGGAACAGGCGCGTGTGCTGGCGATCAATCTGCCGCTTTTCCGGCTCGCGGTGGTACAGATTGTTCACGCAGGCAAACACCGACCCCAGCAGCAGATCCGTCAGCGATTGCAGCGTGTGCACCAGCACCGGGTTGTGCGATGCCTCGCAAATCGCCAGGTGGAAGGCGTGGTCCAGATGGGCGTGGGTGGCCGTATCGGTAGCCGCGCCTTGCGCCGCCACCATCTCGTCATAACGGCGGCGGATCATGATGAAATCTGCCTCGGTGCCGCGTATGGCAGCAAGCCGCGCGGACTCGGCTTCCAGCAACGAACGCACTTCCAGCAAGTCGTAAAGCGTGCGCGGCTGCGAATTGAACAGATGCATCAAAGGCCCGGCGTCCACCTTTGAAATATGCGCCACGAACGAACCCTTGCCTTGCGAGGTATGGATGATTTCGCGCGCGCGCAACAGCTTCAGCCCTTCGCGCAGCGCCGTGCGCGACACGCCCAGCTTTTCGGTCAAGCGGCGTTCGGACGGCAACGCCTGCCCCGCCTTGAGCACGCCATCCAGGATCAGGCGTTCGATTCTTTCAGCGACCTCGTCCGCCACCTGCCGGGGCTTTTCTTCTGTTTCCGCGTACATGCAATCTCCGCACCAGTGGTATGACCAAGCCGAACGCTTGTTTTTGGCGAATTGGCGCACCGCCGTAAGTGGCTGATATAAAACCATAAAAACAAGCGTCCTGTCTTCACGCGCGTAAACAAACTGGTATGACCAGCTGGTTTTGATATAGACATTGCAGCGGGTGCGAACGATGATGTCAAAACAGATTCGCCCGGCGCCCCGGCGCCGGCCAGCCCTACTTACCGCTAGAGACCCGCATGACTCAACGCATCCAGCACCACGGCCTGCAAGTGGCGGCCAATCTCAACCAATTCATCGAACAAGAAGCCTTGCCCGGCACCGGCCTGGATGCCGACGGCTTCTGGCAAGGCTTTGCGGCGCTGGTACACGACCTGGCGCCCAAGAACCGCGCGCTGCTGGCCGAACGCGACCGCCTGCAGGCCGAACTGGACACCTGGCACCGCGCCAACCCCGGCCCCATCGCCGATCCGGCCGCCTATCGCAAGTTCCTGGAAGGCATCGGCTACCTGCTGCCCCAGCCCGCCAGCGTGCAGGCCACCACCGACAACGTCGACACCGAAATCTCGCAGCAGGCCGGCCCGCAGTTGGTCGTGCCGATGTCGAATCCCCGCTATGCCTTGAACGCCGCCAACGCGCGCTGGGGCAGCCTGTACGACGCCCTCTACGGCACCGACGCCATTCCCGCCACCCCGGGCGATACCGGCAAGGGCTACAACCCCGAGCGCGGCGCCGCCGTCATTGCGCGCGCGCGCAGCTTCCTTGATACCGCCGCCCCGCTGGCCAACGGTTCGCACGCCGACGCGCAAAGCTACACCGTTGAAGGCGACCAACTGCGCGTGGCCTTGGCCAAGGGCGTGGTCACCGGGCTGAAGTTCGGCTCGCAATTCGCCGGCTACCAAGGCGAGGCGTCCGCCCCCACGGCCATCCTGTTGAAGAACAACGGCCTGCACTTCGAAATCCAGATCGACCGCGCCAACCCCATCGGCAGCACCGACGCCGCCGGCGTCAAAGACGTGCTGGTCGAAGCCGCGCTGACCACCATCATGGACTGCGAAGACTCGGTCGCCGCCGTCGATGCCGACGACAAGGTCCATATCTACCGCAATTGGCTCGGCCTGATGAAGGGCGACCTGACCGAAGACGTCACCAAGGGCGGCAAGACCTTCACCCGCAAGCTGAACGCCGACCGCCAGTACACGCGCCCGGACGGCGGCGCACTGACCCTGCATGGCCGTTCGCTGATGTTCGTGCGCAACGTGGGCCATTTGATGACCAACCCCGCCGTGCTCGACCGCGACGGCCAGGAAATTCCGGAGGGCATTCTGGATGCCGTGGTTACCAGCCTGGCCGCTTTGCACGACCGCACCGCCAAGCTGAATTCGCGCACGGGATCCGTCTACATCGTGAAGCCCAAGATGCACGGCCCCGATGAAGCCGCCTTCGCCAGCGAACTCTTTGATCGCGTGGAAGACCTGATCAAGGTGCCGCGCAACACGCTGAAGATGGGCATCATGGACGAAGAGCGCCGCACCAGCATCAACCTCAAGGCCTGCATCGGCGCGGCTGCCTCGCGCGTTGCCTTCATCAACACGGGCTTTCTGGACCGCACCGGCGACGAAATGCACTCCAGCATGGAAGCCGGCCCGATGCTGCGCAAGGGCGACATGAAGTCCACCGCCTGGATCACGGCCTACGAACGCAACAACGTGCTGGTTGGCCTGGACACCGGCCTGCGCGGCCGCGCCCAGATCGGCAAGGGCATGTGGGCCATGCCCGACCTGATGGCGGCCATGCTGGAACAGAAAATCGCGCACCCGAAGGCGGGCGCCAATACCGCCTGGGTGCCCTCGCCCACCGCCGCCACGCTGCACGCGCTGCACTATCACCAGATCGACGTGCAAGCGGTACAGAAGGAACTTGAGCGCACCAAGCTGGATAGCGTGCGCGACGACCTGCTGAACGGCCTGTTGACCGTGCCGGTTGGCGATCCGTCCAAGTGGTCCGCCACGGACATCCAGCAGGAGTTGGACAACAACGTGCAGGGCATCCTGGGTTACGTGGTGCGCTGGATCGACCAGGGCGTGGGCTGCTCCAAGGTGCCGGACATCCACAACGTGGGCCTGATGGAAGACCGCGCCACGCTGCGCATCTCCAGCCAGCACATCGCCAATTGGCTGCGCCATGGCGTGACCAACAAGGAACAGGTCATGGAGACCTTCAAGCGCATGGCCAAGGTGGTGGACGGCCAGAATGCGGGCGATGCACTCTACCGGCCGATGGCAGGCAATTTCGATACGTCCCTGGCTTTCAAGGCGGCATGCGCCCTGGTGTTTGAAGGCCTGACGCAGCCTAACGGCTATACCGAACCCTTGTTGCACAAGTATCGTCTGCAGTTCAAGGCGGCCTGATCGCCATTCGCGCGACACGCAAACCGGGCAGCCTTGGCTGCCCGGTTTTTATTGTCATCGAAAAACTCCTTATTAATTTCGCACGATCGTGCTAAATTCTGCCGCATGACTGCCGGAACAGACACTGCCAAAACCGGAAAAAGCGAGCTGACCTTCGCCGCCATCGTGGATGCGTCCCTGGACATGGCCGCGACCCAAGGCATGGAAAGCCTGTCGCTGGGCCAGGTAGCCAAGCGGCTCGGTATCAGCAAAAGCGGCGTGTTTTCGCGCGTGGGCTCGCTGGAAGCCTTGCAGCAGGCCGTGCTGGACGAATATGACCGGCGCTTCGTGGCCGCCGTCTTCACCCCCGCCATGGCGCATCCGCGTGGCTTGCCGCGCTTGAATGCGCTGGTGTCGCTGTGGGTTGAACGCGCCAGCAACGTCGAATTGGCGACGGGCTGCGTCTACGTGGCGGGCGCCTTCGAATATGACGACGTGGAATCGCCACTGCGGACGGTACTGGAAGGCAACCTGCGACGCTGGCGCTCGGCCATGGTGCGCACGGTGCGCCAAGCGCTGGAAGCCGGCCATCTGCGGCCCGACACCGATCCGGAACAGCTTGTGTTCGAGGTCTACAGCCTGATGATCGGCCTGATGCATGACGCCCGCTTCCTGCGGGACCCGAAAGCCCCCGCGCGCGTGCGCGCCGCCTATGACAGGCTTATCTCGACCTATCGTAGCTTTACCTACCTGGAATAACCCTATCCCCCGCCGGCTGACGCCGGCGATTCTTTGGCCCAATTTCGCACGGTCGTGCGAAATATTCTTTGGATACTGCCATGTGGATGCTGATCGCCGCTCTTGCCCTCGCCGTACTGGCCTACCTTTGGCGGCAATGGCGCGCCTTGCTGCGTCAACTGCCTGACTGCGCGGAACATCTGGTGCTGTTCTAGTGGTCAAGCCTCATCCCGGTCTATATTCCGGAAAAGGTCATCGAAATTCCCCATGCCGCGTTCCGTCCATTTATTGATTGTCGACCCGCAGAATGATTTCTGCGACCTGCCCGAGCCATACCTGCCCAGGGATCCCCAGACGGGCGAGGCCGCCCAGCCCGCCCTGCCGGTGCCAGGCGCCCATGCCGACATGCAACGACTGGCGCGATTCATCGACGTCACCGCGCCTGCCTTGAGCTCGATCACCGTTACGCTGGATTCGCACCATCGCGTGGACATCGCGCACCCCACGTTCTGGCATGCGGGTGCAGGCCAGGCGGTCGAGCCGTTCACGCCGATCTCTGCCGCGCAACTGCGTGCGGGGCACTTTGTGCCCCGCCACGCTGACGACCTGCCGCGCACTTTGACCTATCTTGACGAGCTTGAGGCCCGCGGCCGTTACACCCTGATGGTGTGGCCGGTACATTGCGAGATCGGCACATGGGGCCACAACGTGCACCCCGACGTGCGAGCGGCGTACAACCGCTGGGAAGACGCTGGCCAGTTCATTGTGCGCAAGGTGCCCAAGGGCACCAACCCGTGGACCGAACACTACAGCGCGCTGATGGCCGAAGTGCCCGACCCCGACGACCCGCGCAGCCAACTCAACCGCAGCTTGCTGGGTTCGCTGGATCGGTCCGACCTGATCCTTGTCGCAGGTGAAGCGGGCAGCCATTGCGTGCGGGCCACTGTAGAACATCTGGCCGAACACCTGCCAGGCGGCAATCTGTCGCGGATCGTGCTGCTGACCGACTGCATGAGCCCAGTTCCGGGATTCGAAGATGCTCAAACCGCCTTCCTGCAACGCATGCGCGATCTGGGCGTACAGGAACGCACCAGCACCGACATGGCTCGCGCGCTGCAAAGCGACATCCCTGGCTGACGACCGGGGTTTACGTTCGTCCTTGACGCCCATGACAACGGCCGCCTGCTTACGCCGGGCGGCCGTGAATTACTACGCCAAAAAGTGCTGCTGAACGCCTGTTGCCAGGCCGACTGCTTAGACGCCAGCCGCGGGCTTGGCAACGTTGTCGCATGCCACGTACAAGGCGCTGATGGCCTCGCACAACGCGGGCGGTTGCTGGAACAGTCGCGAGACAAGTAAGCAACCTTGCACGGTGGCGAACACCGCGCGGCCGGCGGCCTCGGCCGAGCCAGAGAATCTCAGCGTGCCCTCAGCCGCGCCTTGGGCCAGCACACGCGCCAGCCAAGCTTCGTGCGCGCGGAAAAATCCCTGCAATGCGCCGCGTACGCGATCAGACAGGCTCATGATGTCGGCGGCCAACATGCCGCCCAAACAGAGCTCACCTTCGCCGCAGGCCGCCGATTCCATCATCGACAGGTACGCCTTAAGCTGCGCTTGGGCAGGCTGTGCGGTGTCGATGCCGCGTATGGCACCCAACGCGCGCGTGCTGTAGGCTTCGACCGCTTCGTACAGCAGGTCGTCTTTGCCTGGAAAATAATAGTGAATGCTGGACGTCTTCACGCCCACGTGCTCCGCCAGGTCGCGGTAGCTGAAACCGTTGCATCCGCGCGTGCGGATGAGCTTTTCGGCATGCGCCAGCAGCAGGTCTCGGGTTGTGTTGGGGGTCGGAGTGTCCATGGCTGAATATTACCTACTAATAGGTCGGTCCGTCATTGGTGGCCGCCCTAGTGTGTGGACCGAAGCCCGTGCGAACCCCGGCCGGGAAACATCCCGCCCCCCGGGGTTCGCATGTGCCGGCATCGGCTTAGCCTTGCACGGGCGGGTAGTCGAGTTCGCCGGTGTCGGTCAGGCCTTGGGCACGGGCGGCAGCCAGTTCCTGCTTCACTTGGGCGCGGGTCTTGTCGGCGCCGACGGCGGCAAACGCGGTCGCGGATTCGCCTTCTTCACCGAACACCAGTTCACCATTGGCGCGGGCGTCGGCCAGCTCTTGCTGCACTTGGGCGCGCGTCACGGTGCTGGCGGTGTTCAGGGGAGGCGGGTAGTCCAGTTCGCCAGCTTGGGCGGCGCCGATAAACGAGGCGGACAGGATCAGGGCGGATACGAGGGTCTTCATGGTTGATCTCCAGTAAGGATCAGTGCTGCGTCAGTTGAAAGAATCAGGGTGGGTAAACACGTTGCAGATGCTATCTATGCCTAGATAGACAAGGTTTCAAAAAAACTCAGCCTTGCACGGGCGGGTAAGCCAGTTCATTGCTTTCGGTCAGGCCTTGAGCACGGGCATCGGCCAATTCCTGCTTCACTTGGGCACGGGTCTTGTCCGAGCCAGCATCCGCAAACGTCGTGGCGGCGTAGCCTTCTTCACCGAACTCCAGTTCGCCATTGGCACGGGCGGCGGCCAGTTCTTGCTGCACTTGAGCGCGCGTCACGGTGCTGGCGGTGTTCAGGGGAGGCGGGTAGTCCAGTTCGCCAGCTTGGGCGGCGCCGATGAACGAGGCGGACAGGATCAGGGCGGATACGAGGGTCTTCATGGTTGAACTCCAGTAAGGATCAATGTTGCTAAACGTGGGTAAGGTCTTTACGGCTACCGGGTAATGCTGGAAGGGCTATCTATGCCTAGATAGATAAGGCTTCAAAAAAACTCAGCCTTGCACGGGCGGGTAAGCCAGTTCATTGCTTTCGGTCAGGCCTTGAGCACGGGCGGCGGCCAATTCCTGCTTCACTTGGGCGCGGGTCTTGTCCGAGCCGGCATCCGCAAACGTCGTGGCGGCGTAGCCTTCTTCGCCGAAATCCAGTTCGCCGTTAGCGCGGGCGGCGGCCAGTTCTTGCTGGACTTGAGCGCGCGTCACGGTGCTGGCGGTGTTCAGTTCGGGCGGGTAGTCCAGTTCGCCAGCTTGGGCGGCGCCGATAAACGAGGCGGACAGGATCAGGGCGGATACGAGGGTCTTCATGGTCAGTTCTCCAGATGGAATAAGTGAAAAGTGCTTCAGTTGAGTTTGGGTTACGATCACCAGCTATCTACTTATAGATAGATGCTGCGATAAATAAAAAGGGCCAATCAAAATCGTCCTGCTGTGTTTCTGGTTTCGGCGGCAGCGGTGTTTCCTGGGTGTTGCCTGTACTGACTTGCTGCGTTTGCTGCTTGTGCTGCGTCGATGGATGAATCTTACCTACTACTAGATAGACAACGCAAGTGGGTTTTGTGAAACTAAATATTTCATGGTGCCGGCAAGCAACGCTGTCTCGGCCCGGGGTTGGGGCCAAACCTGGGGCTACCAGGATCGCGGCGACGCGCCATAGCGCAGTTTGAAGACCTTGCTGAAATGGCTCAGGCTGGAAAAACCCACCTCGCCCGCTACCTGCGTGACGCTCATGCCGGCCTGCAACAGATCCGACGCGCGAGCCAGCCGCATGTCGCTCAGATAGGCATGTACCGAACGGCCCACGCATTCGCGCATCAATTGCTGCAGGCGCTTCTCTGACAGCCCTACCGTGCGCGCCACTAGCCCCGGCGGCCAATGTTCCGCGCAGCGGTCCCGCAACAGTTGGCACGCGCGACGAACCCGTTGATGCTCATTTTCCACGGGTCCGGCCAGCGCGTCCGGCAACGACAATAGCTGCACGAATGCCGACAGCATTTCAAGAGACTTGGCGCGATACCAGAGGCGTCGCGCCTCTGCCGCAGACGGTGCATCGCTGGAAAAGCTGCCCGCCAACGCCCGCAATCCGGCTGGCGCGTCCAGCGCCGCAACCAGGGACCCGTGCGCCGGCACGCTGACATCTCGACGAAACCGCTGGCGCAGCAAGCCGATGGGCATCGTGCCACCCAAGCGCGCCAGCGCGTCCGGCGTGTAGCGGATGTCCACCATCCGCACCCGGCGCTTGGCTGGCAGATGCGTGGCCCAGCCCATCACACGCTCGTGATTGAACAACAGCGCCGCGCCACCCGTCACGCGCAGCGGTTCGCCCCCCTCCAGCGCCAACAGGGCCTCGCCTTCCAGCCACACCTGCATGCCGAACACCGGCGCGCCCGGCGCGGGAATCGTCAAGGTCCGGCCTGGACAACCATCCAACACCACCAGGCTGACGCCCTCATCCACCCGCTGCACCCGCTCGATAACATCTTCCCAGTCGTCGGTGGCAGGCACGGTCGGCAGCGTGCCACGCCACCATTCATGCGGCTTGACGGGACCCGTGCAGGGGTCGGGCAATGACAGAGAGGACAAGGGCGCGGCGGCGCTGGCAGGCATAGGTGTCGGGCGCAAAAAACGGGGCGGCAGCAAAACCGTCAATGGGCGCCGAAGAATCGTCAGACAGAAAAACAGAGATCTGGAATCATGCCGACGCTTAGGAATGATTCTTGTTAATTATAAATTGAACCAGGGGTAACACCGTGTCCTTTTCCAAGAAGCCGCTGCCGTTGGCGCTGTTGGCCGCCCTTGCCGCGTCGCCGGCTCTCGTCGCCGCCCAAACCGCACCGCCTGCCGCAAGCGGAGTGACCACGCTGGCCCCAGTGGTAGTGCAAGGCGCACGCGACGCGTCGCCCACTTCTGGCGCGGACTACGTGGCCACGCGTAGCCGTTCCGGCACCAAGTCAGACGCGGAACTCATCAACACGCCCCAGACCATCAACGTCATTACCCGCAACGAAATGGACCAGCGCGGCGTCACCTCGGTCGCCCAGGCCGTGCGTTACACCCCGGGGGTGATCGCGCAATACGGCGACAACGACGTGCGCTATGACTGGCTGACCATACGCGGCTTCACGCCGTCGCGCTATCTGGACGGCCTGCTGCTGCCCTTTGGCGCGCGGGGCTATTCGCAGCCACGCATCGACACCTATGGCCTGGAGCGCATCGAAATCCTGAAAGGCCCGTCGTCCGGCCTATACGGCCAAAGCGCGCCGGGTGGTCTGGTCAACATGACCAGCAAGCGCCCCACCGCCGAGCCACTTAACGAAGTGGTGCTGCAGGCGGGCAGCTTCAACCGGTTCCAGGGCGCGTTCGACTTCTCAGGCCCGGCCGATGAAGAGGGCAAGTTCCTGTACCGGCTGACGGGCACACTGCGCGACAGCGATACGCAGTATCAACACGTTGACGACGAACGCCAGTTCATCGCGCCCAGCTTCACCTGGCGTCCGTCTTCCGACACCAGCCTGAACCTGAGCGCCCAGTATCAGAAGATCACCAGCCATGGCGGCGGCGGCGCGCCCGTGCTGCCCGTCATCGGCACACTGGAAAAAAGCGACACCGCGGGCTACATCCCGCGCGACCGCTTCGTGGGCGAACCCGGCTACGACATCTTCACCAACGAACAAACCATGGTCGGCTACACGCTCGACCACCGCGTGAACAACACCTGGAGCCTGCGCCAAAGCGCCCGCTACACGAACGTGGACACCAACACGCGGCGGGTGCAAATTGGCGCGATGGTGTCGGACACCCAGGCCATTCGCTACGCCTGGGCCTTTCCCGAAACCTCGCACACCTTCCAGATCGATAACCAGTTGAACGCCAAATTCAGCAGCGGCCCGATGCGTCATGACCTGACCTTCGGCCTGGACTACCTGCGCGAAAAGTCGCGCTACAACGAGAGCAGCCTGGGCCTGATGCTGCCCCCGGCATCCCCCTTGTTCAACGTGTTCGACCCGGAGTACGGCACCTCGGTGACGCGCCCGGCCACCGCCACCAAGATCAACATGACGCGCACCCAGCTAGGCCTGTACGCGCAAGACCAGATTGAACTGGACCGCTTGCGCTTCACGTTCGCCGGCCGCTACGACTGGACCGAAGGCACCACCGACAGCGGCACCGTGGGCAGCGGCGGCCAATGGGGCTGGACGTCGCGCACGGCCGATGCCGACCGCTTCACCGGCCGCGCCGGCGTGACCTACCGCTTCGACAACGGCCTGGCGCCGTACCTGAGCTATTCCACGTCTTTCCAACCGATGACGGGCGTCACGCGCGACGGCTCGGCGCTCAAGCCGACCACGGGCGAACAGTACGAAGCCGGCGTAAAGTTCCAGCCCGATGGCTACGACAGCTTCGTCACGCTGTCAGCCTTCCAGATCACGCAGAAGAACGTCAGCACGCCGGACCCCGTCAACACCAGCTTTGTCGTGCAGACCGGCGAAGCGCAGGTGCAGGGCATCGAACTGGAAGGCAAGGCCAGCTTCGACAACGGGCTGGACCTGACCATGTCGTATGCGTTGAGCGACAGCGAAATCACCAAGACCAACGTGGCCGCGCAACGTGGCAACCAGTTGATCTTCGTGCCGCGCCATCAAGCTGCGCTGTGGGCCGACTACACGCTGCGCGACGGCCCACTGCAGGGCGTAGGCGTGGGCGCGGGCGTTACCTATCGCGGCGGGTTTTATGGCGACTTGAACAACCGCTACGCCATCCCCGCCGTCACGCTGGTGGACGCGGCCATTCGCTACGACCTGGGCCGCGTCAGCCCCACACTGGCCGGCGCGCAGGTGGCGCTGAACGTGTCGAACCTGTTCGACAAGCGCTACGTCGCCAACTGCCTGGGCACCGCCGTCAGCTGCTACTGGGGCGCGGAACGCACAGTGATGGCGACGCTGCGGTATCGCTGGTAAATCGGGCGGGGATCGCGGGTGATTCGCGGGTGACCTGCTGAGAACGACCCGCTGAGAATGACCCGCTGGGGGTCCGCCGGTGATTCGCCGGCAAACCCTCAGCGGCCCCGGCCTACGCCGACAATTGCCGCATGACGGTGATCAGGTCCGACTTGCCTTCGAAGCCGATGCCGGGCAGCTCCGGCATCGTGACGTAGCCGCCGTCGACTTTCACCCCATCGGGAAAGCCGCCGAAGGGCTGGAACAGGTCCGGGTAGCTTTCGTTGCCGCCCAGCCCCAAGCCTGCCGCAATGTTCAGGGACATCTGGTGGCCGCCGTGCGGAATGCAGCGGCTGGCCGACCAGCCGTGCTGCTTCAGCATGTCCAACGTGCGCAGATACTCCACCAGCCCGTAGCTCAGCGCGCAATCAAATTGCAGCCAATCACGGTCCGGGCGCATGCCGCCATGGCGGATCAGATTGCGCGCGTCCTGCATCGAAAACAGGTTCTCGCCCGTCGCCATGGGGTTGGCGTAGTAGTTGCGCAGCGTGGCCTGCAACTCATAATCCAGCGGGTCGCCCGCCTCTTCGTACCAGAACAGGTCGTACTGTGACAGCGCCTTGGCGTACTGGATGGCGGTGTCCAGATCAAAGCGGCCGTTCGCGTCCACCGCCAGCTTCTGCCCATCTTGCAGCACGCTCAAGATGGAATCGATGCGGCGCAAATCCTCGTCCAGCGACGCGCCGCCAATCTTCTTCTTCACGACCGTGTAGCCGCGGTCGATATAGCTGCGCATTTCGTCCTTGAGCTTGCCGTGGTCCTGGCCCGGGTAGTAATACCCACCCGCCGCATAGACGAACACGCGACGGTCGGCCTGGCCATTGCCGTAGCGGTCGGCCAGCAACTGGAACAGCGGCTTGCCTTCGATCTTTGCGACCGCATCCCACACCGCCATGTCGATGGTGCCGATCGCCACCGAGCGCTCGCCATGGCCGCCCGGCTTTTCGTTCGTGAACATGGCGTTCCAGATCTTGTGCGGGTCCAGGTTCTTGCCCGTCGCGTCCACCAGCGATTCAGGATCCGCCTCCATGACGCGCGGAATGAAGCGTTCGCGCATCAGCTTGCCCTGGCCGTATCGGCCATTTGAATTGAAGCCGTAGCCCACCACCGGCTTGCCGTCGCGGATCACGTCGGTGATCACGGCGACCAGGCTCAGCGTCATCTTGCTGAAATCGATATAGGCGTTGCGGATGGGCGAGCTGATGGGCAGCGTCTGTTCGCGGATCTCGACGATTCTCATGGGTGTCTCCTGATGTGCCGGCTGAGGCGGCGTAGTGGCATGGGGAACCGCTAGCGTAGAAGCGAATACCCGCACTAAGATTCACCATTATTCATTTGATTATTTACTTTCAGTGAAAACCGACATCGCGTCTGAACTGGAGTTCTTCATCCACCTGGCCCGGCTGGGCAGCCTGTCCGCCGCCGCGCGCGAGCTCAACCTGACGCCGCCCGCCGCCACCAAGCGCCTGGCGCTGATGGAGCGGCGCCTTGGAGTGCGGCTGGTGAACCGCAGCACGCGCAACCTGAGCCTGACAAGCGAAGGCGAGACGTACCTGTCGCACGCCCCCAAGATCCTCGAAGATCTGCGCAACATGGAAGACGCCGTGTCCAGCAGCGGCGCCACCCCGCGCGGCGCGCTGAAAGTGAACGCCACCTTGGGGTTCGGCCGCACCACCATCGCCCCGCTGGTCTCGGACTTTGCCAAGCGCTATCCCGACGTCCAGGTCCAACTGGAAGTCACCGACCGGCCGGTGGACCTGGTGGAAAGCGGGTTCGACCTGGCGATCCGCTTTGGCGAACTGCCCGACAGACGCCTGAGCGCGCGGCGCGTCATGTCCAACCGCCGCTTCTTGTGCGCCGCGCCGCGCTATCTGGACAAACACGGCACGCCCGCCACGTTGGCCGATCTTGCGTCACACCGCTGCATCCTGCATACGCAAAACGATGAAGCGCACGGCGTGTGGCGATTCACCCGCTATGGGGAAAGCGTGGCAATCAAGGTGGATGGGGCCTTGTCCAGTAACGACGGAGATATCGTGCTGGGCTGGGCGCTGGACGGCCATGGCATATTGATCCGCTCGGAATGGGATCTGGCCAAGTATTTGCAAAGCGGACGGCTGCGCGTGGTATTACCCGACTTCACGCTGCCGTCCGCCGACCTCTTTGTGTATTACCCACAACGCAGAAATCAAACCGCCCGGGCCAGGGCGTTTATTGATTATCTGGTTGAGGTGTTCCAGCGGTCGGTGTGACGATTCCCGCTAACTGCTACACGTCGCGATTCTTTTTTGTGTTGATCCGGCCCGTCAAAAACAATGCCCCCGCATTGCGGGGGCATGGATTGAAACCGTGCGATAGCCGGGATTAGAACGGAATATCGTCGTCCATATCCGCCAAATTCGCGCCGCTGCTGGCCGGGGCCGCCGCAGGCGCCGGGCGCTGTTGCGGGGCCGGGCGTTGCGCCGGGGCGCGTTGTTGTTGCGGGCGCGACGGAGCGTCGTCGTAGCCACCGCCACCACCGTAGCTGGCGCCACCGCCACCGCCGTCTTCGCGGCCGCCCAGCATTTGCATCTGGTCAGCCACCACTTCGGTGCTGTAGCGATCAGCGCCGGTGTCCTTGTCTTGCCACTTGCGCGTCTTCAGACGGCCTTCGATGTAAACCGAACGGCCTTTCTTCAGATATTCGCCGGCGATTTCAGCCAGGCGGTTGTACATGACGACGCGGTGCCATTCGGTTTCTTCGCGGCGCTCGCCCGATGCCTTGTCCTTCCAGGTGGAGGTGGTGGCGATGGACATGTTGCAGATTGCAGCCCCTTCCGGGCTGTAGCGGACTTCCGGGTCGCGACCCAGATTGCCCACGAGTATGACTTTGTTAACCGATGCCATGCCGATGTCCCTCAGTTGTTGACAGCCTGCGCCTGAGCGTTGCCGCGAGCGCGCCGGCAACAACATAAAAAGCGATGTTGAAGACCGGCTTCATGAAACACGCCGGTCATCATGACAATGACCGGCGACGCCTGGGATCCTGATGACCCCTACTTCCGTGAAGCCCTAATTTGGTACGTATTATCGACGAAAAGCCCTCACCACGCCAAACGCGATTCGTGACAAAGCGATCCACCCAGGGAATCGATTTAGGGGCTATTGGCCGCCATTCGCAGCGCGATCAGCGGCTTTTCGGGTGAGGTCGGGGACGCATCATCCGGCCGATCGCCAGCCCTGTATCACCCGCCTCATCACCCTTATGCCAGCGGCCGCAGCGCCCAGGTCACCACCAGCCACACCGCCGACAAAACAGCCGCGCCGATGAACACCGCGCTGGCGCCTGAATGAGCCGCCAACCAGCCGCCCAACGCGCCGCCCGCGAACAGCCCCGCCGCCTGCGCCGTGTTGTAGAAGCCCAGCGCCAAGCCCTTGTAGGCCTGCGGCGCCACGCGCGACACCAGCGACGGTTGCAGCGCTTCCAGCACGTTGAAGGCGACAAAGAAGCCTGTCAGCGCGATGGCCAACGAGTAGAAACCATGACTGGCCGCCGGCATCAACGCGCACACCAGCACCAGGCCCGCCACGGCGGCGCGCAAGGCGCCGCGATGGGCGCGGCGTTTTTCCGCCACGAACACCACGGGCACCATCAGCACGAACGACACCAGGATGACGGGCAGATACACCTTCCACAGCTCGCGCGCGTCCAGGCCGCCTACCTTGGCCAGCAGCGCCGGCACCACGACAAACATCGACACCTGGATCAAATGCAGCACGAACACGCCGAAATTCAGGCGCAGCAGGTCACGGTGGGTCAGCACTTCCTTCGGCCGTGCGGCCTGCATGGTACGGGCCTGGGTGCGCGGCACCACGGGTACGACGAACCGCGCCACGCCCAGGCAGATCACGCCCAGGCAGGCAATGGTCCAGAACAGGCCGGACAAGCCCCACCACCCCACCAACACGGGCGACAGCACCAACGACACCGCGAAAGACAGGCCGATCGACGCGCCCACCATGGCCATGGCGCGGGTGCGGACTTCGTCGCGGGTGGCGTCTGCCAGCCAGGCGGTGACGGCGGCCGAGATGGCGCCCGCCCCCTGGATGGCGCGGCCGATGGTGATCCAGTACACGTCGTCCGCCTGCGCACAGACGATGCTGCCGGCCACGAACAGCAGCAGGCCGAACAGCACGACGGGGCGCCGGCCCCAGCGGTCGGACGCCAGGCCGAAAGGAATCTGCATGAACGCCTGGGTCAGGCCATACATGCCCAGCGCCAGGCCAACACGCGCGGGGTCGTCTCCACCCGGCATGCCGGCCGCCGCCACGGCGAACACCGGCAGCAACAGGAACAGCCCCAACATCCGTGCGGCGAACAGGCCGGCCAATGCCACGCTGGCGCGGCGTTCGGAAGGGGTCAATTTCAGTTTGATGTCTGCCGGCATGCGGAAAATTCAACAATGACAAGGGCGGTGCGCGCGCGTGGATGTCACACGCTCACAGTCTGATCTGGCGGTGCGGCGCCGTGGCCCATACAGCCCAAATGGCGGACTGCCTTGAACGCGGGGGGACTCGGCGCGCTATAGTAACAAGTTGGCCTTTGAAACCGCTTAAAAGAGCCTGATGGACACCCGATCGACGTGACAATACGCATACGGGGTGCACGCACCCACAACCTCAAGAACGTTTCGCTGGACCTGCCGCGCCACAAACTGGTGGTCGTCACCGGCTTGTCCGGCTCTGGCAAATCTTCGCTGGCGTTCGATACGCTGTACGCGGAGGGCCAACGACGTTATGTGGAAAGCCTGTCCGCGTATGCCCGCCAATTCCTCCAACTGATGGACAAGCCGGACGTCGACCTCATCGAAGGTCTGTCGCCCGCCATCTCCATCGAGCAGAAGGCCGCCGGCCACAACCCGCGTTCCACTGTCGGCACCATCACCGAGATCCACGACTACCTGCGCCTGCTGTATGCGCGGGTCGGTACGCCCTACTGTCCCGAGCACGGCCTGCCGCTACAGGCGCAGTCGGTCAGCCAGATGGTGGACGCGGTGCTGGGCTGGACGCCCGAAACGCGGCTGGCCGTGCTGGCGCCCATTGCGCGCGGCAAGAAAGGCAGCTTCGAGGACGAATGCGCCAGCCTGCAGGCGCAAGGCTATGTGCGTCTGCGCGTAGACGGGCAGTTGATGGAAATCGACGGCATGGCGCCGTTGAAGAAAACCGAAAAGCACGACATCGACGTCGTCATCGACCGGCTGCGCATCAAGCCAGAAAGCAAGCAGCGCCTGGCGGAAAGCTTCGAAACCGCGTTGCAACTGGCCGACGGCCGCGCGCTGGCGCTGGACATGGACAGCGAGCACGAACAGGTGTTCTCCAGCCGCTACGCCTGCCCGGTGTGCAGCCACAGCCTGCCCGAGCTGGAGCCGCGCCTGTTCAGCTTCAACAACCCGATGGGCGCCTGCCCCAGTTGCGACGGCATCGGCCAGGTTGGCTTTTTTGACCCCAAGCGGGTCGTGGCCTTTCCGGAACTGAGCCTGGCCGCTGGCGCCATCCGTGGCTGGGACCGCCGCAACGCCTTCACGCATTCGCTGTTGGCCAGTCTGGCGGCGCATTACGAATTCGATATCGAAGCCCCGTTTGAAGACCTGCCCGAAGCACTGCGCGACAAGGTGCTGTACGGCTCGGGCGAAGAAGAAATTTCCTTTCTCTACCTGAATGAAAAAGGCCGCAGCACGGTCAAGCGGCATACCTTTGAAGGCGTGATCCCGAACCTGGAGCGCCGCTGGCGCGAAACGGACTCGGCAACGGTGCGCGAAGAACTGGGCAAGTACCGCAATATCAAGACCTGCCCCGACTGCGCGGGGTCGCGCCTGCGTCCCGAAGCCCGCAACGTGCTGATCGGCCACGATCCGCGCGGCGGCGAGCGCCACGGCCAGGCTATCTATGAAGTCGAGGCCATGCCGCTGTCGGGCTGCCTGGCCTGGTTCCGCGACCTGAGCCTGACCGGGGCCAAGCAGGAAATTGCACAGCGCATCGTGCGCGAGATCGAAGCGCGGCTCAGCTTCCTGAACAACGTCGGCTTGAATTACCTGTCGCTGGACCGCAGCGCCGACACCATTTCAGGTGGCGAGGCCCAGCGCATCCGGCTGGCCAGCCAGATCGGTTCGGGCCTGACGGGGGTGATGTATGTGCTGGATGAACCCTCCATCGGCCTGCATCAGCGCGACAACGATAGGCTGATCGGCACCTTGCAGCACCTGCGAGACCTGGGCAACAGCGTCATCGTGGTCGAGCACGACGAAGACATGATCCGCATGGCGGACTGGGTGGTCGACATGGGCCCGGGCGCGGGCGAGCACGGCGGCGAAGTGGTGTCGCAGGGCGATCCAGAAACGGTGCAGCGCGATCCGAATTCGCTGACCGGCCAGTACCTGAGCGGCGCGCGCGAGATCGCGATTCCCGCACGCCGCCCGGTCAACGACGAACTGCCCTGGCTGACCCTGAGCGGCGCCAGCGGCAACAACCTGAAAGACGTCGAACTGCGCGTGCCTGCCGGCCGCCTCGTCTGCGTGACGGGCGTATCGGGTTCCGGCAAGTCCACGCTGATCAACGACACGCTGGCAGTCGCCGTGTCGCGCCAGCTGCATCATGCGCAAAGCGAACCCGCCCCCTACGTGTCGATGCAGGGGCTGGACAATTTCGACAAGATCATCAGCGTGGACCAAAGCCCCATCGGCCGCACGCCGCGCAGCAACCCGGCAACCTACACCGGGCTGTTCACGCCCATCCGCGAGCTTTTCGCGGGCGTGCCCGAGGCGCGTACCCGCGGCTACGATCCCGGCCGATTCAGCTTCAACGTGAAGGGCGGGCGCTGCGAAGCCTGCCAGGGCGACGGCGTGGTCAAGGTGGAAATGCACTTTCTGCCCGACATGTACGTGCCCTGCGACGTGTGCCACGGCAAGCGCTACAACCGCGAAACGCTGGAAATCCGCTACCGGGGCCGCAACATCAGTGAAGTGCTGGACCTGACGGTTGAGCAGGCGCTGGAATACTTCGAGTCCGTGCCGGCCATCTCGCGCAAGCTGCACACGCTGATTGACGTTGGCCTGTCCTACATACGCCTGGGCCAAAGCGCTACCACGCTGTCGGGCGGTGAAGCGCAGCGCGTGAAGCTGTCGCTGGAACTATCGCGCCGCAGTACCGGACGCACGCTGTACATCCTGGACGAACCCACCACCGGCCTGCACTTCCGCGATATTGAATTGCTGCTGCAAGTGCTGAACCAGTTGGTAGACAGCGGCAACACCGTGCTCATCATCGAACACAACCTGGACGTCATCAAAACGGCGGACTGGCTGATCGACATGGGCCCGGAGGGCGGCGATGGCGGCGGCTACGTGGTGGCGCAAGGCACGCCGGAAGACGTCGCGAATACGCAAGCCAGCCACACCGGGCAATACCTGGGCAAGCTGCTGCGACGCAACGCAAGCAGGTAGATCGACTTATCAACACCCCGCGAGAAACCACGCCATGTACACCCTGATCATCGGCAACAAGAATTACTCTTCGTGGTCCTTGCGGCCGTGGCTGGCGTTACGAGCCACGGGCATCGCCTTCACTGAGCAAAAGCTCGCGTTCTTCACGGAAGAGTTTTCACGCAAGGTGGGTGCGGTGTCACCCGCCGGGCTGGTGCCGGTATTGCTGGACGACGACTTCGCCGTCTGGGATTCGCTGGCCATTTGTGAATACGTGGCCGAACGGCATCCAGATGCCGGGCTATGGCCCAAGGATGCCAAGACCCGCGCCCGCGCGCGTTCACTGGTGGCGCAAATGCACAGCGGCTTTGGCGCCCTGCGCAACGCCCTGCCGATGAATATCGAAGCGCATCTGCCGGGCATCAAGCTGCCCGAGGCCGCCCAACAAGACATCTCGCGCCTGCAAGCCATCTGGCACGACACTCGTGCTGAATTCGGCCACGGCGGCCCGTTCCTGTTCGGCGCATTCTCGATTGCCGACGCATTTTTCGCGCCGGTGGTGTCGCGCTTCACCACCTACGGCATCGCTGCCGCGGGCGCCGTGCGCGACTACATGGATGCGGTCCTGGCATTGCCGGCCATGCAGGATTGGATGCGGGATGCGCGCGCCGAAGCCACGTTCGTGCCCGAAGACGAACCCTACCGCAAGCACCGCTAAGCAAGCACCGCGCGCGGCCAGCCCGCCGCTTCAGCCCATCTCGAACAGGCGCTTGTGTTCTCGGATGGCGTAGCGGTCGGTCATGCCGGCGATGTAATCGGCAATGGCGCGCGCCTGCTCGTTGAACACTGGGCGCCGGTAGTCTGGCGGCAGCAGCCTCGGGTCATCAAGAAACGCCCCGAAAAGCTCACGCACGATGCGGCGCGCCTTGGCCGTCATGCGCAGCACCTGATAGTGCCGATACAGGTTGTCGAACAAGAACTTCTTCAGGGCATCGGCCTCGCGCCGGATGTCGTCCGAAAACCCCGCCAGCGGCGGTGAGCGGCGCACGTCGTCCACGCTGGCCGGCGCCGCGTCGCGGATGCGCGCCAGCGAGGTTTGCGTCAAATCGACGATCAACGTGTTGATCATGCGGCGGATGGTTTCCGCCACCGCGCGGCGCGGCGCCAGGCCCGGATAGCGGTCCAGCACATAGGCGTGATGCCGTTCGAAGATCGACACGTCCTGCAGTTGCTCAATCGTGATCAACCCGGAGCGCAGGCCGTCGTCGATATCGTGGTTGTTGTAGGCGACTTCATCGGCCAGGTTGGCCAGTTGCGCTTCCAGCGATGGCTGCGTGCGATTCAGGAAGCGTTCGCCCACATCGCCCAACTGGCGCGCGTGCGCGGCCGAGCAATGCTTGAGGATGCCTTCGCGCGTTTCAAAGCAAAGGTTCAGGCCGTTGAAGTCCGCGTAGCGCTCTTCAAGCTCGTCCACCACACGCAGGCTTTGCAGGTTGTGCTCAAAACCGCCCGCCTCGGGCGCCAGTTCGCGCATGCAGGCGTTCAGTTCGTCCTGCCCTGCGTGGCCGAAGGGCGTATGGCCCAGATCGTGCGCCAGCGAAATGGCTTCGGTCAGGTCTTCCGACAGTTTCAGGCTGCGGGCCAGCGTGCGCGCAATCTGCGCCACTTCCAGGCTGTGCGTCAGGCGCGTGCGAAAGAGGTCGCCTTCATGGTTGACGAAGACCTGCGTCTTGTACTCCAGCCGGCGAAACGCGCCGGAATGCACGATGCGGTCGCGGTCGCGCTGAAATTCGGTCCGGTTTTCAGGCGGCGGCTCTGCCGTTTTCCGACCACGCGATTGAGACGGGTCGGATGCGTAAGAAGCCAGTTCATTCATCTGCAACACCGTCTCCAATCGCGGTTACTGGGTGGTTCGGGACAAGACGGCGCGCACCGCGTCGTCGGGGGCCGCGCGCATGAAGGCTTCGCCGATGCGCGGCATGAGCACGTAGCGGATGGACCCGCCTTCCGTTTTCTTGTCGACCTGCATCAGGTCCAGCCAGCGGTCGGCGCCCAGGTCGGGCGCCACGACCGGGCAGCCGATGGCGGCCACCAGCGCGCGCACGCGCTCGACATCGGCGCGGTCAAAGCCGGCCACGTCGGCAGACAATTCCGCCGCCTGCACCATGCCGCAACCGACGGCCTCGCCGTGCAGCCAGGCGCCATAACCCAGGCCGGATTCAATGGCGTGGCCGAAGGTGTGGCCCAGGTTCAGGATGGCGCGCAAGCCGGATTCGCGTTCGTCCTTGCCCACCACCTGCGCCTTCAGTTCGCACGAACGGCGGATGGCATGGGCGACGGCCTGCGGGTCCAGCGCGCGCAGTTTCGCGGCGTTTTCTTCGCACCATGTCCAGAAATCGGGGTCCAGGATCAGGCCGTACTTGATGACTTCGGCCAGCCCCGCCGACACTTCCCGCGCGGGCAGGGTGTTCAGCACATCGGTGTCGATTTCGACCGCCACCGGTTGGTAGAAGGCCCCGATCATGTTCTTGCCCAGCGGATGGTTGACGGCGGTCTTGCCGCCCACGGACGAGTCCACCTGGGCCAGCAGGGTGGTGGGCACCTGCAGAAAGCGCACGCCGCGCATGTAGACGGCGGCCGCAAAGCCCGTCATGTCGCCGATGACACCGCCGCCCAAGGCCACCAGGACGCAACGGCGGTCCAGGCGGTGGGTCAGCAAGGCGTCGAAGATCAGGTTCAGCGACTGCCAGTCTTTGTAGGCCTCGCCGTCCGGCAGCTCGATGCGCAACACGCGCTTGCCGGTGCGCGCCAGCGCCGCTTCGGCGCGTTCGCCGTACAGCGCCGCCACCGTGGGGTTGGTCACAACCGCAATCGCGGTGGCGTCGGCGGGAATGCACTGGTCCAGGGCATCGATGCGGCCGGGGCCGATGTGGATCGGATAGCTTCCGCCCGGGGTGTCGACGTCAACAACGTTCATATGCGCTTCTCAAAGGCTTGTAATTGCGGCAGCAGCGCCTTGACCAGGGTGTGGATGGGCGTCGCGCCCGTTTCCACGACCAGATCGGCGACTTCTTTATAGAGGGGTTCCCGCAGGGTCATCAGGTCCCGCAGGGTGCCGCGGGGGTCCGCCGTGGCCAGCAAGGGCCGGTTGCGGTCGCGGCAGGTCCGGCGGAATAATTCGTCCACGCTGGCCCTTAAATAGATGACAATTCCGCGCTCGCGCAGCCGCTGGCGATTTTCAGCGGCGAGGATGGCGCCACCGCCCGTGGCAAGAATTATGTTGCGCCGTTGGGTACACTCCTCCAAGGCGGCGGACTCTCGGCGACGAAAACCGGCTTCGCCCTCGATTTCGAAGATAACCGGCACCCGAACGCCGCAACGCGCCTCGAGCTCATGATCCAGATCCATAAACTCGCGCCCCAACGCACGCGCCAGGCTACGGCCTATGGTGGTCTTGCCCGCGCCCATCATCCCCACAAGGAAGACAGGCAGATCGTGCGGCAACGGCACCGTCTTGCCTGTGCATTCGATGGCGCAAGGCACGTTTTCGGGCGCCTCGCCAGTGGGCGCTGGGTCCGGGTCAGCTTCCGGACATGAGTGGGCGGAAAAGTTCATGCCGGCATTATCACATCTGCCGCCAGTTGCCCGCGCACCACACAGAACAATCTTGTTACAGAAACCGATCCTTCTCGCTGAGATGGGCCCGGAGATACCCGTAAAATCGCCGCGATGAGCAAGCCCCAGAATTCCTCCAAGAAAGACAAGCCCGCCAAGAGCGGCTCCCCGATCCTGCGATTCTTCGTAAAAACCGGCATCTTCTGTGTCGGTCTGTTCCTGTGCGGCGTATTGCTGGCCGCAATGGCGCTGGCGCTCGCTTGGCCCAACTTGCCAAACCTGAACGCCATGACGGACTATCGCCCGCGGGTGCCGCTGCGCGTCTACACGGCGGATCGCGTCCTGATCGGCGAGTTCGGCGAAGAACGCCGCAACGTGCTGCGCTTCAATGAGATTCCCGACGTCATGAAGTCGGCGGTGCTGGCGGCCGAGGATGACCGCTTCTACCAGCACGGCGGGATTGACTGGATGGGCGTGGTGCGGGCTGGCCTGACCAACCTGATCAACATGTCGAAGACGCAGGGCGCCAGCACGATCACGATGCAGGTGGCGCGCAACTTCTACCTGTCGTCGGAAAAGACCTATTCGCGCAAGTTCTACGAACTGCTGCTGACGTTCAAGATCGAGAACGAGCTCACCAAGGACCAGATCCTGGAGCTCTACATGAACCAGATCTACCTGGGCCACCGCGCTTACGGCTTCGCGGCCGCATCGCGCGCCTATTTCGGCAAGCCGCTGTCGGAAGTGACGCCGGCCGAAGCCGCCATGCTGGCCGGCATTCCGAAGGCGCCCTCGCGCTTCAACCCGATTTCAAACCGCCCCCGCGCCGAACTGCGCCAACGCTACGTGCTGGGCCGCATGCTTTCGCTGGGCTACCTGACCGAGCCGGAATACAAGCAGGCGATGGCGCAACCCATCGTCATGAAGTCGGCGGAAGGCACGCCAGCCGGCGGTTATGCCATCCATGGCGAATACGTGGCTGAACTGGCGCGCCAACTGCTCTACAACGTCTATCAGGACAACGTCTACTCGCGCGGCATCAACATCTACACCACCGTGCAGTCCAAGGACCAGGAAGCGGCCTATCGCGCCGTGCGTGAAGGCGTGCTGGACTACACCCGCCGCGCGCCCTACCCCGGCCCCGAAGAGCAGTTGGACCTGCCGCCGGGCACCGAGAACAATCCGGCCGCGCTGGATGAATTCCTGGACGGCGTGTTCGACAAGTTCAGCGACAGCGGCGACCTGCTCACCGCCCTGGTGCTGTCGGCCAGCCCCACCGAAGTGAAGCTGGCGCGCAGCTCGCGCGAAATCATCACCATCACGGACAAGAAAGTGCTGGCCGTCGTGGCGCGCGCGCTGAACGACAAGGCCAAGCCCGACCAGCGCATCAAGCGTGGTTCGGTGGTGTACATCCGCAAGTTCGGCGACCACTGGGAAATCATCAACCTGCCGGCGGTGCAAGCGGCATTCGTGGCCCTGACCCCGCAAGACGGCGCCATCCGCGCCATGGTGGGCGGCTTCGATTTCTATCGCGGTAACTTCAACCGCGTGACGCAAGCCTGGCGCCAGCCCGGTTCCAACATCAAGCCGTTCATCTACGCCGCCTCGCTGGAGCGCGGCCTGACCCCGGCCACGCAGATTTCCGACCAGCCGTTTGAACTGACCGCGGCGCAAACCGGCTCCAAGGCCTGGAACCCCAAGAACTACGGCAACCAGTACGAGCCCATGCTGACCTTGCGCCAGGGCCTGTACAAGTCGAAGAACATGGTGTCGATCCGCATCCTGCAGGCCATTGGCCCGCAATACGCGCAAGACTATCTGACCCGTTTCGGCTTCGACAAGGCGCGTCAGCCGCCCGTGCTGCCGCTGGCGCTCGGCGCGGGCTCCGTGACGCCGCTGCAACTGGCGGGCGCGTTCTCGGTGTTCGCCAACGGCGGTTACCGCGTCACGCCCTACCTGATCGACCGCGTTACCGACAGCAGCGGCAAGGTCATCATGCAGTCCCGGCCCGTGGTGGCCGGCGACGCGGCGGCACGCGCCATTGATCCGCGCACCGCCTGGGTCATGGACGACATCCTGCGTGGCGTGGCCACCTACGGTACCGCCGCGCGCGCCCGGGTGCTGCTCAAGCGCAACGACATTGCCGGCAAGACGGGTACCACCAATGAATCCGTGGACGCCTGGTTCTCGGGCTACACCCCGAACCTGGTGGCAACGTCCTGGCTGGGCTTTGACCAGCCCAAGTCGCTGGGTTCGCGCGAAACCGGCGGCGGCGTCGCCATGCCGATCTGGGTCGATTACATGCGGGAAGTGTTGAAGGGCGTGCCGGAAGAAAAGCCGCGCCCCCGTCCCGACGGCCTGATCGTGGAAAACGGCGAGTTCTACTTCTCGGAGTTTCCTCCGGGGCAGGCCGTCGCCCGCCTGGGCCTGCCCGAGGCTGATACGCTGGGTGAATTCCTGAACGGCCTGGGTAGCAGCAACCCGGACACGCAGATCAAGGTGGCACCGGGCGTGGGCACGCAAAACACCGCGCCCTGGTCGCAGAAGATCCCGTTCTGACGCAACAAGGCCGGCCTGGATAGGCCGGCCTTATTACTGCTGACAGCTTCCAGCGCCTTACCGCAGCACTGCTTCGGCCGGCCTGAAACGCTTGAAATCCCAATGCCTGCCTGGCGCGGCGTCCAGCAACTGACGCGTGTAGCCGTCCTGCGGCCGAGTCAGCACCTCGGCCGCCTCCCCTGCCTCGACGATCTGCCCCGACTTCATCACAACGATGGAGTTGCAGATCTGCGCCGCGACCCGCAGGTCGTGCGTAATGAACAGCACCGCCGTGTCGGTGCGGGCGCGTATGTCTTCAATCAGTTCCAGCACCTGCGCCTGTACCGACACGTCCAGCGCGGACACCGCCTCGTCGGCGATCAGGATGTCGGGCCGCAGGGCAAGCGCCCGCGCGATGCAGATGCGCTGGCGCTGCCCGCCCGAAAACTGATGCGGATAGCGATCCATGGTGTCCGCCCCCAGCCCGACGATATCCAGCAGCTCGATGGCTCGCGCCCGGGCTTCGTCTTGCGGCACGCCAAAATTGCGCATGCCCTCGACAATGGAATCGCCCACGCGGATGCGCGCATTGAGCGACCGGTACGGATCCTGGAACACGACCTGGATGCGTTTGCGCACGGGATGAAATTCCCGTTTGCTGGCGGTGGCGATCTCGGTACCGTCCAAGCGCACGCTGCCTGAACTGGGGTCGATCAGGCGCGCGATGCAGCGCGCCAGGGTGGACTTGCCCGAACCCGACTCGCCCACGATGCCGACGATCTCTTTCTTGCGCAGCGTAAAGCTGACGTCGCGCACGGCGTGCACCGCGCGCCTGGCCTTGAAAAAGCCGCGTTCGGCATAGGTTTTTTGCAGCCCCTTTACCACCAGCACGGGTTCGCCTTCAGGCGTCTGCCGCGCTGCCGGCGCCAGGCCCGGCACCGACGACACCAGCATGCGCGTGTAGGCCTCTTTCGGGCGCGCCAGGATCTCGTCGCGGGTACCCACTTCGACCAATCTTCCACGGTTCATCACCGCAATGCGGTCAGCAATCTCGGCCACCACGCCAAAGTCGTGCGTGATGAACAACACCGCGGTGTTGTGCGACTTCTGCAGCTCCAGGATCAGCGCCAGAATCTGCTTCTGGGTCGTCACGTCCAGCGCGGTGGTGGGCTCGTCGGCGATGAGCAGCTTGGGGTTCAGGATCAGCGCCATGCAGATGACGATGCGCTGGCGCTGTCCGCCAGACAACTGGTGCGGATAGGACTGGTAGATGCGCTCCACGTCCGGCAACCGCACCGACTCCAGCATGTCCAGGATCTTGCGCTTGCGGGCGGCCGCGTCCAGGCCGCTATGGGTACGCAGCACCTCGTCGATCTGCCAGCCCACCGTGCGCACGGGGTTGAGCGCCGTCATGGGTTCCTGGAACACCATGGACATGCGGGTGGCGCGCAGTTCCCGCAGGCGCTCCGGCGTGCACGCCAGCACATCTTCGCCGTCAAGCAGGATGCGGCCCGCGCTGGGCCGCAGCGCATCCGGCGCCAGCAGGCCCATCACCGAAAACGACGTAACGGATTTGCCCGATCCGGATTCCCCGACCACGCACAGGGTTTCACCGGCGTGTATGTCGAAACTGATGCCTTCGACCACGTGGCGCGGCTCATCCGCCGGCGCGCCCACCAGCGCCACCGACAGGTTCTGCACTTGCAACACCGGCATTGTGGAATCGTTCATGTCAGACCCTCCGTGCCATCTTGGGATCCAGCGCGTCACGCATGGCGTCGCCCAGCATGTTCACACTAAGCACGGTCAACGCCAGGAACAGGCCCGGCAGCAGGATCAGCCCAGGCTTGATCTGGAAGTACATGCGGCCCTCGGCAATGACGTTGCCCCAGGACGGGAACTCCGGCGGCATGCCCACGCCCAGAAAGCTCATGACCGCCTCGGACAGCATGGCGGACGCGAAAATGAAGGTGCCCTGCACGATCAGCGGCGCCACCGTGTTGGGCACCAGATGGCGCATCATCAACACGTGCGTGGGCGTGCCCAGCGAGATGGCGGCTTCCACATAGGGCTCGTCGCGCAGGCTCAGGATCAGGCCACGCACCAGGCGCACCACGCGTGGAAATTCAGGCACGGCAATGGCGATCAGCACCGTCAGCATGCTGGCGCCGGTCACCGCAACCAGCGCGATGGCCAGCAGAATACTGGGCACGGACATGATGCCGTCCATGACGCGCATGATGACCATGTCGGCCGCGCGAAAGTAGCCGGCGATCACGCCCAGCAGCAGGCCCGGTATCAACGCGGCCACGGCGGTGCCCGCGCCGATCATCAGCGAGATGCGCGCGCCGTGAACCACGCGCGACAGCACGTCGCGGCCGTAGGCGTCGGTGCCGAACCAATGCTCGGCCGAAAAGCCCTGCAGGCGCTGCACAGGGTTGATGGCCATCGGGTCGGCCAGGCCCAGCAGATTGGCCAAGATGGCGGCCAGCACGATGACCGCAAGCATCACCAGCGCGGCCATGACCGGCCAGGTGGACAGCGTGCGCATCAGCGCGGACCTGGGTCGTTTGCGGATGGCGGGCGCGAGGCCGGCCCCACCCGCTATCGAGTGTATGGAAGTGGACATGCGGGTTCCTTCAATAACGGATGCGCGGATCGAACACCGAGTACAGGACGTCGATGGTCAGGTTCACGCCGATGTAGACCAGCGAGAACAGCAGGATCAGCCCCTGGATCAGCGGATAATCCCGGGCCAGCACGGACTCGACCACCAGCCGGCCCAGGCCGGGCAGGTTGAACACCGACTCCGTGACGACCACGCCGCTGATCAGCAGCGCGATGCTGACGCCGATCACGGTGATGATGGGCACGGCCGCGGTGCGCAGCGCGTGCGCCATCATCACGGCGCGTTCGGTAATGCCCTTGGCGCGCGCGGTGCGGATGAAGTCTTCACCCATCACCTCCAGCACGCTGCTGCGCGCGATGCGCGCAATCAGGGCGACAAAGCCCGTGCTGAGCGCAAGGGTGGGCAGCAGCAGGTGCATGCCGAAGGCCCAAAGGCCCGCCGACGGCGACTTATAGCCTTGCACGGGCAGCCAGCCCAACTTCATGGCGAACAGCAGGATCAGGGCATAGCCTGTGACGAAGATGGGCACCGAAAAGCCCAGTACCGAAAATGCCATCACCGCCCTATCCGCGCGGGTGCCGCGCCGCCAGGCCGCGAACACGCCCAGCGGCACCGCGATCAGCGTGGACAGCAAGATGGTCGACAGCGCGAGGGCCAGCGACGGCCCGACGCGGCTGCTGATCATCGCAGTGACGGGCGTGCCCGAATGCAGCGACACGCCCAGATCACCCTGCAACACCTGCCCGCTCCACAGGAAAAACTGGGTGGCCAGCGACCGGTCCAGCCCCATGTGTTCGCGGATCTGCGCCAGTTGCGTCTCGGTGGCCGCATCGCCCGCCAGCATCAGCGCCGGATCCCCCGGCGTCAGCCGCAGCAGGCAGAACACCAGCACGGCCACCGTCAGCACCACGGGAACCGTGGCCAGGATGCGTCTGAGTAGGTAGCTGAACATGCTGGCTTACCGGCTGGCTTTCTTGATGTTCCAGAACACCGGCGCGGGCGATTCCAGCACGCCCGACAGCTTCTTGCTGTAGGCCGCGGCCGTCTCGATCTGGCCCAGTGTGATGGCCACGCCTTCATCCAGCATCACGTCCTGCAACTGTTCGGCGATCTGCTTGCGTTCGGCTTCCGTCGCCGCCACCAGGAACTGGTCGCGCAGCGCTTCCACCTTCGGCACGGTCGGCCAGCCGAACCAGGCCTTCTCGCCGTTGGCCGACACGCCATAGTTGCGCAGCGGATCCATGATTTCGCTGACGTGCCACGTGGTCACGAAAATGCTCCAGCCGCCCTTGGCCGGCACGTCGCGGTTGGCGCGGCGCGACAGCATGGTCATGAAGTCCATGGCTTGCAATTGCACGTTGAAGCCTGCCTGGCGCAACTGCTGCGCCATCACCACGGGAATGGCGGAGGCCATGGCGATGTCGGTCGCATGCAGCACCACCACGGGCGTGCCGTCATACTTGGCTTCTTTCAGCAGCGCCTTGGCCTTGTCGATGTTGGACGGCACGATCATGTCGGCGCGCGTATCGCTGGAATAAGGCAGGCCGCAGCCGAACACCGCGCCGCAAGTCTTGAAGAATTCCGGATCGCCTACCTGCGCCTTCAGGATGTCGTCCTGGCCGACCGCGTACATGGCGGCCTGGCGTACCAGCTTGTTGTCGAAAGGCGCGTTGAGTTGGTTGAAGCGGTACATGGGCTGGTAGCCCATCTTGTCCAGCACCCGCAGCGTCAGGTCGGGTGAACTCTTCACCATCGGCACCAGGTCGAAGGGCACGGTCTCGATGTAATCGACCTCGCCGCCCAGCAAGGCGTTCACGGTCGTCATCGGGTCGGCCATGGCCACCCATTCCACGCGGTCCACGTTCACCACCTTGCCGCCCGCCGTCCAGCTGGGCGCTTCCTTGCGCGGCACGTAGTCAGTGTTCTTTTCGTAGACCGTCTTCACGCCCGGCTGGAATTCCTTTTGCACGAACTTGAAAGGCCCCGACCCCGTGTAGTCGGTGATGGCCTGCGCCACCGGCGTCTGCGCCACGCGCTTGGGCATCATGAAGCTGGGCAGGCCGCTGGGCTTGCCCAATGCCGACAACACGTCCGCGGGCTCCTTCAGCACGATCTTGAAGGTCTTGTCGTCAACGACATCCATCGACGTGACCAGCGGCATCAGCTGGCGGCCAGTCTTGTCCGACTGCGCCCAGCGCTGGATCGACGCCACGCAATCCTCGGCTTTCACCGGCGTGCCGTCATGCCATTTCAAGCCATCGCGCAGCGTGAACGTGTAGGTCTTGCCGTCCGGCGAGATCTCCCACTTGTCCGCCATCTGCGGCTGGACCTTGTTGTTCGCGTCCGTCGCCAGCAGCGTGTCGTAGATCATGTAGGCGTGATTGCGCGTCTGGTGCGACGCGGTCAGCACGGGGTCCAGCACGGTCAGCTTGCTGGCCATCACCACGGTCAGCGTTTCCGCCTGCGCGGGCGCCCAGGCTAAGGCGGCGGCGCAAGCCAGCGTGGCACCCACGCGGCCCAGGCCGTAGCGGGTTTCAAGTCTTTCAGCGTTCAGATAAGCCATGTCATTCCCTTGAAGTTTTTATGGATGAACGGGGCCTGTGGCCAGCCCCTTGAGTCGGTAGCGATCGGATCAGACGATGTCGAACGACAGCGGCGACATCTGCTCGGCGCTGCGGCCAGCCACCAGGTCGCGCGAAGGCACCAGCGCCTCGGCGCGGCGCTGGGCCTCGTCCACCTGCTCGGCGGCCTTGCGGTAGTCCAGCGAATGCACCTGCCCCTCATGCACCACACGATGGCCGTCGATGTACACGGTATGCACGGCGCGGTCGGCGGCGGCGTAAACCAGGCTGCGCACCGGGTCGCGTGACGGGCGCATCAAGTGATGCGTCATGTCGACCATCACCAAGTCGGCACGCGCGCCCACGGCGATGCGGCCCAGGTCGTCGCGGCCCAGCGCCTTCGCGCCCCCGATGGTCGCAGCGTGGAACACTTCGCCCGTGGTGACGGCGCGTGGCGTTTGCGCCATCAAGCGGGCCAGATAGCCCACGTGGCGCATTTCCTCGATCATGTTGTGCGGATAGGTGTCCGTGCCGATGCCCAGGTTGATGCCCGCGCGGCGATAGCGCCCGAAGTCGCGCAGCGCCATGCCCCGGCGCATGAAGACCGTGGGACAGTGCGCCACGCTGGCGCCTGTTTCAGACAGAATGGACAGGTCGGTCGCCGTATTCCAGTGCGTATTCGGGTGGTCGTCCACGAAGATGCCGTGGCCCACGATGCTGCCGGGGTCCAGCACGCCCAGGCTGTGCAGCCACTGAATCGGCGTCAGGCCATGGCGGCGCGTGATCTCGTGAAATTCCGGCAGCGACTGCGCGGCATGCGTCTGCCAGCCGATGCCACGGCGCTTCGCCTCCTGGTGGCTGGCCGTCAGCAGTTCCGGTGTACAGGTGTCGATCTGCGCCGGCACCAGCATGCCCGTCAGCCGGCCGCATGCATGCGCCTCGGCCTTGTCGATCAACGCCAGCGCGCGTTCCATGCCTGCCTCGCCGGCCTTCTCGTTCCATTCGTATTCCACAACATGGCCGTTGCGCGTGTACCAGCGCGCCGAGCGGAACATGGGCGCGATATAAGCCCGCAGCCCGCTCTGCACCATGATGTCGATCCACTGCTCGTGCGCCACCGACATATCCACCACGGTCGTCACGCCGGACATCAGCAGTTCGGCGGCGGCCAGCGTCAGTTGCGCGGGCGCGGCCTCGTCGTCGCCTTCCATCGTGGGCATGTACTCGTACAGGTTTGAGTTGTACAGGCCCGCCGATCCGGTCTCGTCCGTGTAGCCCTTGTTGATGGGCTCATGCACCAGATGGCTGTGGATGTCCACCAGGCCCGGCATCACCATCATGCCGCTGCCACTGACGATTTCCGCATCTGGCGCCACCGCCTGCGCGCCCGGCCCGACGTGCGTGATGCGCCCGTCCGCGAACGCCACGTCGGCGTTCTTCATGTAGACGTGCCGCTGGCGTGCTTCGTCCCAGGCAACCACAACATCGGCGTTCTTGATCAAGGTAGTTTTCAACGCAATATCCTCCGAATGAATGACGGGTATCCGTGTGGCACGCTAGCGCCAGGCGGGCTGCGCGCCCTTGCGGGCGCTGGGTGGCGCAAGACTGGGCAGCCCGCGCGGCAAGAACGTTCCCTGGCCCGGCGCGCCGGCAAAACGCTCGCCGTCCCAAACGACTTGTCCGCGCAACAGGGTCATTGCGGGCCAGGCCCGCAGCGTCATGCCCGCATATGGCGTGTAGTCCACCGCGTGGTGCAGGTGTTCGTTGGTGAGCGTGAATTCGCGCTCTTCCCAGATCACCAGGTCGGCATCGCTGCCGATGGCCAACGTGCCCTTCTGTGGGTACAGGCCGTAGGCGCGCGCCGGCTGGGTCGCGGTCAGCTCCACAAAGCGATTCAGGCTGATGCGCCCGCCCAGCACGCCTTCCGAATACAGCAGCGGCATGCGCGTTTCAATGCCGGGGATGCCATTCGGAATATGGCGGAACGCCACCTCTTTGCCGCCGGGCGTCTTGCCGTCTTCGCCCGTCAGGTTGAAGGGCGAGTGGTCCGACGAAAACACCGTAAACAGGCCGTCCGCCAGCCCCTGCCAGATATCCTCCTGGCTGGATTTGTCGCGTGGCGGGGGGCTGCATACGCAGCGCGCGCCGACATAGCTGTCGTCCATGCCCAGGTCGGCGGCGGTCAGCAACATGTATTGCGGGCAGGTTTCGGCATAGACATTCAGCCCCTTGGCGCGCGCGTCACGGATCTGCGCGACGGCCTCGCCGCCCGAGATATGCACCAGCAGGATGGGCACGTCGATAAGTTCGGACAGCGCGATCGCGCGATGCGCGCCCTCGCGCTCCACCAGCGTCGGCCGCGACACCGCATGGAAACGCGGCGCGGTGCGGCCCGAGGCTTCCAGGCGGCGCGTCAGCCAGGCGATGCAATCCGAATTCTCGGCATGAATCATCGCCATGCCGCCATGCGTGCGCGCCACGTCCAGCACGTCCAGGATCTGGCCGTCGGACAGCTTGAGCGCGTCGTAGGTCATGTACAGCTTGAACGAGGTGTAGCCTGCCTTGATCAGCCGCGGCAGTTCGTCGTTCAGCACGGCGGGCGTGGGGTCGGTCAGGATCAGGTGGAAGGCGTAGTCCACGCAGGCGCGGCCTTCGGCACGCTGGTGGTAATCGTCAATGGCGGCCTGCACGGTGCCGCCCTTCTGCTGCGCCGCGAACGGAATCACGGTGGTCGTACCACCGCAGGCGGCTGAACGCGTGCCGGTGAAAAAGTCGTCCGCCAGTTTGACGGGTGGCGCCATCGGTTGGTCCAGGTGGCAATGCGCGTCAATGCCACCCGGCGTCACCACGCGCCCGGCCACATCGATCTCGCATAGGCCCGGCGCCAGGCCACGCCCGATCTGCACGATGCGGCCGTCCGATATCCCCAGATCCGCGCGACAGGTATCGCCAGCGGTCGCCAGCACCGCGTCGCGCAGCACCAGGTCAAAACCATGCTTCGTCATATGCGTCAGCCCGTCTGATCCGCCCTTTCCGTGTCGCGAAAAGCGCGGCCGGATGGACATGTTGTGAGCGGATTCTAGGCTGAATACAAGAATGATTACGCTAGTGATTACCCTGAAATATACATTTCAACAGTAAATTGTTAACATTATTTCCGACCGCACCTCGAGCCGCGTCTCCAACGGCGGCGGTTGATCGGGTATCTTCACGTTCACCCGTCATGTTGCGAACAACATGAGGTCTACAAGCGGCAAGAAGCCGCTCATTACCCAGGGCGGCGATCCCGTCCTGGCTTTTCACGCGCAAACCAAGAACGAGCCCATGGCATCAGACAAACGCGAAACTTCGGTCACCGGCATCTACGAGCGCATCTATCGCGCCATCCTGGACAACCGCCTGAAACCCGGCACCAAGCTGGTCGAAGAGCGCCTGGCCGAAATCTTCGAAGTCAGCCGGCCGCGCATCCGCGAGGTGCTAGCGCGCCTGGCCCACGAACAGATTGTTGAACTGTTTCCCCAGCGCGGCGCCTATGTGGCCAAGCCGTCGATCGAGAAAGCACGCGACGTCTTCGAGGCCCGCAGGCTGATCGAACCCGCCGTGGTGCGGCGCCTGACGCAGAACCTCACCCCTGAAAAACTGGCGCGCCTGCGCGAGCACGTCGTCCTGGAACACGACGCCCGCAAGCGCGACGACAAGCGCGCCATCATCCGGCTGGCGGGGGAATTCCATATCCTGCTAAGCGAACTGGCGGGCAACGGCGAACTGGCGCGCACCATGCGCGAACTGTCCACGCTGACCTGCCTGGTCATCTTCCTGTACAACCTGCCCACCGCCACAAGCTGCCGCGACGACGAGCACGAGCTCATCACCGAAGCCATTGCGGCCCGCGACGCCCAGCGCGCCGAGGAACTGACACTGCATCACCTGGAGCACATCGAACAAAGCGTAAAGCTGGAATCGGTGGAAGAAACCGTGGACCTGGAAGAAGTGTTCAAGTTCTGACCCTGGCCACATAAGCCCGGCGAAGAAAACAATAAGCCCCAGGGTCGTAAAACCTGGGGCTTATCAACAAGCTTGAATGCATGCCTGCGCTGGGCAGGCCGGCCGGTTACCAGCCAGGCCGGCCTTACAGTTTCAGCGTAACGGGCACGCCGGCCGCAGCCGAGCAGATCTGGGACAAGGCGTCTGGCAGTTGCGGGCCACCCCGGGTGTCGTTCCAGTGTTGGCCGTCGTAGCGGTAATGGAAGCCGCCGCTGCGCGCGGCCACCCAGAGCTCCTGCATGGCGGCCTGACTGTTCACGACGACATGGGTGTTATCTTCAAAGACCATGGTCAAGACATTGCCGCTGCGGCTGGTTTCCACATCGACGTCGAGCGAAGCCGCCCAGTCATCGGCCTGGCTTTCGATGCTGTCCAGCACCTGGTCGATCAACGCAAGAAATTCGGTTTCGGTCATAATCGAGCCTGCAAGAATTACGGAGTTCCCAGTGTTCCAATTGGCATTCAGCCGCATGGCTCTTCGCATTGTAGCCACGCTTGTGGCCTCCGGCATGGTGGCGGCCTGCGGGTACAAGGGGCCTTTATATATGCCGACGCCTGACGGCAAGCCGCCGTCGAGTTCGCAACCCACGCCGCAAATTCCGGCCCCGCCCTCGATTCCATGACGTCTGCCTATCCCTTGCCGCCCGAGCTGGCCGGTCATCCTTATTTCCAGTACCGCAATAACGTACTGTACGCCGAGGATGTTCCCCTGGACCATCTGGCGCATAGGCTAGGCACCCCGCTGTACGTCTATTCGCGCGCGGCCCTCAAGGCCGCCTGGGAAACCTACCATAGCGCCATCGGGCAACGCCCCGTGCTGGTCTGCTACGGCATGAAGGCCAATTCAAATCTGGCGGTGTTGAAGGAATTCGTGCGGCTGGGCGCGGGCTTTGACATCGTTTCGGGCGGAGAACTCAAGCGCGCGCTGGCGGTGGGCGCCGATCCGTCCAAGATCGTATTTTCCGGCGTGGGCAAGCAAGCCTGGGAAATGCGCGACGCGCTGGCGGCCAAGGTGAAGTGCTTCAACGTGGAGTCCGAAGCCGAGCTGCACCGCCTGTCCGACGTGGCCGAAGCACTTGGCGTGCGCGCCCCGGTGTCGCTGCGCGTGAACCCCGACGTGGACGCGCAGACGCACCCCTATATCTCCACCGGCCTGAAAGAGAACAAGTTCGGCATCGCCATCGAATCAGCGCTGGACGCCTATCGCGTTGCGCGGTCCTTGCCGGGCCTGGACATCGTGGGCGTCGACTGCCATATCGGCTCGCAACTGACCGACATCAGTCCCTATTTCGATGCGCTGGAAAAGTTGCTGGACCTGATCGACGCGTTGGATCACGAAGGCATTCGCATCGCTCATCTGGACCTGGGCGGCGGCCTGGGCATCCGCTATACGGATGAAACACCCCCTTCGCCCAAGGCGTTGCTGGATCGCGTGTTTGAACGCCTGAATGCGCGCGGCCAGGGGCATCTGCATCTGGTGCTGGAACCAGGCCGTTCGCTCGTCGGCAACGCGGGCGTGCTGCTGACCACCGTGCAGTATCTAAAGCATGCCGAAGCCCGCAACTTCGCCATTGTCGACGCCGCCATGAACGACCTGCTGCGCCCCGCGCTCTATGAGGCCTACCATGGCGTGCACCCGCTGCGCCCGCGCGCCGGCGATCAAGTGGAATATGACATCGTCGGCCCCGTCTGCGAAAGCGCCGACTGGCTGGCCAGACAACGCAAGCTGGCGATCAAGCAGGGCGATGTGCTGGCGGTGGAATCGGCGGGCGCCTACAGCATGGCGATGGCCAGCAACTACAACACGCGCGCGCGCGCCGCCGAAGTCATGGTCGACGGCGGCAACTATCACGTCGTGCGCCAGCGCGAGACGCTGGACGATTTGCTGCGAGGTGAATCCACACTGTGATCCTCGGACGGGCCAATGCTGGCGAGTACATTGGCGCGGTAGCCCGGCAAGTCCCAATGAAAAAGGCCCCGAGGGGCCTTTTGGTCAGTCTTCCGCGTATTTACAACTGACCGTACGAGTGTAGCCCCGACAGGAACATGTTCACGCCCAGGAATGCAAAGCCGGTGATCAGCAGGCCCATCAACGCCCAGTAGGCCGCCATGGTGCCGCGCAAGCCCTTGATCAGGCGCATGTGCAGCCAGGCCGCGTAGTTCAGCCAGACGATCAGCGCCCAGGTTTCCTTGGGATCCCACTGCCAGTACGCGCCCCAGGCATCCGCTGCCCACAGCGCGCCCAGAATCGTCGCCACCGTGAAGAAGGCGAAGCCGATCGCGATGGCGCGATACATGATGTCGTCCAGCACCTCCAGCGAGGGCAGCGCGGCGGCGATGCGGCGGCGGCCCAGCAGGATGGCGCCCACGATCACGGCGCCCACACCGAAGTACAGCATCCAGGTGGCGGACAGGCCGTCGGTGCGGAACACCATCGGCTCGGCGCACAGCAGCACGCCCAGAATGAACAAGGGCGCCAGCTTGGCCCACGACGTGGTCTGCCCGTGCTGCTTGACCAGGTAGGCAAAGCCCACCATCGCCGCCAGCGAGAACGTGCCGTAGCCGATGAAGTTGGCGGGCACATGCAGCTTCATCCACCAGCTTTTCAACGCCGGCACCAAGGGCTGAATCTGGCCGGCATCGCGCGTGAAGGAATACCAAAGCAGGAACACGACGGCTGACGTCACCACCAGCAGCACGAAACCGCCCAGTGCGCGCGTGGCGTACTTGCGTTCGTAATACAGGTAGAACAGCGCCGTGATCAGCGAAAACAGGACAAAGACTTCGTACAGGTTGCTGACGGGGATATGCCCCAGGTCAGGCCCCATCAGGTGGCCTTCGCGCCAGCGCACCAACAAGCCGGTGACGCCGGCAAACACCGCGCCCCACGTCAACGCCGTGCCCAGCCACGCGGCGGTGGGGCTGAATACGCCGATCCAGTAGCAGACCATGGCCAGCGCAAACAGCGCGCACATCCACAAAATGGCGGACTGCGACGAGAACAGGTACTTCAGGAAGAACACCTGCTCGGCGCGGGCCAGGTCATTGCCGTACAGCATCAAGGCCAGGCCCGCCGCGATCGCACAGGCGACCATCAAACGGCGCAGCGGTCGCCACAGCCAGCCCAGCCACGCCAACGCGGGCACGGTGCCGCACAGGATGATCTTCTCGTAATAGTCCATCGCGTTGCCGTGCCGGGTCAGCGCGAAGGCCGCGCCCACCGACAGCAACAGGAAAAAGACTACGTCGGTCCAGTCCGGCTTGCCGCGTCGGGCGCGGTTGTCGCCCGTTTCCGACAGGCTGTCTTGCCAGAGAACCTCGGGCGCCACGTTCAGCGTGTCCGGCGAGGAAGGGTGCGGGGTGGTCGTCGTCGACATAAGAAAACCTTAAGACCTTTTCTGGCGCAGCAGCGCCTGCTTGAAGCGTTCAAACTCCTGATTGAAGTCGAGTGTACGCTTCTGGGACGTCATGGCCGCCAGGACGCTGCTGCCACTGCCTTGCGGCTTGACCCAGATCCAGACGCGGCGGTCGCGGATGTAGAACATCGAAAACACCCCCAGGACCAACAACAGGCTGCCCAGGTAGACCGTATTCTTGCCCGGCGTGCGGCTGACCTGGAACACGCTGGCCTGCACATGGTTGAAATCGGCCAGCGACAGAAACACCGGCGCGGGATAGACCGTCAGATCGGACAGTGCCGCCACGGCCAGGCGCGACCATACTGCCGCGCGCTCGCCGTCGGGGCCTTCGACCGCAACGGGGGGCAAGCCGGCGCGTTCGCGTTCAATGGCGCGCAGTTCGTTCATGCTGGCACCGATCAGCCGGATCACCACATCAGCGGCCCGTTCCAGGTCGGCGGCGGGCGTGTTGGCTTGCAGAAAAGCGGCCACCGCTTGCAGGCCGCCTGACGCAAAGGTCTCCAGCGCGCGCTCGGCAGCGGTTTGCAGGGGTTGCTGGTCAGCGCCAGACGGGCTGTTGCGCTCGGCGAAACGGCGGGCAGCTTCGCGGCGCGCGGCCGGGTCGGCCAGCGTGGCGCGCAGCCGCATGAATTCCGCGATCGAGCTGTCGTCGTCCGCCGGGATGCGCAGATAACGGAACGGCTCGGACGCATTGTTGCGCACGCCGGCCAGGAAGACGCTGGCGCCGTCCAGTTCCATGGGCAGCATGTAGTTCTGGAATTCGTGGGCCTGGCCCGCGTCATCGATCAGCTTGTATTCAACGCTGGGGCCCACGTTGCGCAGGTTCTCGTTCTTCTTGCCCGCCGCGCTGCCCGACACCGAGGCCACGTGTTCAGCAAAACTCTGGTTGGCGCCCTTGGGATCCCCGCGCGTCAGGTCTTCCACATTGATCGGCCGCATGGCCGTGATTTCGACGCCCATGCTGCGCGGACCGGCCGACGTGTGAGCGGTCACTTCGCTTGTCTTGCCCACCGTGCCGTCCACCGTAAACGTGGCATCCTGAGAACCTACCAGCGGATAACCCTTCAAGACCACCGTGCTGCCGCCATCGTCAAAGCTGGACTGGTACACCGTCATGCCCTTGAAGCGCAGCGGTTCGTTGACCTCGATGGTGGAATCGAAGGTCTTGCCCGTATCCGGGTCGGTCACTTCGACTTCGCTGGCGAAACGGCTGGGCATGCCGGTCGAGTAGTAATCGACCACGAATTTCTTCAGCTTCAGCGTGAAGGGCATCGGCTGCACCAGAGCCCCGTCGCCCACCATCACGACCGCCGTGCTGGCCTGGCCGCCTTCCGGCACCAGCACGCTGGCGCGGAAACTCGGGTTATTGACCGACAGGCGGCCGCTTTCCGGCACTTCCGAGATCAGCATGTTGTCGACAATGGGCTGCTTGCCGCCGAACATGACTTGCAGCCGCACGGGCAATTCGCTGTCGAGCAGGCCGCCCACGCAGATGATGACCATGGCCGAGTGCGCGAACACATAGCCCAGGCGGTTGGCGCTGCCCTTCTTGGCGGCCAGCAGCACGCCGTCGTTGTTCTGCCGTACACGCACGGCGTAACCCAGCCGTTCCAGCAATGACTTCAGGCCGGCCGAGGTCTGCGCGACGTCGGTGGGTTCTTCCGTTTCCACGCGATGCGGGAAGGCACGCAGGCTGCTGGCGCGCACATGTTCGCGGAACGAGCGCGCGTCGCGCAGCATCTTGGGTGCGTTGCGGATCAGGCACACCGATGTCGACACGACCAGGAAGCCCATGATCAGCAGGAACCACCAGCTGTTATAGACGTGCCAGATGGAGAACTTGTCGAACACTTCGTACCAGAACGGACCGAACTGGTCGATGTAGTTGCTGGACGATCGGTTCTGCTGCAACACCGTGCCCACCAGGCTCGCCACGCAGATGAACATCAACAGGCTGACGGCGAACCGCATCGAACCGAGCAGTTCGAAGAAGTCACCGGGCAGGCTGCGCAAGGAGGGGCGAGTGTGGGTGCGTGTTGAATTCATGAAAAAAGGGGGGCCGCGCGATCGGCTACCCCCCTCATAGACAGCGCGTAACGGAATCGGGTTCCGTCACGCTCAGGTTGCGTGAACGCGGACCAGCCGCGCGTGTTGCGGGCTGACGCCTACCGCAGGCCTGCCGCGTAGTCGGACACCGCCTTGATATCGGCATCCGACATGCGGTCGGCAATCGCGAACATGATGTCGTTCTTGCGGTCGCCGCTGCGGAACAGCTTGAGCTGCTCTTCGATGTACGTGGGGAACTGCCCCGACAAGCGGGGGTACTGGGCGGGAATGCCGGCGCCATTGGCAGCGTGGCAAGCCGCGCAGGCCGGCACATTGCGTTCGGGCAACCCGCCGCGCCAGATCTTCTGGCCCAGATCCACCAGCTTCTCCTGGCCGGCCGTGGCGGGTTCCTTGAGAGGCTGTTGCGCCAGGTACAGCGCGATGTTCTGCATATCGGCAGGCGTCAAGTTTTGCGCCATGGCGGTCATCGGGGTGGGATTGCCGCCCGGGCCATTGCGCACGGGCAGCTTGGCGCCCTGCTTGATCTGGAAGTCGGCCAATTGCTTGGCCAGATATTCGTGGGGTTGCGCGGCCAGGTTGGGGTTCACCGGGATGGTGCTGTTGCCCGCCGCGCCATGACAGGACGCACAGGCGATGATGCCTCTGGAGGCGTCGCCCTGGTCAAACAGCTGACCGCCCTTGGCGGCATCTGGCTTGGCCGGGCCCGCAGCGCCGTCAGCGGCGAAACTGGGTGTAGAGAAGGCGGAGGCGCCGAGCAACAGCCCGCTCGCAACCAACATTCGGGACAGCACACGCTTCATGAAGACCTCGACGATCACATCGATCAAGGCGCAAAAAGGCGCCCACGCCTGCCCCGCACACCCTGGAAAACCGTATCGAACCTCGTTTGCCCATTCTGCCTGCCAAGTTGCCGCAGGCACCTAAACAGTAAGCAAAAAAGACGGCTCCGCGCACGGGGACCACTGTTGCAAACGCCGGATTATACAATAGGGCTCGAAACCAACCGTATCCAAAGCCCATCCGTGTCCCTCCTACATCGCGCCTCCTTCCTTACCTCCGCAGCTCGCCTCGACCAGTTGCCGGCCGCCGGCGCTCCCGAGGTCTGCTTTGTCGGCCGCTCCAACGCCGGCAAATCCACGGCCATCAACGTGCTGTGCAACCAGCGCCGTCTTGCGTTTTCCAGCAAGACGCCGGGCCGCACGCGCTTGATCAACATGTTCGGCTTGCCCGACCCGCTGGATCCGGAAGGCCACATCGGTTTTCTCGTTGACTTGCCCGGCTACGGCTATGCGTCGGTCGCGCGCAACGAGAAAGAAAAATGGGCGGACATTCTCGGCGGCTATCTGCGCGACCGCGAGTCGCTTGCAGGCATCGTGTTGCTGATCGACATCCGCCGCGGCGTCACCGAACTTGACCGCCGCCTGGCCAACTTCATCGCCCCCACCGGACGCCCGGTGCTGGCGCTGCTGACCAAGGCCGACAAACTGCCTTACGGCCAGCGCATGCGCACGGTGTTCTCCGTCCGCAAAGACCTGGCCGACATTGGCGCGCTGCACACCATCCCGTTCTCGGCGCCCGAGCGCATCGGGCTGGAAGAAGCCGGCGCCCACATTGAGAATTGGATTTCCCCCAAGGTCGAATCATGAACCCGCAGATCATCACCCCTGAGTTTCCGGTTTCCCGCCCTCGCCGCCTGCGCCGCGACGACTTCACCCGCCGCCTGGTGCGCGAAAATGCGCTGACGGTCAATGACCTGATCTACCCCGTCTTCGTGGCCGACGGCACTGGCGTGCAGCAAGCCGTGGCGTCGTTGCCCGGCGTGGTCCGCTATTCGCTGGACACGCTGCTGCCGGTTGCCGAGCAATGCGTGAAACTGGGCATACCGGTGATGGCGCTGTTCCCCGTCATCGACCCCTCGCTGAAAACGCCCGACGGCGTCGAAGCCACCAACCCGCGCGGCCTGATTCCGCGCGTGGTGGGCGAACTGAAAAAGCGGTTCCCCGAACTCGGCATTCTGTGCGATGTGGCGCTGGACCCCTACACCAGCCATGGCCAGGACGGCGTCATCGACGAGAACGGCTACGTCATCAATGAAATCACGGTCGAGATCCTGGTCAAGCAGGCGCTGACCCAAGCCGCGGCCGGCGTCGACATGGTTGCCCCCAGCGACATGATGGACGGCCGCATCGGCGCGGTCCGCAAAGCACTGGAAGCCAACGGCCACATCCACACGCAGATCATGGCTTACTCGGCCAAGTACGCCAGCGCGTTCTACGGCCCGTTCCGCGACGCCGTGGGCTCGGCCACCAACCTGGGCAAGTCCAACAAAATGGCTTACCAGATGGACCCGGGCAACCTCGATGAAGCCTTGCGCGAAGTGGCGGCCGACCTGCACGAAGGCGCGGACATGGTCATGGTCAAGCCCGGCATGCCGTATCTGGACGTGCTGCGTCGCGTGAAAGACACCTTCCGCGTGCCCACGTTCGCCTATCAGGTCAGCGGCGAATACGCGATGATCAAGGCCGCCGCCGCCAACGGCTGGCTGGACCACGACAAGGTCATGATGGAAGCGCTGCTGGCGTTCAAGCGCGCTGGCGCCGACGGCATCTTGACGTACTTCGCCATCGAAGCGGCTACGCTGCTCAAGGCACAGCGCTAAGCGGCTTTACGGGCAGGCGCCGGCGTCGTCCGGCGCAGCCCCAGCCACGTTCCGCCCAACACGCAGGCCAGGCCCAGCACGTGGATCAAGGTGACGTGCTCATCCAGGAACAGCGACGCGAACAGCAGCCCGAATATCGGCAGCCAGTTCACGAACAAGGCCGCGCGGCTGATGCCCAGCCGCGCGATGCCCGCGTTCCAGATGATGTTGCTGACGCCTGAGGCGATCACCGCCGAAAACAGCAGCACCAGCCACGGCCACCACGTCATCTGCCACGTATCGGTCTGATAAGAAGACGGCGTCACCAGCGCGTGCGCCACCAGCATCAGCCCGCCTGCCAGGTACATGTACCAAAGCATGCCCAGCGGATCCATCGTGCGCGACATGCGCTGGATCACCAGCCCGCCACACACGAACACCAGCACGGCCACGAAAACAACCGCATCGCCCCAGCCGGTCAGGCCGAACTGCGCCCCACTGCCCGCCACCACCATGCCCACGCCCAGCAGGCCGAGCAATGCCCCGCAGATGCGTACCGTGGTCAGTTTTTCGCGATAGAACAGCGCGGCCAGCAATGCCGACAACAATGGGCTGGTGGCCATGATCAGCGTGCCGTTGGCCGCCGACGAGAACCGCAGCCCGGACACCAGCGCTACCTGGTGCGCGTACACCACCAGGAAGCCCGCCAGCGCCACCCAGCCCAGCTCCACGCGACCCAGCTTGGGTACGCGGCCTCGACGGGCCTTGATGATCAGGGTGACGGTGATGAACGCAATGACGATCCGCACGGCGGCCAGCGCCTGGATGTCCATGTGTTGCGTGAGGTACTTGATGGAGACGATGTTCAGGCCCCATGTGGCCATGACGAACATCAATTGAAGATAGATAAGACCTTGTCGGTCTTGGCTTGCATCAACTGTTGGGGACGTCACGGGCGCAGGCCTGATGGGAGTGGGATGCGCCGCCCACGCGGCGCAGCCGCCATGGTATATCGCCCGTCGTCAGCGCACCAGCACCTTGTCCAACGATTGGGTGAAGCGCTTGGCGTCCTGGAAACCGACGACGCGTGCGTCCGGCAATTCCTTGCCGCCCGGTTCAAAGAACATGATGCCCGGCGGGCCGAACAGCCGGAAGCGCTTGAGCAAGGCCCGGTCGTCGGCGTTGTTCGCGGTGACGTCAGCCTGCACCAACAACATGCCCGACATGCGCTGCGCCACGCCCGGATCGGTAAACGTGAACCGCTCCATTTCGCGGCACGACACGCACCAGTCGGCATAGAAATCCAGCATGACCGGCTGGGTGCTCTGCGCCAGCAGCGCATCCAATTCCGCGTTGTTGCGCACGCGGGTGAACTGAAGCTCGCCTTTAGTGACGGCCGTGCCCACGGATGCGTCGGCACGCGCGGCCAGATGCGACAAGGGTTGCAGCACGTCGCGCCCGCCGCTGGCCGCGCCCACCAGCCAGGCGGCAGCGGCAAGCGCCAGCAGCAGCCCCAGCCCCTTGCCGAACATGCGTCCGGCACCGGCGCCGTCGGGCAAGGCATCAAACGCGCGCAGCATCACCGCCGAAACAACTGCCAGGAAGGCCCAGCCCGTCATCTGCACCCAGGTGGGCACCACCGGTATCAGCATCCACCACGCCGTCGCCAGCAGCAGCATCCCGAACAGGCGCTTGACGCCGTCCATCCAGGGGCCGGCCTTGGGCAGCAAGGCGCCCGACGATGCGCCCACGATCAACAACGGCACGCCCATGCCCCAGGCCATGGCGAACAGGGCCGAGCCGCCCAGCACCACGTCGCCCGTCTGCGAGATATACAACAGCGCTCCGGCCAGCGGCGCGGCAACGCAAGGCCCGACGATCAGGGCTGACAAAGCGCCCATCACCAGCGCACCGGTGTAGCGGCCGCCTGGAACGCGCGACGAGCGCTCGGACAGCTTGGCCTGCACGCCTGACGGCATCTGGAACGTGAAGACATCAAACATCGCCAGCGCCAACACGGTCAGCAGGATGGCGAACAGCGTCAGGATCCACGGGGTCTGCAACCAGGCGGCCAGGCCGGCGCCGCTCAAGCCGGCGGCCACGCCCAGCGCGGTGTAGACCACTGACATGCCCAGCACATACATCGCCGCCAAGGCCAGGCCGCGCCCACGCGAGGGCCGGGCCTGCGTTGCGCCGCCCAGCACGATCGACGACAGGATGGGAATCATCGGCAACACGCAGGGCGTGAACGCCAGCAACAAGCCCAGAATCAGGAACACGCCAGCCGTCTTGGCCCAGCCCAGGCCACCCAACGCATCGGCCAGGCCGGTGTCGCCAGCATTGACCAGTGCGCTCAGGCCCGTGGATGCGGGGGCCGACGTGGCCTGTCCGTCTTGTATCGCTTGTCCTGTTGTTCCGGCCGACCCGCCCGCCAGCGCATAACCGCCCGCAACCGGAGTCAGCTTGACGCTGCTGTCCATGGGCGGATAGCACAGGCCAGCATCCGCGCAGCCCTGCCCGGTCAAGATCAGGGTAAAGGGCTGCCCGCCCGCGCCGACCGGCACGCGGATCATCACATCCTTGTGAAAGACCTCCATGTCCTTTTCAAAGGTCGGGTCGTACTTGACCTCGCCTTTGGGGTAGACCGCGTCGCCCAATGTGGTGGCGCCGATCGGGCTGATCGTGATGCCGAAGCGCTCACGGTACATGTAGTAGCCGGGCGCGACCTTGTAATGCAGTTCCAAGGTATCGGGCGCGGCCATCCGCGCACTGAACACGAACGCCTTTTCGGGTTCCAGGAACTCGGTTTCGGCCTGCGCGGCCGCTTGCCAGGTCAGCAGCAACAGCGCCGTCGCCAGCAACACCAGGCTGCGCCAGATCAAGGCGCGCGCCGCGCGGATGGCATGAATCGGGCGCCCCGGCGCACCGACGATACCGGCAAGTTGCAACATTATTCTCTCTTGGTTTGCTTGACGGCCGTCTGCTCGCGAACCCAATCCAGGTAGGGTGCGGCGCCGCCGATTACCGGCAGCACAATGATTTCGGGCACATCGTAGGGATGCATCTGCGCCAGGGCCTGAACAACAGCCTGATGACGCGCGTAGGTGGTCTTGATGTGGATGGGGACTTCTTCCGTCCCCTCGACCTCTCCGTTCCACAGATAGATGGACAGGCCCGGCGCGCCAAGGTTCACACATGCGGCCAATCCGTCTTCAACCAGCACATGCGCGATGCGCTTGGCCAGCAAGAGATCAGGCGCATTGCTGATGACCAGCACGACGTCGTCATCGCGCAACATGGAAGCTCCTTGAGATACCCTTGTGGGATGTAACTCGGGGTATTTTATCGGTATTGCGCCGAACGCCGGTTGTCGAGTCCCGGCCTGAAAATCCGCGCTCGGACCGCCGCAGCCTGCATCTGCTGCCGTATCGACGCCGCCATCATGCCACCCGCTTTCACGAGGCCCGCATGCCAGACCAATGCCTGTTCTGCCGGATCGCCCGGCACGAGATTCCCGCCCACATCATTCATGAAGACGAGCGTTTGATGGCCTTCCTGGACATCCAACCCGTGCGGCCGGGACACACGCTGATCATTCCGAAGCAGCATTACCCGTACTTCGAGGACATGCCGGCCGACCTGGCGGGGCACATCGTGAATCTGGGGCAAAAGCTGGGCCGCCACATGAAGCGCCTGTACGACGTGGAACGGGTGGGCTTCGCCTTCACCGGCATACACGTGGCGCACTCCCACGCGCACGTCATTCCCATGCACCACACGCAGGACGTCACGTCCACGGCGTACATCGAACAGCAGAACCTGACGTTCAAGATGCCGCCACAACCGCCTCAGGAGGTGCTGGCGGCCACTGCCGCGCAATTGCGCGGGGAACTGCACGCGTCCTGATTTGAAGCGCGAGGCGGATGCGCCAACGCCGGACACGCAAATGCCCAGCGCAAATAAAACAAGGGCGGGTCCGAAGACCCGCCCTTGTCGCTTATCTAGCAACCGAATTTATTCGGCGCTGTCCTCAGCGGCTTCATCAACTTCCGGACGATCAACCAGTTCCATGAAAGCCATGGGAGCGTTGTCGCCTTGACGGAAGCCCATCTTCAGCACGCGGGTGTAGCCACCGTTACGGGCCGCGTAGCGCGGGCCGATTTCGGCAAACAGCTTCACCACCGCATCGCGATCGCGCAGACGGGCAAATGCCAGACGCTTGTTCGCCAGCGTGGGCTCTTTGCCCAGCGTGATCAGGGGTTCGATGACGCGGCGCAATTCTTTCGCCTTCGGCAGCGTGGTCTTGATGGCTTCGTGAGTGATCAACGAAACGGCCATGTTGCGGAACATGGCAAGACGGTGACTGCTGGTGCGGTTGAGCTTACGCAAGCCATTACCGTGACGCATGATAAGTTTCCTTTGAATCTAAAGATGGCGTTCGCCATCGGGTTGCCGGCTCTTCTATCAACCTGCAATCAGGCTGCGGTCCGGTAGAAAACGGTGCATTTTACGACGAATTCGCAAACCGCCCGACGGGGTTGCCGGGCGTTGCAGGAGACGCCCCGTTGCCAGGGCGCCACCCGTTTAAAGCTTAGGGACGCTCCAGGCCCAGGGGCGGCCAGTTCTCGAGCTTCATGCCCAAGGTCAAGCCACGCGCAGCCAGAACTTCCTTGATTTCGTTGAGCGACTTGCGACCCAGGTTCGGGGTCTTGAGCAGCTCGTTTTCGGTACGCTGGATCAGGTCGCCGATGTAGTAGATGTTTTCGGCCTTCAGGCAGTTGGCCGAACGCACGGTCAGTTCCAGATCGTCGACCGGACGCAGCAGGACCGGGTCGATCTGCGGCGTGCCGCGGACCGGCGCTTCGTACGAATCGCCAGCACCTTCCAGCGCGGCGAAGACCGAGATCTGGTCCATCAGGATGCGAGCCGACTGGCGCACCGCTTCCTCGGGCGAGATCACGCCGTTGGTTTCGATGTCCAGAACCAGCTTGTCCAGGTCGGTGCGCTGTTCCACACGGGCGCTTTCCACCGCGTAGCTGACGCGGCGAACCGGGCTGAACGAAGCGTCCAGAACGATGCGGCCGATGGTGTGGGTGCGGTCTTCCGACAGCGCGCGCACGTTGCCCGGCACGTAGCCACGGCCCTTCTCAACCTTGATCTGCATTTCCAGCTTGCCTGCGTCCGTCAGGTTGCAGATGGCATGGCCGGGGTTGATGATCTCGACGTCGTGCGGCAGCTCGATGTCGCTGGCCAGCACGGTGCCCGCGCCGGTCTTGCGCAGAACCAGGGTCACTTCGTCGCGATTGTGCAGCTTGAAAACCACGCCCTTCAGGTTCAGCAGGATGTCGACGACATCTTCGCGAACGCCCGGGATGGTCGAATATTCGTGCACCACGCCCGTCATTTGCACTTCGGTCGGCGCGTAGCCGGTCATCGAAGACAGCAGGATGCGGCGCAGGGCGTTGCCCAGAGTATGACCGTAGCCACGCTCGAACGGCTCCATCACGATCTTGGCATGGTGCGTGCCGACCGGTTCGACTTCAATGGAGCGCGGCTTCAGAAAACCTTGAGTGGACATTTACTGTGTTCCTTTTCAATACCCTCGGCTCGTTACACCGATAAGGCTGATGGACAGGGTGAAACATGAAACTCGGGCGGCGCGAAAACGCCGGCCGATACTTACCGCAAAGCCCGCCCCACCAAAAGGCGGAAAGCGGGCTGCTGCGAGACGTGCAAACGGGTCGCGGGACCAGTAGCCGGCACACCTGCGAAGGAGGCGCCGGCAGACCTGATTAACGCGAGTACAGTTCGACGACCATCGATTCGTTGATGTCGCGAGCGACGTCAGCGCGATCGGGAGCCGACTTGAACGTACCGGTCAGCTTGGTCGTGTCGACTTCCACCCACTGGGGGATGCCGATGCTGGTGGCCAGGTCGAGCGATTCCTTGATACGGCCTTGCTTCTTGGCCTTTTCGCGGATCGAGATGACGTCACCAGCCTTGACCAGCATCGAAGCGATGTCAGCCGTGTGGCCGTTCAGTTCGATGGCGCGGTGGCTGACCAACTGGCGAGCTTCGGCGCGCGTCGAGCCGAAGCCCATGCGGTAGACGACGTTGTCCAGGCGCGATTCCAGCAGCTGGATCAGGGTTTCGCCCGTGTTGCCACGGCGACGCTCTGCTTCAGCGAAGTACTTGCGGAATTGCTTTTCCAGCACGCCGTACATGCGCTTCAGCTTTTGCTTTTCGCGCAGCTGCAGGCCGTAGTCGGAAGTGCGGGCACCCGAAGTGCGGCCGTGTTGGCCAGGCTTGGAATCCAGCTTGCACTTGGAATCCAGCGAGCGACGGGCGCTCTTCAGGAACAGGTCAGTACCCTCGCGGCGCGAGAGCTTGCATTTGGGTCCAATATAACGTGCCATGTGGATTCCCTTTAGATACGACGACGCTTCGGCGGACGGCAGCCGTTGTGCGGAACGGGCGTGATGTCGGCGATGGACGAAATCTTGATGCCCAGCGCGTTCAGCGCGCGGACAGACGATTCGCGGCCAGGACCGGGGCCCTTGATGCGCACTTCCAGCGTCTTGATGCCGTATTCCAGCGCGACGCGGCCAGCCGTTTCAGCGGCGACTTGCGCGGCAAACGGGGTCGACTTACGCGAACCCTTGAAACCAGCACCACCCGAAGTGGCCCACGACAAAGCGTTGCCCTGACGGTCGGTGATGGTGATGATGGTGTTGTTGAACGAAGCGTGAACGTGCGCGATGCCGTCCGAGACGTTCTTCTTAACCTTTTTGCGCACGCGCGAAGCGCCGCTGGTGGAAGCTTTCGCCATAATCCAGTTCCTCGATTATTTCTTCAGGGACGCAGCAGCACGACGCGGGCCCTTACGGGTCCGGGCGTTGGTGCGAGTGCGCTGGCCGCGCACGGGCAAACCGCGCTTGTGACGCATACCGCGGTAGGTTCCCAGGTCGATCAAACGCTTGATCGAGAGCTGTACTTCACGACGCAGGTCGCCTTCAACCGTGAACAAACCAACATGTTCGCGGACGCGTTCCAATTCAGCGTCGTTCAGATCCTTGACCTTTTTGTCAAAGGGTACGTTTGCCGCTTCGCAGATTTTGCGAGCGCGCGTACGACCAATGCCAAAAATGGCGGTCAGTCCGATCTCGGCGTGCTGTTGCGGCGGGATGTTAATGCCAGCAATACGGGCCATGACTATTCCTTGAATAAATCTGTTGCGTAGTCGCTAACCCGAGTTAGCCTTGACGCTGCTTGTGACGCGGGTCGGTGCAGATAACACGCACCACGCCGTGACGTTTGATAACTTTGCAGTTGCGGCAGATCCGCTTAACCGATGCCATTACTTTCATGGTTGACTCCTAATTTTCCGTAATCCGGTTCCGCTCATTTGGAGCGGAAAACTATCCTGGCTCGCGTCAGATCATAGGGCGTGAGCTCCACTGTGACCTTGTCACCCGGCAGGATCCGGATGTAATGCATACGCATCTTGCCGGAAATATGGCCCAACACCACGTGGCCGTTTTCGAGCTTGACGCGAAATGTCGCGTTCGGGAGGTTCTCAAGAACCTCGCCTTGCATCTGAATGACGTCGTCCTTGGACATTCTTTTGCTTACCGCATCGGCAAACCCGCGCCCTTGAAGTTGGCCTTCTTGAGCAACGAGTCGTACTGGTGAGACATCATGTAGGCCTGAACCTGTGCCATGAAATCCATCGTCACCACCACAATAATCAACAGAGACGTACCACCGAAGTAGAAGGGAACGTTCCAGCGCATCACCAAGAATTCAGGCAACAGGCACACCAAAGTGATGTACAAGGCACCCGCCAGCGTCAGACGCATCAGGATCTTGTCGATGTAGCGCGCCGTTTGCTCGCCCGGACGAATACCCGGAACAAACGCACCACTCTTCTTCAGGTTGTCCGCCGTTTCGCGGCTGTTGAACACCAGAGCCGTGTAGAAAAAGCAGAAGAAAATAATCGCGACGGAGTACAGCGTGATGTAGAGCGGTTGACGAGGCGACAGGGCCGCAGCCAGGTCACTAAGCCAGCGCATGTTCTCACTGCTGGAGAACCAGCTCGTGATCGTGGCCGGGAACAGAATGATCGACGATGCGAAAATCGGCGGAATCACCCCTGCCATGTTCAGCTTCAGCGGCAAATGCGAGCTTTGACCACCGTAGACCTTGTTGCCGACCTGACGCTTGGCGTAGTTCACCGTGATCTTGCGCTGTCCGCGTTCCACGAACACCACAAAAGCGGTAACCAGCACCACCAGAGCCACAATGAACAGTGCCGAAAGCACGGACATCGCGTTGGTGCGGACCAGGTCCAACAGTGCAGCCAGCGCCGCGGGCAGACCCGCAACGATACCTGCGAAGATCAGGATGGAAATCCCGTTGCCCAGACCGCGTTCCGTGATCTGTTCACCCAGCCACATGACGAACATGGTGCCGGTGACCAAAGTCACAATGGTCGTGAAGCGAAACAGCATACCCGGATCGATCACCAGTCCCTGTTGGGACTCCAACGCTACCGAAATGCCCACTGCTTGCACCAGCGCCAGCACGACTGTGCCGTAGCGGGTGTATTGGGTAATCTTCCGACGACCGGCTTCGCCCTCTTTCTTGAGCGCTTCCAGCGACGGCACCACCACCGACATCAACTGCATGATGATGGATGCCGAAATGTACGGCATGATCCCCAGGGCAAAAATCGAGAAACGCGAGAGCGCCCCACCCGAGAACATGTTGAACAGGCCCAGGATCCCGCCCTGGTTCTGACGGAACAAGTCCGCCAGCGCATCCGGATTAATACCCGGTACGGGGATGTGTGTACCCAAACGGTAAACCACCAGAGCGAGCACCAGGAACACAAGACGGCGCTTCAAATCACCGTACCGTGCTCCGGTTTTGCCCAATGCCTGCGCGTTAGCCACTCGTCACCTCATGATCAAGCAAGCGAGCCGCCCGCGCCTTCGATGGCGGCGCGAGCGCCGGCCGTCGCGGTAATGCCCTTGAGCACGACCTTGCGCGAGAGTTCACCCGACTTGATGACCTTGGCGTAACGAACCGCCTGGCCAATCACGCCAGCCGCCTTGAGCACTTGCACATCGATTTCGTCGATGGGCAGGGCTTGCAGGTCCGACAGACGGACTTCGGCGTACAGGTGTTGACCGAGCGGGGTGAAACCACGCTTGGGCAGACGACGCTGCAGCGGCATTTGACCGCCTTCGAAGCCAACCTTATGGAAACCGCCCGAGCGCGACTTCTGACCTTTGTGGCCACGGCCGGCGGTTTTACCCAGACCCGAACCGATACCACGGCCGACGCGGCGCTTGGCGTGCTTGCTGCCCTCAGCGGGCTTCAGCGAATTAAGTTGCATATCCGACATGGTGATTCCTTAGGCTTCCGAGACGGAAACGAGATAATCCACCTTACGGATCATCCCACGCACCTCGGGCGTATCGACCAACACGCGGCTGCTGTTGATACGGCCCAAGCCCAAACCGCGAACCGTGTCACGGTGCGATTGCTTGGTACCGATCACGGAGCGCACGAGGGTCACTTTGATCTGCTTCTGAGCCATGATTTACCCCAGGATTTCTTCGACCGACTTGCCGCGCTTGGCAGCAACATCGGCCGGGGTCAGGGAAGCGCGCAGACCATTCAACGTGGCGCGAACCATGTTGTAGGGGTTGCTCGAGCCCAGGCTCTTGGCAACCACGTTACGCACACCCATCACTTCAAAAATAGCGCGCATCGGGCCGCCGGCGATAACGCCAGTACCTTCAGCAGCCGGCGAGATCAGCACGGTAGCGGCGCCATGCTTGCCAACCACGGTGTGGTGCAGCGTGCCGTTCTTCAGGGCAACCTTGAACATGCCGCGGCGGGCCTGTTCCATTGCCTTCTGGACGGACACCGGCACTTCACGCGCCTTGCCCTTACCCATGCCGACGCGACCATCGCCATCGCCAACCACGGTCAGCGCGGCAAAGCTCATGGTGCGACCACCCTTGACCACTTTGCTCACGCGGTTGACCGCGATCATCTTTTCGCGGAGGCCGTCATCGTTCTCTTTTTCCGCGGCGTTCTTGCCTTGTACTTTAGCCATTTGACAGATCCTCGCTTAGAACTTCAGGCCGGCTTCACGCGCGGCATCGGCCAGCGCTTTCACGCGGCCATGGTAACGAAAGCCCGAGCGATCGAAAGCGACCAGTTCAATACCGGCAGCCTTGGCCTTTTCGGCCACGCGCTTGCCAACCAGCGTCGCAGCGGCAGTGTTGCCACCCTGACCGGTTTGGCCGGCCAGTTGCGCACGCACTTCGGCTTCCACCGTCGAGGCGCTGACCAGAACGCGATCGCCTTCCGGCGAAATGATGTTGGCGTAGATGTGCTGGTTCGAGCGGAAGACCGAGAGGCGGTGAACGCGCAGCTCGTTGATCTTCCGGCGGGTCGGAACCGCACGACGCAAACGGGAAACTTTTTTGTCCATGATTCGTCCTTGCGTGCGCCGTTATTTCTTCTTGGTTTCTTTGATGACGACGCGTTCGTCCGAGTAACGCACACCCTTGCCCTTGTAGGGTTCGGGTTCGCGGTACGCGCGGATTTCAGCGGCCATCTGACCGACGACTTGCTTGTTGGCGCCCTTGATGACGATTTCCGTCTGGGTGGGGCATTCGGCCTTGATACCGGCCGGCAACTGATGCAAAACGTCGTGCGAGAAACCGAGCTGCAGCTTAACGGCATCGCCTTGGATCGAGGCGCGGTAACCCACGCCAACCAGGGTCAGCTTGCGCTCGAAGCCCTTGCTCACGCCGGTAACCATATTGGCAACCAGAGCGCGCACGGTACCCGACATGGCATTGGCGTGACGAGTTTCGTTGGCGGCGGCAAACGTGAGCTTGCCTTCGTCCATCGCAACCGTGACGTCGCCAGTCAGGGCTTGAGTCAGGGAACCCAGCGGGCCCTTGACGGTGATCTGATCCTGCTTGATGTCAGCTTCGACACCCTTGGGCAGTTCGACCGGATACTTAGCGATACGTGACATTCGAATTTCTCCTTAGGCCACGTAGCAAAGCACTTCGCCGCCGACGCCGTTGGCGCGAGCCTTACGGTCGGTCATGACGCCGCGCGAGGTCGAAACGATAGCCACGCCCAGGCCGTTCATGACCTGAGGAATGCTGGTACGGCCCTTGTAGATACGCAGACCGGGGCGCGAAACGCGTTCAATGCGCTCGATAACCGGACGACCAGCGTAGTACTTCAGGGTGATCTCGAGCTCAGGCTTGGCCTGGGTGCCCTTGATTTCAAAGCTGTCGATGTAGCCTTCGTCTTTCAGCACAGCGGCAATAGCCGCCTTCAGCTTCGAGGAGGGCATGCTCACCGTAACTTTGTCCACTTGCTGCGCATTGCGAATGCGGGTCAGCATATCGGCGATGGGATCGCTCATGCTCATAATGTATCTCCTACCAGCTGGCCTTGGTGATGCCGGGGATTTCGCCCTTCATCGCCATTTCACGCAGTTTGTGACGCGTCAGGCCGAACTTGCGGAACACACCGCGCGGACGACCGGTGACCACGCAACGGTTACGTTGGCGCGTCGGATTGGCATTGCGCGGCAGCTGTTGCAGCTTGAGCCGAGCTTGGTAACGTTCTTCGTCGGTCTTCGACTGGTCGTCGATGATCGCCTTCAACTCAGCGCGCTTGGCAGCGAACTTGTCAGCCAGCTTGGCGCGCTTGATGTCGCGATTGATGAGGGAAAGTTTAGCCACGTCATCAGCCCCTTAGTTACGGAACGGGAAGCTGAAGGCCGTCAACAGCGCCTTGGCTTCTTCGTCGGTCTTCGCGGAGGTGGTGATGCTGATGTTCAGCCCACGCAGCGCGTCGATCTTGTCGTACTCGATTTCGGGGAAAATGATTTGCTCTTTCACCCCGATGTTGTAGTTGCCACGGCCGTCGAACGCACGACCCGAGATACCACGGAAGTCGCGCACGCGAGGCAGCGCGACCGCAACGAGGCGATCCAGAAATTCGTACATGCGTTGACCACGCAACGTGACCATGCAACCAATCGGGTAGTTTTCGCGGATCTTGAAACCGGCGATAGCCTTCTTGGTCTTCGTCACGACAGGCTTTTGGCCAGCGATCTTGGTCAGGTCCGACACCGCGTGTTCGATAACCTTCTTATCGGACACGGCTTCCGAGACACCCATGTTCAGGGTGATCTTGGTGATGCGCGGCACTTCCATGACGCTCTTGTAGCCAAACTTGGCCTGCAGGTCGCCAGCGACCTTGCTCTTGTAGAAATCTTGCAAACGAGACATGTCTATCGCCCCTTACGCCTTGGCGCCGACAACGGCACCATTGGAACGGAACACGCGGACCTTGCGACCGTCGACTTCTTGAACGCCCACGCGGTCGCCACGACCGGTTGCGGGGTTGAAGAGCGCCACATTCGAGATGTGGATCGGCATGGTCTTTTCGACAATCCCGCCCGGGTTGTTAGCCATCGGGTTGGCTTTCACGTGCTTCTTGGCAACGTTGACGCCTTCGACCAGGACGTGGTCGGCATCAACACGCGCCAGCACGGTACCGCGACGCTTCTTGTCGCGGCCGGTCAGGACGATGACTTCGTCGCCTTTACGAATGTTGTTCATCGTAGGGCTCCTTACAGCACTTCCGGGGCCAACGACACGATCTTCATGAACTTCTCGGTACGCAATTCGCGCGTAACGGGTCCGAAGATGCGGGTGCCGATGGGCTCCAGCTTGGCGTTGAGCAATACGGCGGCATTGCCACCGAACTTAATCAGCGAACCGTCTTTACGGCGCACGCCCTTGGCGGTACGAACCACCACGGCATTGTAAATTTCGCCTTTCTTGACGCGTCCGCGCGGAGCCGCATCTTTGACGCTCACCTTGATGATGTCGCCGATACCGGCATAACGGCGCTTGGAGCCACCGAGCACCTTGATGCACATGACATGACGCGCACCAGTGTTATCGGCCACGTCCAGCGTGGTCTGCATTTGGATCATGATTTTTCCTGTTCCAACTTAACTGGAAATACTGTTTTCCCGGGGTTTTCCCCCCGAGGAACTCTGCAATTCCTGCCAGTTTTGGTCCCGTCAGGTCTGCCGCCCTGCTTTTGTGTTGTAGACCTAGAGCTTTCGCTCTACCTCTGCAACGGGTTGGCAACGCAACGACCCTGGGTTGAAATCCTGCGGGTATTCCCCCAACACGACGAATTCAGAAGCTAGCTTTTAGGGCTAAACGTTCCTTAACTCAATCGACAATCTGGGAAAGCTGATCATTCTAGCGTGGTTAATTTTTGAGCGCAAGCACTTTGTTGGAATGACGCACAAAAGACCACGCTCCCCTATAAGGGGAACGGTTTTCGAGCTATCCGCCCCTATTTCTGACGGTAGTAGCCCTTCTCCCAGGCGTCATGATTGGCCTTGCCGCGACGGATTTCATCCGTGAACGGGGCCGCTCTGAGCACCAGGCGATTCAGCCATTTTACCGGAACCCGGCAGGGGCGTTCAAAGTCGACAAACAACACGGCCCGCAGGCCTGGCGTATCGTTGTGGACCTGATGGGGATAAAGGTCGTCAAACACCACCGCCTGACCTTCCTGCCAGTGGTAGCGTTCGTCCCCGACTTCGATCCAGCACCGTTCGGCAGGTTCCGGTACGACCAGGCCCAAGTGCAGGCGCAGTACGCCGTTGTAGGGGCCAGTGTGCAGCGGAATGCGCTTGCCCGGTTCCAGTATCGAGAAGAACGCGCTTCGAATACCGGGTATGCCCTGCAGGGCGAGGGCGGTCTCCGGGCAGCGCGCCAGGTTGCGCTCGGAACGCAGACCGTAGCCCATGAATACAAACGTCTTCCATTGGTCGTCGGACGTGATCATCCCGACGTCCGGGGATATCTCGTGAAACGCCGGCAGATGCTGACGTTCGGCCAGCAATTCGGTGAGTTCGGCACGGATCGCCGGAGTGCGGGCCTCTAATTCTGGAATCCACGAGAACTGACTGTTCTGGAAGATCGGCTTGTCGCCCACCAGCGATGCCCGTGCTATCCGGTGGCGCAACCAATCGATAAAGCGAAACAGCAGGCGGGAATACAGACTGGGTTTGTTGCCGGGAAGCGGCGCATCAACGGGTTGCACGATGGGGATGGAATCAGGCTGCGTAAGAGGGCCCCATTGTGTCCAAGCATGCATGGCCTTGCAAGGCTCGGCCCGTGGATTGGCTCCAATCTCGGGATGCGGATTGGACCTCCCCGCCACGCGCAAGCTGGTTTAGACTGGCGTGGGCGATCGCGATCGCACTCCACTTCTATTTCGCAAGGAACGACAGGCATGTATGAACAGTTGGCGCTGTATATCGACGGCGAATTCATCTCCGGCGAGGGTAGGCGCACCCAGGACGTCATCAACCCGGCCACGCTGGAAGTGCTTGGCCAGCTGCCTCACGCCACCGAAGCGGATCTGGACCGTGCGCTAGCCGCCGCCCAGCGCGCGTTCGAATCGTGGAAGAAGTCTTCTCCCATGGATCGTTCCGCCATCCTGCGCAAGGTGGCCACGCTGTCGCGTGAGCGCGCCAAGGAAATCGGCCGCAACATGACCTTGGACCAGGGCAAGCCGCTGGCCGAAGCCGTGGGCGAAGTTACCTCCTGCGCCGAACACGCTGACTGGCACGCCGAAGAATGCCGCCGCATCTACGGCCGCGTGGTCCCGCCCCGCAACCCGGACGTGCGCCAGTTCGTCGTGCGTGAACCCATCGGCGTGTGCGCCGCGTTCACGCCCTGGAACTTCCCGTACAACCAGGCCATCCGCAAGATTGCCGCCGCGCTCGGCGCCGGTTGCACGGTGGTGCTGAAGGGTCCGGAAGATTCGCCCAGCGCCGTCATGGCGATTGCCCGCATGTTCCACGACGCCGGCCTGCCCAAGGGCTGCCTGAACATCGTCTGGGGCGAGCCCGCCAAGATTTCCGACTATCTGATCCGTTCGCCGATCGTGCGCAAGGTGTCGTTCACCGGCTCCGTGCCGGTGGGCAAGCAACTGGCCGCGCTGGCCGGCGCGCACATGAAGCGCGTCACCATGGAATTGGGCGGCCATTCGCCCGTGCTGGTGTTCGACGATGCCGACATCGACCGCGCCGCTGAAATGCTGGCCAAGTTCAAGGTCCGCAACGCCGGTCAGGTTTGCGTGTCACCCACCCGCTTCTACGTGCAGGAAGGCGCCTACGAACAGTTCCTGGCGCGCTTCTCGGACGTGCTGAAGAACATCAAGGTAGGCGACGGTCTGGAAGCCGGTACCGACATGGGCCCGCTGGCGCATGAACGCCGCGTGCCCGCCATGAGCGCCTTCATCGACGACGCCAAGAAGCATGGCGGCAAGGTCGTGGTCGGCGGCGGCCCGCTGGACCGCAAGGGCTTCTTCTTCGCCCCCACGGTCGTGACGGAATTGCCCGACGACTCGATGCTGATGACCGAAGAACCCTTCGGCCCCGTGGCGCCGGTGGTCCGTTTCAAGGACACCGATGAAGTGCTGCGCCGCGCCAACAGCCTGCCGTTCGGCCTGTCGTCGTACGTCTTCACGAACTCGCTGAAGACGGCAACCAAGGTGTCGAACGGCCTGGAAGCCGGCATGGTCAACATCAACCACTTTGGCAGCGCGCTGGCCGAGACGCCGTTCGGTGGCATCAAGGACAGCGGCATCGGCAGCGAAGGCGGCCTGGAAACGTTTGACGGTTACCTCGTCACGAAATTCATCACGCACATCTGATCGGTTTCGACCGTCAGCCAAAAAGCCCCGCAAGGGGCTTTTTTTCGTCTAACTCCGGGCGCGCATATCGCGCGGCGTGATGCCGAAGCGGCTCTTGAACAGCCGGCTGAAATGCGATGGATGGGTAAACCCAACCTGGTAGGCCAGTTCCGCGATGCCGCGATGGCGATGCCGCGGATCCAGCAACAGCTCGCGGCACTTGTCCAGGCGTTGATCAAAGATGAAGGACTCCACCGACAGGCCCCCTGCCCGCAAAATGCGGTGCAGGTAAGCGACCGACACGCCACAGCCCTGCGCCACCTGCTGCGGCGAGAGCGCGGGGTCCGCCAGGTGCTGCCGGATGTACGCCAGCACGCGTTGCCGATGCGCCAAGGTGACGCTGCTATCGGATTCCGAAGCATGCCCCTGCCCCGGCTGCACCAGGAACAGCACGATCAAATCGATCAAGCGTTCGCCAAGCTCGGTCACCTCGGCGTCCGACCAGCTTGCCATGCCTTTGAACAGATGATCCATGTAGCTGGCCAGCATCGCGCCGCGCGGTGAGCCGTCGTCGATGCGCAGCTTGTGAAAAGCACCGATGCGCGAATCCCGCTGCGACAAGGCGCTGCGCGGAAACGACACGCTCAGGCTGCGATAGCCCGAAGAACCTAGCGCCGTTGCCTGATAAGGCAAGCTCTGGTTCATCAGGTACACACAGCCTGGCTCGACCTGAAATTCACGGCCTTGCTGGCGCACGGCAAGCGGGCCAGACAGCGGCAGGCCGAACGTGTAGAACTCCTGATCCAGCCGCGACACGTTTCCCGCCGTTCGCTCCAGCTTCTGTCCCTGGTAGTGCAGGTCATTGAATTGCAGGCTGGCGCGGCGGGCGTAGCGCACGTGTCCAGCGAAATGATCCGGCTTGCCGCGGTGTACCTCGAACGGGCCGAATGCGTCCGCCAAGGCAGCGCGCCATTGCTCACGCCCATCGGCGCCCGCAGTGGCCGAAATGGCGAATTCCGTATCGGGCATGTCTCGGTCTCCTGAACGCGGCGGCAAGCGCAATTTGATCTTGCGTCTACAAGCTCTTGACTCACCCTGCTCTGGGGTGCGCGGCGCATTGTGGATGCGTCTGGCGCAAGTCTATAGTCAGCCCGATAAGCACACAACCTGGACAACCCGGGAGGAGACTCATGGCAAACGCGCCCGCAATGGCCGACCGCCACAAGCCGGTTTCGCGCTATTTGCGCTGCGAGGGCCGTGAACTGCACTACATGGAATGGGGCGCGCCGGATGCGCCCCCCATCGTCATGTGGCACGGCCTGGCCCGTACCGGCCGTGATTTCGACGACCTGGCACAAGCGCTGGCGAACGACTACCGCATCATCTGCCCGGATACGATCGGCCGCGGCCTCTCGCAATGGAGTCCCGACCCGGTGTCTGAATACCGGCTGGATTTCTACGCGCGTCTGGCGCTCGCGCTGGCCGAGGGCCTATCGCTTGCGCGCATGCGTTGGGTCGGCACATCGATGGGCGGCGCAACCGGCATGCACGCCGCCGCCACCACCTTGCGCGACCGTATCTCGCACCTGGTTGTCAACGACATTGGCCCCGAACTACCCCAACCCGCCATCGACCGCATCCTTGCCTACGCGGGCAACCCGCCCGCGTTCGACACCGTCACCGAACTGGAGGCGTGGCTGCGTGTGGCCTACAAGCCTTACGGCTGGCAGAGCGACGCGCAATGGCGGCGCATGGCCGAGACCTCGGTTCGGCGCTTGCCCGATGGCCGCTTCACGGCGCATTACGACCCCGCCATCGTGGGCCAATTCAAGCACCATCCCGATGACTACAACCGCTGGAGCAGCTACGACACGCTACGCATGCCCTTGCTGCTCTTGCGCGGCGCCGACTCCGACCTGCTGCTGCCAGAAGTCGCCCACGCCATGACGCAACGCGGCCCACGCGCCACACGCATCGACTTCCCCGACTGCGGCCATGCCCCCGCCTTGAACGTGGCGCCGCAGATCGACGCCATCCGCCAATTCCTTGCCACGCCGGACAATATGGCGGGCGCTCGCGCCCACAGATAACAGGAGACTTTCCATGAATCGCATTTTGCTGGCCGCACTGGCGGCCCTTTGCATGAACTCGGCCGTGGCCGCCAAGGACTTTGTCGTGGCCCATGTCTACGACAAGACCGGGCCGTTGGAAGCCTACGCCAAGCAGACGCAGACCGGCCTGATGCTGGGCTTGGAATACGCCACGCAAGGCACGATGACCGTGGCTGGCCGCAAGATCCGCGTTATCGAAAAAGACAACCAGGGCAAGCCGGACGTCGCCCGCGCGGAGCTGGCCTCGGCCTATGCGGACGACAACGCCGACATCGCCGTCGGCCCGACCTCGTCTGGTGTCGCGCTGGCCATGCTGCCCATCGCTGAAGAGTACGAGAAGATCCTGCTGGTCGAACCCGCCGTGGCGGACTCCATCACCGGAGCCAAGTGGAACAAGTACATCTTCCGCACCGGCCGCAATTCGTCGCAGGACGCCATCGCCAACGCCGTTGCGTTCGACCAGGCTGGCACGTCCATCGCCATGCTGGCGCAGGACTACGCCTTCGGACGAGACGGCGTGAAAGCCTTCAAGGGCGCGCTGAAGAACGCCAAGATCGTCCACGAGGAATACCTGCCCGCCAACGCCACCGACTTCACTGCGGGCGCACAACGCCTGTTCGATGCGCTGAAGGACAAGCCCGGGCGCAAGATCATCTTCATCCTGTGGGCGGGCGCCGGCAACCCGTTCAAGATCGCGGACCTGGACCCCAAGCGCTTCGGCATCGAAATCGCCACCGGTGGCAACACGCTGGCCGCAATGACGCCGCTGAAGTCCTTGGCCGGCATGGAAGGCGCCACGTATTACTACTACGGCATTCCGAAGAATCCCGTCAACGATTGGCTTGTGGCTGAACACCAGAAGCGCTACGGGCAACCGCCCGACTTCTTCACGGCGGGTGGCATGTCCGCCGGCATCGCGATCGCGGCGGCGCTGAACAAGACTGCGGGCAATTCGGACACGGACACGCTGATCAAGGCCATGGAAGGCATGAGCTTTGATACCCCCAAGGGCAAGATGACCTTCCGCCCCGAAGACCACCAGGCCATGCAGTCGATGTACCACTTCCGCATCAAGAACGATCCGTCGGTGCCATGGGCCGTGCAGGATCTGGTCAAGGAAATCACACCCGACCAGATGAACGTGCCCATTCAGAACAAGCGCTGAAGGTCGACCGCCGCAATGCTTGAAACCCAATCGCTCACCATCCGTTTCGGCGGGCACGTGGCCGTCAACGACGTCAGTTGTGGCTTTGCGCCCGGCACGCTGACGGCCATCGTTGGCCCGAACGGCGCGGGCAAGACCACGTACTTCAATCTGATCTCCGGCCAGTTGCGCGCAAGCACGGGTTCGGTGCGCTTGAATGGGCACGACCTGACCTCGCTATCCGCCCCCGCGCGCATGCATGCGGGGCTGGGTCGCGCGTTTCAGTTGACGCAGTTGTTTCCGCGTCTGTCCGTGCACGAGAACGTACGGCTGGCGCTGCAATCCCGACAGCAAGGCATGAGCTGGCGCCAGATCCGCTTCTGGCGAACGTGGGATGACGACCGGACCCTGCTGGCGCGCGCGGATGAGCTGCTTGAGCGCACCCGCCTGTCGGCACGCCGCGACCAGGCTGCTGCCGACCTGCCGCATGGCGATCAGCGCAAACTGGAAATCGCCATGCTGATCGCGCTGGAGCCACAGGTCTTCATGTTCGATGAGCCCACGGCGGGCATGAGCGTGGACGACGTGCCAGTGGTGCTTGAACTGATCCGAGAGATAAAGAACGACCCGACAAAAACGATACTGCTGGTTGAACACAAGATGGACGTCGTGCGCGAACTTGCCGACCGCATCGTCGTGCTGCATAACGGCCAACTGATGGCCGATGGCGACCCCGCCGCCGTCATCGCGTCGCCCATCGTGCAGCAGGCGTACCTGGGCGTCGCCCCCACGGAGAAGCCTGCATGAGCGCGCCCCTGCTGCTTGAACTGAAGGACGTGCACACGCACATTGGTGCGTATCACATCCTGCATGGGGTGGACCTTTCGGTACCGGCTTCGGCCGTCACCATGCTGCTGGGCCGCAATGGCTCCGGCAAGACCACCACGCTACGCACCATCATGGGTTTGTGGCGCGCGTCACAAGGTCAGGTGACGTTTGAAGGCACGCCCATCGGTGGGTCGGCAACGCGCAAGTCACCACCCGACATGGCGCGCATGGGCATGGCCTACGTGCCCGAGAACATGGGGATCTTTGCGGACCTGTCCGTGAAAGAGAACATTCTGCTGGCCGCGCGTCAGGCCAAGAACGCGGATCAGCTCGACACGGGCCGGCTGGAATGGATATTCGGGTTCTTCCCCGCGCTACGGAAGTTCTGGCTGCACCCGGCCGGCAAGCTCTCAGGCGGACAAAAGCAGATGCTGGCGGTGGCGCGCGCCATCATCGAGCCGCGCCGGCTGCTGCTGATCGACGAGCCCAGCAAGGGCCTCGCGCCCGCCATCATCCAGAACATGATCGACGCCTTTCTTGAACTCAAGCAAGCGTCCACCACCATTTTGCTGGTCGAACAGAACTTCAACTTCGCGCGGCGGGTCGGCGACCATGTCGCCGTCATGGACAACGGCCGTGTCGTCCATGCGGGCGGCATGCAAGCGCTGGCGCAAGACGACGCACTACAGACGCGGCTGCTGGGCCTGTCGCTGGGAAGCCATCAATGAACACGCTGGATATCGATACCCCCTTGCCGCGCGACCGGGCGGATCTGCGCCCGGTTCTGCTGGTGCTGGCGCTGGCCGCGCTGGCGCTGCCCTTGGTGGGCTCGTTCTCCACCTGGATCACGCTGACGCTGGCGGGCCTGGCAATGGGCATGATCATCTTCATCGTCGCGTCCGGCATGACGCTGGTGTTCGGGCTGATGGACGTCCTGAACTTTGGCCACGGCCTGTTCATCGCCATTGGCGCCTACATGGCCGCGACCGTGCTGGGAGCGATGTCCGACTGGACCCAAACGGGCAGCCTGTGGATCAACCTGGCCGCCGTACTGCCGGCCATGATTGTGGGCATGTTGGTGGCGGGCGCCGTCGGCCTGGCCTTCGAACGTGTGATCGTGCGGCCCGTGTATGGCCAGCATCTGAAGCAGATCCTGATCACGATGGGCGGCATGATCATTGGTGAAGAGATCATCAAGATGATCTGGGGTCCGCAAACCCTGTCGCTACCGCTGCCCGAGGCGCTGCGTGGCGCATTCCTGCTGGGCGATGCGGCCATCGAGAAATTTCGTATCGTTGCCTTGGCGGTCGGCCTGCTGGTGCTGGGTGGCATGCTGTGGCTGCTGAACCGTACCAAGCTGGGGCTGTTGATCCGCGCGGGCGTCGAAGACCGCGAAATGGTCGAGAGCCTGGGCTACCGGATCCGCCATCTGTTCGTGGGCGTATTCGTCGCGGGGTCGATGCTGGCGGGGCTGGGCGGCGTGCTGTGGGGCATGTACCAGCAGTCGATCGTGCCGCAACTGGGGGCACAGGTGAACGTGCTTATCTTCATCGTCATCATGATCGGAGGCCTGGGTTCGACGGTCGGCTGCCTGATCGGTGCGTTGCTGGTCGGCTTGATGGCCAACTACACGGGATTCCTGCTTCCCAAGGCGGCCCTGTTCTCGAACATCGCGCTGATGGTCGCCATATTGTTGTGGCGCCCGCAAGGCGTGTATCCGGTCACGAACCGCTAGGAGCCCAGACATGTCATTCCGCCTGCTCTCCGGCGACCCGCCCCGCAGCCCGCTGCTGGCGCTAGCGCTGATTGCCATCGTCGCCTTGCTCGCTACCGCGCCCTTCCTCTTTCCCGGCCCCAAATCGCTGGCGGTGGCCGCCAAGATCCTGGTGTTCGTCATCCTGGTTGCCAGCTATGACCTGCTCTTGGGCTACACCGGCATCGTAAGTTTTGCGCACACCATGTTCTTCGGCGTTGGCGCCTATGGTGTGGCGATCGCCAGCATCCGGATGGAACCGGGGTGGACGGCGATATTCGCGGGGGTGGGCGCGGGCCTAGCGGTGTCGCTGGCATTTGCCTTGCTGATCGGCTTGGCCAGCCTGCGGGTGCGCGCCATTTTCTACGCGATGATCACGCTGGCGGTCGCCGCCGCGTTCCAGACGCTGGTGTCGCAACTGTCGGACCTGACAGGCGGCGAAGACGGCCTGAACTTCAAGGTGCCGCAACTGTTGCGGCCGGCGTTCCGGCCCTTCTCCGAACCCGTCTTCGGCGTCACGATCGACGGCCGGATCATCACGTACTACCTGATCGCCGCGGTCTGCGTGGTGTTGTTCCTGATGCTGCTGCGCATCGTCAATTCACCCTTCGGCCGGGTGCTTCAGGCCATTCGCGAAAATCCTTTCCGCGCCGAGGCCATCGGCTATCGCACCGTGCTGTACCGCAGCCTGTCGAACCTGCTTGCCGCCGCGTTCGCCACGCTGGCCGGCGCGCTGTACGCGCTTTGGCTACGCTACAACGGCCCGGACACCACGCTGTCGTTCGAGATCATGCTGAATATCTTGCTGATGCTGGTGATAGGCGGCATGGGGACGATGTATGGCGCGGTGGTGGGCGCCAGCCTGTTCGTGTTCGCGCAAAGCTATCTGCAAGACGGCCTGCAAGTCATCCACGACGCGGTGACGGGCGTTGCGCCATTGGCGCTGCTGTTTGAACCTGACCGCTGGCTGCTATGGCTGGGGATTCTGTTCGTGGTGTCGGTGTATTACTTTCCGACGGGAATCGCGGGGCGATTGAGGGAGTTCGCGCGGCGGCGCTAACACCCAAAAACGCCTGCGCGCGCTGGCATGCCCACCATGCCGCGCGCGAGGCTTGTCGCCTTACTTCACCTTGCTGCGTATGCGATCCAGGTCGCGGCTCAACTGATCAATCTGCCGCTGCATCGCGCTGAACTGACGCTCGTTTGCGCTGTTGTTGTTGCTGGTACTGCTACTTCGGTTGCTATCGCTTTGCTTGCGCTCCAATGCAGCGATTTTTTTCTCCTGATCGTCCACCTTGCGTTGCAGCGCGCGGTTCTCGTTCTTCAGGCCGTCCAATGTACGTGTTTGGTCGCGGACCTCATCCATCGTTCTCTGCAACTCCCGGACTTCCATGCCGGCGCGCGCCCGACTATCGCTCCCAACGACCAGTACGCTGTCGTGGATTGGCCGAGAGATCTCCACATCCTTGAAAACAATGCTCTGAGCGCTTGCGGATGTTGAGAAACCCGCGCCCGCCAACACCATGAAACCTGCAACGCCAAGCTTGCCCGCGGACCTGATCATAATTGCCACTCCTGTGGTCAGAATTGTCAGCGCAATGGTTGCGCTGACAGGATTTATATCAGGAGCCACGGGGGGGTGTAACAACGCTTGCGCCGATAATGGCTACGCTGCGTTTCAAAGACGGCAAGGACCAGGCAGCAACCGCAGCGACGGTCACTTTCCGCTTTGACGCAACGTGTCCGCCTCGCGCCGGAGGCTGTCGACGCGCCGCTGCATCTCTTCGATCTTGCCTCGGTCAAGCTGCGAGCCGGCCGGCGTAGGCTGCAAGGGCCGCATCGTCGAACCCGTATTCAGCGGCATCATGGCCGGCGCAGTTCCAGCGGCGCTGGCCGGCTTCTGAGTGAACAGGCGCTCCAGCAATAGCAGTTGATTGCGCTGATTTTCCAGCGTCTGTTCCTGCGAGGCCAACGCCTGCTCGTCGTCGTCATCCGATCCGAATATGGCGGCGTGGTCGCGGGACCCGGGAGGCAGCTTCACGCGAGGCTCGGGCCCGGCGTTCAAGACGTTCTTACCGGCACGGGCGTCATCGGGTGGTGGCGCCGGGCCGTTACCTGCGCCCGCGTCCAACGCTTGCGCGGCGGCGGTACCAGCCAAGCACAAGGCGGCGACAAGCACATAGGCCCGTACGGTACTGCGCATGATGTTCCTGACCCGCATCGACATAGATCTCAAGGACGAAAAAAAACGGCAAGGGGTTTAGCCCTTGCCGTTTTATATCAGAACGGCGAACCGTTCCGATGACTGCATCACTTAGATGATACGTGCGGCTTCAACCAGACGCACCACACGCCACGACTTCGAGCGCGAGATGGGACGGCCTTCAGCGATTTCAACCGTATCGCCTTCGTTGTATTGGTTCGATTCATCGTGCGCCTTGTACTTCGCGGAACGCATGATGATCTTGCCGAAGATGGGGTGCTTGACGCGGCGCTCAACGAGCACAACGACAGTCTTGTCCATCTTGTTGCTGACGACCTTGCCAACCAGCGTACGCTGGCGCTTGGCCACTTGGGTGTTTTGAGTTTCGCTCATGTTTATTTCCCTGCCTTCTCGGTCAGCAAGGTACGAACGCGCGCAATGTCGCGACGCACGTTGCGCAGCTGGCTGGTGTTGGCCAGTTGCTGCGTGGCCTTCTGCATACGCAGACCGAATTGTGCCTTCAGCAGGCTTTCGAGCTCTTTGCCGAGCTCGGCGGCGTCTTTCGAACGGAGTTCGCTAGCTTTCATGTTAGTACTCCTTAAGCACCGATATGACGCGCGACGAACGTGGTCGAAATCGGCAGCTTGGCAGCGGCCAGGCGGAAAGCTTCACGCGCGATCTCTTCGCTCACACCTTCCATTTCGTAGAGCACTTTGCCGGGCTGAATTTCAGCGACCCAGTACTCAGGATTACCCTTACCGTTACCCATGCGGACTTCGGCGGGCTTTTGCGAGATGGGCTTATCCGGGAAAATGCGAATCCAGATACGGCCGCCACGCTTGATGTGACGATTGATAGCACGACGAGCGGCTTCGATCTGGCGAGCGGTCAGACGGCCACGGCCGGTGGCCTTCAGACCGAATTCGCCGAACGACACGTGGGTACCACGAGTCGCCAGACCGGTGTTGCGGCCCTTCTGCTCTTTGCGATACTTTCTGCGAGAGGGTTGCAGCATGGTTATTCTCCTTCAGGCGCCGGAGCAGCGTCCGCCTTGCGGGGACCACCACGACCACGGCCACCCGGACGACCGGTGCGAGCACCGTCCGGACGATCACCACGCGGAGCGCGGCGCGGACGACGTTCTTCTTCGCGCGGGGTAGCGGTTTCCGGCGGCAATTCGCCGTTAGCCAGCATGTCGCCCTTATAGACCCAGACCTTGATGCCGATCACGCCATACGTGGTGTGGGCTTCGGAGGTGCCGTAGTCAATATTGGCCTTGAGGGTGTGCAGCGGCACACGGCCTTCGCGATACCACTCGGTGCGAGCAATTTCGATACCGTTCAGACGGCCCGCGCTCATGATCTTGATGCCTTGGGCACCCAGACGCATCGCGTTTTGCATCGCGCGCTTCATTGCGCGACGGAACATGATGCGCTTCTCGAGCTGTTGCGAAATCGAGTCGGCGATCAGTTGAGCGTCGGTTTCCGGCTTGCGGATTTCCTCGATGTTGACGTGCACGGGCACGCCCATCAGACGCTGCAGATCAGCCTTCAGGTTTTCGATGTCTTCGCCGCGCTTGCCGATCACCACGCCCGGACGAGCCGAGTAGACGGTGATGCGGGCATTCTTGGCCGGACGCTCGATGATCACGCGACCAACGGAGGCGCTCTTGAGCTTCTTTTTCAGGTACTCGCGAACGCGAATGTCTTCGGCAAGCATCGTGCCGAAGGCCTTGTCGTCGGCGAACCAACGCGAGGACCAATTACGGGTGACCGCGAGACGGAACCCAGTGGGGTGAATTTTCTGACCCATCGTGACTCCTTAAGCTCCGACCTTGACCGTGATATGGCAGGTCTGCTTCTCGATACGGTTGCCGCGGCCCTTGGCGCGAGCGGAGAAGCGCTTCATCGACTGAGCCTTGTCCACAAAAATCGTGGTGACTTTCAGTTCGTCGATATCGGCGCCGTCGTTGTGCTCGGCGTTGGCGATGGCGGACTCGACAGCCTTCTTCAGGATGACGGCAGCCTTCTTCGGCGAGAAGGTGAGGATTTCCAGGGCACGACCGACCTTCTGACCACGGATCAAGTCCGCAACCAGACGGGTCTTCTGTGCCGAGATGTGCACCCCACGGATAATGGCAGTAGTTTCCATCGCTTACCTCTTCGCCTTCTTGTCCGCAGCGTGGCCCTTGAACGTACGGGTCAGCGCGAACTCGCCCAGCTTGTGACCGACCATGTTCTCGTTGATGTACACGGGAACATGTTGCTTGCCGTTGTGGACCGCGATCGTCAGGCCGATGAACTCGGGCAGGATCGTGGAACGACGCGACCAGGTCTTGATCGGCTTCTTGTCTTTGCCCGCGACGGCCGTGTCCACCTTTTTGATCAGGTGAGCATCGACAAACGGGCCTTTCTTGATCGAACGTGACATAGTGTTCGCCTCTTACTTGCGCTTGCGCCGTTGGACGATCATATTGTTCGTCCGCTTGTTGCGACGGGTCTTGAAACCCTTCGCCGGGGTGCCCCACGGGCTGACCGGCTCGCGTGCTTCACCGGTACGGCCTTCGCCGCCACCGTGCGGGTGATCCACCGGGTTCATGGCAACGCCACGAACCGTCGGGCGGATACCACGCCAACGCATTGCACCGGCCTTGCCGATTTGGCGCAGGCTGTGTTCTTCGTTACCGACTTCACCAATGGTGGCGCGGCATTCGATGTGCACACGGCGAACTTCACCCGAGCGCAGACGAACCTGAGCGTAGATGCCTTCGCGAGCCAGCAGGACGGCGGAAGCGCCGGCCGAACGGACCATTTGAGCACCCTTGCCAGGCAGCATTTCGACGCAGTGAATCGTCGTACCCACCGGGATGTTGCGGATCGGCAGCGTGTTACCAGCGCGGATCGGAGCATCGGTGCCCGACAGCAAGGTAGCACCCACTTCCAGACCACGCGGAGCGATGATGTAACGACGTTCGCCGTCGGCGTAGCACAGCAGTGCAATGTGCGCCGTACGGTTGGGGTCATATTCCAGACGCTCGACCTTTGCCGGGATACCGTCCTTGTCGCGACGGAAGTCGACGACACGGTAGTGTTGCTTGTGACCACCACCACGGTGACGGATCGTGATGTGACCGTTGTTGTTACGGCCAGAACCACGGGTCTTCTTTTCCAGCAGCGGCGCGTAGGGCTCACCCTTGTGCAGGTTCGGGCTAACAACCTTCACCATGCCACGGCGGCCAGCCGAAGTCGGCTTAACTTTTACGAGGGCCATTTACTTCACCTCCGCAAAGTCGATTTCCTGGCCGTCCTTGAGCGACACGTAAGCCTTGCGCTCATTACGGCGACGGCCAACGAATCGGCCAAAGCGCTTGACTTTGCCCTTACGGTTGAGGACCTGCACGGACTCGACCTGCACCTTGAAGAGCAGTTCGACGGCAGCCTTGATTTCCGGCTTGGTAGCGTCAGCCACGACACGGAAAGCGACTTGCTGATTCTTCTCAGCGACGAACGTGGCCTTTTCGGTCACGATCGGAGCCAGAATGACTTGCATCAAGCGTTCAGCGTTCATCCCAGCATCTCCTCGAGTTGAGCGATGGCCGGCTTGGTGATCAGCACTTTCTTGTAGTGGACCAGCGACAACGGATCGGCATAACGGGGCTCGACAACAGCAACGTGCGGCAAGTTGCGGGTGGCGAGGTAAACATTCTCATCAACGCTGTCGGTGATGATCAGGACCGAGTCCAGGCCCAGGCTCTTCAGCTTTGCAGCAGCAGCCTTGGTCTTGGGCGATTCCAGATCAAACGATTCGACAACGGCGATACGGTCTTCACGAGCCAGTTGCGACAAGATCGAACGGATCCCGGCGCGGTACATCTTCTTGTTGACCTTCTGGCTGAAGTTCTCTTCGGGCGAGTTCGGGAAAATCCGACCACCGCCACGCCACAGCGGCGACGAAGTCATACCAGCGCGTGCGCGGCCGGTACCCTTCTGGCGCCAGGGCTTCTTGGTCGAGTGCTTAACTTCGGCACGATCCTTCTGAGCGCGGTTGCCGGCACGGGCATTGGCTTGGAAAGCCACCACGATCTGATGAATCAGTGCTTCGTTGAAGTCACGGCCGAAGATCGTATCGGGCGCGCTGAACGTAGCAGCGGCCTGACCTTGGTCGTTCAGGAGCTTGAGATCCATTTACTTACGCTCCCTTCTTGGCCGGGGCCTTGATGGCCGGGCGCACGACGATGTCGGCGCCAGCGTGGCCGGGGACAGCGCCCTTGACCAGCAGCAGGCCACGCTCAACGTCAACGCGAACGACGTCGAGGTTTTGAACGGTGCGGGTGACATCACCCAGGTGACCAGCCATCTTCTTACCCGGGAACACGCGACCCGGATCTTGAGCTTGGCCAATCGAGCCCGGGACGCGGTGCGAACGGGAGTTACCGTGCGACGCGCGTTGCGAACCGAAGTGGTGACGCTTGATGGTACCGGCGAAGCCTTTACCAATGGTCGTGCCCGTCACGTCGACCTGTTGGCCGGCTTCGAACACGGATTCCACGGCGATCACGGCACCGGCTGCAAATTCAGCAGCGCGAGCGGGATCAAGGCGGAATTCTTTGAGGATGCTACCGGCTTCAGTGCCGGCTTTGGCGTAGTGGCCCGTTTGCGGCTGAGCCACACGCGAGGCACGACGAGTGCCATAAGCCACCTGGATCGCGGCGTAGCCGTCGGTTTCCAGCGACTTAACTTGGGTCACGCGGTTGTTAGACACGTCCAGCACGGTTACCGGGATGGATTCACCTTCCTCGGTAAAAATGCGGGTCATGCCGACCTTGCGACCCACCAGCCCCAGCCGGTGAGCGGCGGGCGTGGGTGTCGAATTCGACATCGTTTTCTCCATTCCTGACTGCGATTGGTCAGGGCTAATCAGGCAAAAGGTAACGGCCTTTGCCCTACGACTATGTTCAACCTGGTTGGTATTACCTCTAGCGACTTCTTTGCCTTGCAGCAAAGGAGCAATTCAAGCTAATCCGCCCATAGTTAGACTCGCCACAAAATGGCAAGCTTGGCATATTAGCATGATTTTTTCAGGCGGCACAAGCACTTAGCCCGCTTTGGGCGTGGGGAAGTGGGCTGTTTTGCCACACTTCAAACGGGCCGAATCGGTTACCGGACGGGTTCCCGATTGGATTGCCCAACAGGCAGCCCCGCGAACAGGGCGCCCTTGGGACAGTAAGTGACCGCTTACCGAGAGACAGCGCGCCTCAAGGCCATGAGTCAAGCCCCCTTCCTGGCCCTGCCGGACTCGTGCCAGGGGATCAGCACCTTGCGCAGCGAACCCACCGCGAAGTAGAGCACAAAGCCGATCATGGCCAGCAGCAGTACCACGGCGAATAGCGTGTCGACCTCCATGTCCTGCAACTTGACGGTGGCCAGGTAGCCCAACCCGCGCGAGCCGGCCACGAACTCCGACACCACCGCGCCAATGATGGACAACACGATCGCCATCTCCATGCCCGTCAATATATAAGGCAGCGACGCCGGTATCACCAACAGGCGGAAACGGCGGCGGCCGGTCGCGTTGCCCACCTGGAAGACTTCGACCAGGCCAGTGTCGACCGATTTCGCTCCCAGATAGCTATTGGCAAACACGGGAAAGAACGCCATCAAGGCCGAGATCACGATCTTGGATTCGATGCCAAAACCAAACCAAAGGATAAAGAGCGGAATCAGCGCGACCTTGGGCGTCAGTTGCAAGGCGACGACGAACGGCTTGAAGATCGTGTCCAGCAGCTCGACCCTGCCCAGCACCTGGCCGATCAATGTGCCCAACACCACCGCGATCACGAACCCGCCCAGGCATTCGGCCAGCGTCGTATAGATGTGGAAATAGGTATCGGGCCGCTGCATCAACTGCACCAGCGCGGCCAGCACGTCCTCGGGCGGCGGCAGCACCAGCGGCGACACGTCAAAAAGCGTCACATAGCTTTTCCACAGGACAAAGAACACCACCACGGAACAGAGTTGAATGGCGAAGCGTTTCATTCAGATCTCCAGGTGCTTGCGCAGTTCGGCGCACAGCCGAGCATAGTCGGGGTGTTCGCGCTGCTCGGTGCGCGGACGCGGCAGATCCACGCGGATCTCCGCCGCCACGCGGCCCGGACGGGCAGACATGACAATGACGCGGTCGGCCAGATGCACGGCCTCGCTGATCGAGTGAGTAATCAGGAACGCCGCGAAGCCCTCGCGCATCCAGATGCGTTCGGCGTCCGCAATGATCTGCTCGCGAGTCAGTGCATCCAACGCACCGAAGGGCTCATCCAGCAGCAGCAACTCGGGGGTTGAGAACAACGCCCGCGCGAACGAGGCACGCTGGCGCATGCCGCCCGATAGCTCCGACGGATTGCGCTTTTCGAATCCGCCAAGGCCGACCATGGCGCACAACTGGCGAGCGCGCTCCAAGTCGGCGCGCGTAGCCCCCGTAGTCATCAGCTTGGGCAGCGCCACATTCTGCTCGATATTCAGCCATGGCAGCAGACGATGCTCTTGAAAGGCGACGCCGAAACGAACCGGGTTGGAAGCGCCCCGCCCCGGCCAGTCGATCTGGCCTTCGCTGGGCGATTCCAAACCGCACAACAGCCGCAGCAGGGTGGACTTGCCGCAGCCGGACGGCCCGATGATGGCCACGAACTCACCCGGCGCGATATGTTGGTTCACTCCCTGCAAGGCGATGGTTACGCCCGAGTCGGTCTTGAATTTCTTGGTGACGTCGACGAAGCGGACGATCGCCGTGCCGGCATCCACCGCCGGCGCTATGGATAGAGCGTCAGGCAACGGCACTCTCCCAGATGTCGTTGGTATAGAGCTTGCGATCGGTCGCGCGCATCAGGCCGGCGTCCAGCAGCAGCTTGCTGCCTTCCTGCCATTGCTTGGGATCGTTGCGCACCGCCTGCTCGGCGCCATGGCTCAGCCACAGTTCGCGGTTGCCGCGCAGGTCTTGCAGCGCGATATCCGTTTTGTCGATACCAGGGATATCGAACGCGCCCCCCATCAGCGCAATGGCTTGCAGCAGCGCTGCGTCATCCATTGCGGCCAGTTCCCTCACGGCTTGCACCACGCCCCGAGTGAAGGCGACATAGCCGTCACGGTTTGCCGCCAGTTCGCTTTCGCGCGCCACATAGACCTGGCCGGGTACGCCGTCGTCGGCATGCATGACCGAGATTGCCAGCTTTTGCGCCCGCAAACGCGACACCGTGCTGGTATTGCCAAAGAACGCATGCAGGCGGCCGGCCTCAATCATCGCGAACGAGGCGGGGCCGTCGGCCACGCGTTCACGGCGCACCGACTTCGGGTCCACCCCAGCATGCGCCAGCATCAGGTTCAAGGTCGCTTCCATCGAGCCCCCGAACGAGGCCAGCCCGACGATCTTGCCGGCCAGATCGCGCGCGTCCGTGATTGGCGCGCGCTCGGCGGACACTACGACGAAGGGCGAAATCTGGGCAATGGTGCCGAAGGCGACGACGTCGGAGTTGCCTTGCGCGCGGGCCGACATATAGTTCGCGGCGCCCGTGCGGCCGGCGTTGACCTGGCCTGCGGCGGCCAGTTGCACGGCTTGCGCCGCGCCACGGCCGACTTCCACGCGCAGGTCCAGGCTTTGCGCCTTGAACTTGCCAGATGCCGATGCATACAGCACAGGCGCGAATGCCAAGGACAGCGTGAACGGCGTCAGGAACGTGAATTTGCCGCCCGGTGCGGCATGCACCGCACCCGCCGCGGGCAACATCAGGGCGCCCGCCATGCCGGCGGCCGCCCCCAGGAAAGATCTGCGATTCATCAAGGGGTCTCCAAACGGGGACTTCATACAGGGGCTAAATTCGGGGGCTCGTTACGGCAGATACTGCGAGACACACGCATCACGCCTTCGCCGCTGCCGCAGCGCGCTTACGCTCCGCCTTGGCGATGGCGATCGGATGGTCGGCGGGATAGTCCGGCAGGTCCGGGCGGTTCGCGCCCAGCATCACGCACATCAGCGCTTCCTCCTGGCCTTCGTTACGCAGCCCGCGATAGATGCCAGGCGGCACCGAGATCACATCGCGTTCGCCCAGCACGGTTTCGAAGGTCTCGCCCTGGTATTCCAGGAACAAGCGGATGTTGTGGCCGCGCAGGATGAAAAAGGCCTCTTCGACATCGGGGTGTACGTGCATGGGACCTTCGCAGCCGGCGGGCAGCACCATCGTGGAGAACGTGAAGTGCTCGGCCGGAATCGAGTTCTGGTCGTCGCGCACGCCAGCCGCGCCGGTGCCGATGTAGCGCGTTTGCGCACGGCGATAGACGGGGTCGACTTCGGCCTGCCAGCCCAGCGCGTTCCAGTCGTAGGACCGCGTCGCGCGGCGGGCGACCCGAGTCTCCATCCATTCGCCCAGCGTCTTGTCCTTCGGGCGCTTCCAACTGGCGAATTGGGGGTTCTCCTGCTCGGGAACGGGGATGTCGTGGTTTTGGGGTGCAGCATTCATGGCGTTTCCTTTTGGTCACGTTCGGCCAGGCCATTCCTGGCGGGAAAAGACGGGGATTGCGATCAGAACGAGTGCTGGATGCCGACGCCAAACTGGCGACGGCTGATGTCGTCGCCCGTGGTGTGGTCGCGCGTGTCGGTATCGTTGAAGAGCACGTACAGGTTCGTGCGCTTGGACAGGTAGTGCTGGTAGGCCACCCCAACGCCAGATGCCTGGGAAAGCACGGCGTGTTGGTAGCTGGCCATGACGCGGCCGCGACCAACCGGAACGCTGACGCCGAACGTGTAGACGCGGTCGCGGTCGCCACCGGCGGCGACGTAGCCGGGCGCGGGGTTCAGATTGATGTCGCGCTGTTCGTTGTAGCCGGCGTGCAGCTTCAAGATCTCGAAATCGTAAGCGGCGGCCAACTGCAGGTTCTTGGCGTCGCGGCGTGCTGGGGTCAGGTTCGACGCGTTCAGTTGCTCGTAGGTGGCGGCCAGCTTCAGCGGGCCGTGGCCGTAGCGCAGGCCGGCCGTCACCACGCGGTCATTGTCAGCCGTCCGGAAGCCCTGCTCCGCATCGGGCGAAAAGCTGTAGCCGATGCCCGCCTCGAGCCCATTCCAGGCTGGCGTGAAGTACAGGACGGAATTGCTGATGCGGCCGTCGACGCCGAAGTCGCCCGATTTATAGCCAAAGGTATTGCCGATCGAATTGCGCGACCACGACACGCCGAACGGGCTGGCGACAAACGGCGTCCATGCATAGCCGAACACCACTTGGCGTCCCACCCGTACCTCGCCGAATCCGCCCTTCAATCCGACCGTGGCCTGGCGGCCGAACAGCCGGCCTTGTGTGTTGGTGCCGTTGTCGCCGTTGAAGCCGCTTTCCAACTGGAATGTAGCTGCCAGGCCATTGCCCAGGTCCTCTACCCCGCGCAGGCCCCACCGCGATTGACTCGAAATACCGCTGTCGACACTGAGCTTGGTGGCGTGGTCATTGGTGTCCGACCGGAAGCCCATGTCAATCAGGCCGTAGAGGGTGATGGACGATGCCTCCACGGCCGGCGCCGCGTGCACGGTATGGGTGGCGATGGGCGCCAGGCTGGCGAAGGCGACGGCGAGGCCGACGGAAACCGCACGGCGCGGCGAGTACTGAGTCATGCTGGTATTCCCCTGGGTTTGTACTTCCACGCGTTAGGGCCGGGCGGCTGGCGCTGCTGCCCGGCCGTTGCAAAATCGGCGTGGCATACGTTTTATTGGTGAAACGTTGATTTGCAAATGAGACGAACGCAGTATAATTGCGCTGCATCAAAAACCATTCCCGGGATTACCCGTATGCCCACTGCACTCACTTCTTCCGTGTCGCCAACGGGATCTGCCCTGGGGCCCGACCCGACGCGCGCCCTGTCCGCCCGACTTGAAGACCTGGATAAAGGCTTCCCTTTGCACCAGGCGCCCTCGGCGATCGGCACCCTCACCTACCGAAGCTCGGGCACCGGCCCCGCCGTGGTTTTGCTGCACGGCATCGGGTCTGCCGCCGGCTGCTGGCTGGATGTCGCGCTGATGTTGCGAGACGGGTTTCGTGTCATCGCCTGGAACGCGCCAGGCTATGCCGGTTCCACGCCGCTGCCCCAGGCGCATCCGTCGGCCGACGATTACGCCGACGCCTTGCATCAGTTGCTGGCGCATGCGGAGGTGTCGGAATGCGTGCTCGTGGGCCATTCCCTTGGCGCCATCGTGGCGGGCGCTTATGCGGCGCGCGGGGCCGGCAACGCGCGGGTAGCGATTCGGCGGCTGGTGCTGCTCAGTCCCGCCCAAGGGTACGCAAGCCATGACGAGGCACAACGCGAGGCCGTACGCACGCGCCGCTTGACCTTATTGGAGGCAGAAGGCATCGAGGGCATCGCCGCGCAACGGGCTGCTGCATTGCTATCGAATGCGGCGACGCCGGCCATGCGGGAATGGGCGAGCTGGAACATGCGCCAGATTTCGCCGACCGGTTACCGCCAAGCGGTCAGCCTCCTGTGCAACAGCGACCTCCTGTCCCGTCCAGCACCCGCCATGCCGGTGGACGTGCGGGTGGGCGAGCTCGACGTCATCACGCCAGCCGCTCAAGGCCAAACCGTGGCACAAGCCTGGCACGCTTCGTTTGCACTGATCGACGGCGCGGGCCACGCCTGCCATATCGAGCGCCCTGCACAAGTCGCCGAGATCGTGCGCGGCTCGGCCAGGAACGGCGGCGTCAAGTCGGAGCTCCCCTTTGCTTGAAGACCCCAACGTGATGCAAGACAAGCGCTACACCGTACCGGCGCTTGAGCGAGGCTTGCGGCTACTGGGCGAGTTCAGCCGTCAAGATCGTGTGCTGGGCGCCCCGGAATTGGCGCGCCGGTTGAACATTCCACGCTCGACCGTGTTCCGGATGTTGAACACGCTCGAGACCCTGGGTTTCGTCCGCAAGGCCGATGGCGGCGCGGCGTACAGGCTGGATACGGCCGTGCTGCGCCTGGGCTTTGAGTATCTGGCGTCGCTGGAACTCACCGACCTGGGCCGGCCGTTGTTGGAACGCCTGCGTGACGCTACCGGCTATTCCACCAATCTGGTGGTGCGCGACCGCCGCTCGGCGGTCGTCGTCGCCAAGGTCTCCGCGCCCACGCCCTTCGTCAGCACGGTCTTCGTCGGCACCCGCCTGCCGACCCATGCAACGCTGCTTGGCCGGGCTGTCATGTGCGACCTTTCCCTGCCCGAACTTTTTGATCTTTATGGCGCCGATCCCTTGCCGCCGCACTCAGCGCACACGCCACGCAGCGTGCCGGCGCTGCACGCCTTGCTTCAGAAAGATCTGGCGCGAGGCTATGTGATTGAACGCGGCTTCTATGAAGCTATCGTCGGCAGCATTGCGGCGCCCGTGCGCGATGCCAGCGGCCGAGTCATCGCTGCGTTGGGCGTCACCATCCCCACCCTAAGCCCTGAAGAACCGACCATCGACGAAGCCTCCGTCATCCACGCGGTATGCGCCGCTGCGAATGAACTGTCCGCCTCGCTCGATTATGTACCGCCATTGGCAGAGCACAACGTCGTCTCTGGAAGGACCTGACCCTGAACCCGTACCAATTTGAGGATGTACCGATGTTGAAGATAGCCATGGTGGGCTGCGGCGCAATCGGCGTTGCCGCGCTGGAGTTGCTTGCCAGCCGTACTGACTTGGCGGTGACCACGGTGCTTGTGCCCGCATCGCACCTGGACGATGCGCGCCAGCGCATCCAGCCCTGGGCGCCGCAGGCCACCATTCACGCCAGTCTTGACGCGGCGCCCACGCGCCCGAACTTGCTGGTGGAATGCGCCGGCCACGGCGCCATCGTCGAACATGTGTTGCCCGCCCTGCGCGCGGGGATCCCTTGCGTCGTCGCCTCAGTAGGCGCCTTGGCGGCACCGGGGCTCATTGAAGAGTTGGAACAAGCCGCGCGCGCCGGCCAGGCGCGCGTGCAACTGCTGTCCGGCGCGATCGGCGCCATTGATGCGCTGGCTGCGGCACGGCATGGGGGTCTGGACGAGGTGGTGTACACCGGCCGCAAACCACCGCTTGCCTGGACCGGCACGCCAGCGGACAAGCAGTTCGATCTGGCATCGCTGGGCCGCGGCGCTACGGTTATTTTCGAAGGCACCGCGCGCGAAGCGGCGGCCACGTATCCGAAAAATGCCAACGTGGCAGCCACGCTTGCGCTGGCCGGGCTTGGGCTGGACCATACCCGTGTGCGTCTGTTGGCGGACCCCGATGTGCAGGACAACGTGCATCACGTTCACGCCAGGGGTGCGTTCGGCGAATTTGAACTGACGATGCGCGGCAAGCCCTTGGCCGCAAACCCGAAGACCTCGTCCTTGACCGTCTACAGCCTGGTGCGAGCCATCTGCAATGCCGTGGAGCCGGTGGTGATCTGAACACCTCGGCCGCAGGCTACGTCGCAAAACAAAATGGCCGCATTCCCTGGGGAATACGGCCATTCTTTACGAGCCTACCGGCGAAGGTAGCAGGCTCGGTTCGCCTTACTGCAGCGCGATTTCGACGTCGACGCCGGCCGGCAGGTCCAGACGCATCAGGGCGTCAACGGTCTTGTCGGTGGGATCAACGATGTCCATCAGGCGCTGGTGCGTACGGATTTCGAACTGGTCACGCGACGTCTTGTTGACGTGCGGCGAACGCAGGACGTCGTAGCGACGGATACGCGTGGGCAGCGGCACCGGGCCGCGGACAACGGCGCCGGTACGCTTGGCGGTGTCGACGATTTCAGCGGCCGATTGATCGATCAGCTTGTAATCGAAAGCTTTCAAGCGGATACGGATCTTTTGGTTTTTCATGGCGTTTCCTAAAGAACGAGAGGCGAAGGCGACGAGGCGCCCTCGCTGGTTGTTTGCTGCTTAAGTGATCCGAATTACTTCAGGATCTTGGCGACGACGCCGGCGCCGACGGTACGACCGCCTTCACGGATGGCGAAACGCAGGCCTTCTTCCATGGCGATCGGAGCCAACAGCTTGACCGTCATGGCCACGTTGTCGCCCGGCAGAACCATTTCCTTGTCGGCCGGCAGCTCGATCGTGCCCGTCACGTCCGTCGTGCGGAAGTAGAACTGGGGACGATAGCCTTGGAAGAACGGAGTGTGACGGCCGCCTTCTTCCTTGGACAGGATGTACACCTCGGACGTGAAGTCCGTGTGCGGCGTGATCGAACCCGGCTTGGCCAACACTTGACCACGCTGGACGTCTTCACGCTTGGTGCCGCGCAGCAGAATGCCCACGTTGTCGCCAGCTTGACCTTGGTCGAGCAGCTTGCGGAACATTTCAACACCCGTGCAAGTCGTCTTGACCGTCGGCACCAGGCCCACGATTTCGATTTCTTCGCCGACCTTCACGATGCCGCGTTCGATACGGCCGGTAACCACCGTGCCACGACCCGAGATCGAGAACACGTCTTCAACCGGCATCAGGAACGTGCCGTCCACGGCGCGCTCGGGCGTCGGGATGTACGAATCCAGTGCAGCGGCCAAAGCCATGATGGCTTGCTCGCCCAGTTCGCCCTTGTCGCCTTCCAGCGCCAGCTTGGCCGAACCCTTGACGATCGGGGTGTCATCACCCGGGAAGTCGTACTTCGACAGAAGTTCGCGAACTTCCATTTCCACCAGCTCGAGCAGCTCGGCGTCGTCAACCATGTCAGCCTTGTTCAGGAAGACGATGATGTACGGCACGCCAACTTGGCGGCTCAGCAGGATGTGTTCACGCGTTTGCGGCATCGGGCCGTCAGCGGCCGACACAACCAGGATCGCGCCGTCCATTTGCGCCGCGCCCGTGATCATGTTCTTCACATAGTCAGCGTGGCCCGGGCAGTCAACGTGAGCGTAGTGACGCGCTTCCGTTTCGTACTCGACGTGAGCGGTGTTGATCGTGATGCCGCGAGCCTTTTCTTCAGGAGTCGCATCGATCTGGTCGTAGCCCTTGGCTTCGCCACCGAACTTGTTCGACAGAACGGTCGTGATAGCTGCCGTCAACGTCGTTTTGCCGTGGTCAACGTGACCAATCGTACCCACGTTCACGTGCGGCTTGGTACGTTCAAACTTGCCTTTTGCCATGATCTCTATCCTTTAACTTTCAAGGAAACTTGAATCTGCCAGGCCACCCGGATGGGTGGACCTGACCAGGGTTATTTACTTGGCCCGAGCGGCGATGACTTCGTCAGCGACGTTCTTGGGAGCCTCGGAGTAATGCTTGAATTCCATCGTGTACGTGGCACGACCTTGCGTCAACGAACGCAGGTTCGTGGCGTAACCGAACATCTCGGCCAGGGGCACTTCAGCCTTGATGGTCTTGCCGCCACCGACCATGTCGTCCATGCCTTGGACCATGCCGCGACGCGAGGACAGATCGCCCATCACGGTACCAGCGTAGTCTTCCGGCGTTTCGACTTCAACGGCCATCATCGGTTCCAGCAGCACGGGGCTGGCCTTGCGCAGACCTTCCTTGAATGCCATGGAGCCGGCCATCTTGAACGCGTTTTCGTTCGAGTCCACATCGTGGTACGAACCGAAGAACAGCGTGACCTTGACGTCGACGATCGGGTAGCCAGCCAACACGCCCGAAGGCAGCGTTTCCTGGATGCCCTTGTCCACCGCGGGGATGTATTCGCGAGGAACCACACCGCCCTTGATGGCGTCCACGAATTCGTAGCCACCGCCAGGAGCCAAGGGTTCAACCTTCAGCACCACGTGACCGTACTGGCCACGACCGCCCGACTGCTTGACGAACTTGCCTTCAACTTCGTCGCAGGTCTTGCGGATGGTTTCACGGTAGGCCACTTGCGGCTTGCCGACGTTGGCTTCAACGCCGAACTCACGCTTCATGCGGTCGACCAGAATTTCCAGGTGAAGCTCGCCCATACCGGAAATGATGGTTTGGCCGGATTCTTCGTCGCTGCGCACGCGGAACGACGGATCTTCCTGAGCCAGACGCGACAGCGCCAGACCCATCTTTTCCTGGTCAGCCTTCGACTTCGGTTCCACGGCCTGCGAAATCACGGGCTCGGGGAAAATCATGCGTTCGAGCAGGATGTGGGAGTCGGTGTCGCACAGCGTTTCGCCGGTGGTCACGTCTTTCAGACCCACCACGGCGGCGATGTCGCCTGCCAACACTTCCTTGATTTCTTCGCGGTTGTTCGCGTGCATCTGCAGAATGCGACCGATACGTTCCTTCTTGCCCTTGATGGGGTTGTAGACCGTATCGCCCGACTTCAGGACGCCCGAGTAGACGCGCACGAAGGTCAGTTGACCCACGAACGGATCGCTCATCAGCTTGAATGCCAGCGCCGAGAACTTCTCGCCGTCGTCAGCTTCGCGCGTGATGGGATTGCCTTCGTCGTCCTGACCGTCAACCGCGGGAATATCCACGGGCGAAGGCAGGTAGTCGATGACCGCGTCCAGCATGCGCTGCACGCCCTTGTTCTTGAAGGCGGTGCCGCACAGCATCGGCTGGATTTCGCCAGCGATGGTGCGTTGGCGGATGGCCAGGTTGATTTCGGCTTCGTCCAATGCACCCGTTTCCAGGTACTTGTTCATCAGCTCTTCCGACGACTCGGCGGCGGCTTCAACCAGCTTTTCACGCCATTCGTTGGCCAGGCCTTCCAGCTCGGCGGGAATATCGTGGTAGTCGAACTTGATGCCTTGGCTGGCTTCGTCCCAAATGATCGCCTTCATCTTGACCAGGTCGACCACGCCTTGGAACGTGTCTTCGGCACCAATCGGAATCACGATCGGCACGGGATTGGCGCGCAGGCGGTTCTTCAACTGGTCATAGACCTTGAAGAAGTTGGCGCCGGTGCGGTCCATCTTGTTGACGAAGGCCAGACGCGGCACGCCGTACTTGTTGGCTTGGCGCCACACGGTTTCGGACTGCGGCTGAACGCCACCCACCGCGCAATAGACCATGCAAGCACCGTCCAGGACGCGCATGGAACGTTCCACCTCAATGGTGAAGTCCACGTGACCCGGGGTGTCGATGATGTTGATGCGGTGTTCGGGATAGTTCTTCGCCATGCCACGCCAAAACGCCGTCGTAGCTGCCGACGTAATGGTGATGCCACGCTCTTGCTCTTGTTCCATCCAGTCCATGGTGGCTGCGCCATCATGCACTTCGCCAATCTTGTGATTGACGCCGGTGTAGAACAGGATACGTTCGGTCGTGGTGGTTTTCCCTGCATCGATGTGCGCAGAGATACCAATGTTGCGATAGCGCTCGATCGGGGTTTTGCGGGCCATGGTGGATTAGTCCTTAAATTACCAGCGGAAATGGCTGAAGGCCTTGTTGGCCTCTGCCATCTTGTGCGTGTCTTCGCGCTTCTTCATCGCGGCGCCACGACCTTCGGCGGCGTCGATCAGTTCGCCAGCAAGACGCAGATCCATCGACTTCTCGCCACGCTTCTTGGCGGCTTCACGGAGCCAACGCATAGCCAGGGCCAGGCGGCGCACGGGGCGCACTTCAACCGGCACTTGGTAGTTGGCACCGCCAACGCGGCGGCTCTTCACTTCGACGATCGGCTTGATGTTGTTGATCGCCAGGCTGAAAACTTCGATCGGCTCTTTGCCGGTCTTGGTTTGCACTTGCTCGAGGGCACCGTAGACGATGCGCTCGGCGACGGCCTTCTTGCCGTCCAGCATGACGACGTTCATGAACTTGGCGAGCTCGACGCTGCCGAACTTGGGATCGGGCAGAATCTCGCGCTTGGGTACTTCGCGACGACGGGGCATTGTTGCTTCCTTGTGTCTGTTCAGTTGAACCGTGTTTCATTACACGGCCATGGCCGCCCATTGGGACGACCCCTTACGTGCCGCGCTCCTTCCCAAAAGCCGGAGGGCGCGGTCGCACTTCCCTAGTGACGGTCTTCCGCCACGCGGGGATACTACTGACTCGTTATTAAGCCTTCTTCGGGCGCTTGG
>NZ_JBCGCS010000003.1:0-69636 GCF_038594925.1 Achromobacter sp. JD-1 | reverse complement strand
GTTTTCGAGCGCGGGGCTCTTGCTTTTGATAATGCTGACTTCGCGCGGCTTGCGCACGAGTTGGCTAATGGTAGGCATGACCTTTGAAATCCCTTTTACGTACCACTGGTAAGTACTTACGTACTCGTCTCCTCAAGCAGTGAATTCTCTCGGAGAAGGCAGTTCGCGCAAAACCGCCTCAAACGTTCATATACGTAAAAGAGCGGGCTTGCCAACAAACCATGACAAACGCACAAAACTGATAGCGGCTGGGCTGCCAAGACCTTAGTTGCAACTGATGGACCCAAACCAAAAGGCTCGTGACGCACCTTGGTTTCAGACCGGGTTTTCAGACCGGCGTTTCAGACCCTAACTAAGCTCTTGAACTGTTTGCCTTTTGCGTACAGATTTTGCGCGCGAAATAAAGCAGTAAGCCCTTTAGCATAACTGAGATCAAGGCGTACTGTCAAAGATTTTTGTAAGTCCGGCGACGCGGCAAGCAACAGCGAAAAGCCGGCAAAAGGCGGGGATTTACACGCCGCTTGTGAAAAATGGGGCCGTGTAGCGGCAAAGATCTGAAATGCCCGCCTGGCCGAGAGCCGCGCCTGCGGCGAGGCGAGCATCGGGTAAACCATGGGAATTCAGCGCAGGCGGCAGTGTAGCGCCAGGTGGCGGCTTACCGGTCCGCAAACAAGTAACCGCTGCCGTACACCGTGCGAATCGGCAACATCACCCCCGCCAGTTCGGCTTTGCGACGCAGGCGGCTGACGATGACATCAATGCTGCGCGACCCACTCGAGCGCACACCACCGCCTTCCACCCGCAGTTCCTCGCCCAGTACAGAACGCCCGACCGTCCTGCCCGCCACCTCAAGCAGCGACCGTACGATCAGGCGCTCATTGGCCGACAGCGAGATCGTCGCCCCCGACGGGGCAACCAGCGTCCAGCCCTGGTCGCGCAGCTCCCATTGGCCGCTTACCGCGTCTTCAACCGCCGGGGTATCTTGACTGGGGGGAAGGCGCCGCGCCAGCGCCAACAGGATGCATGCAAGTTCGCGCGGGTCCTGGGGATCGGGCAGACAGGCATCAGCGCCACTTTGCAGGCAACGCAACCGACTATCCACGGAAACGCCCTTGCCTGTCACCACGATGCCCATGGGCGAAGACCCGTGCAACCGGGCAACGAGCGCGTAACCGATTTCGCCCAACGTCCCAACGTCCAGGACGACGGCATCGTAGACACCGCTATTGAGCAATCCGAACAGTTCGAGAGAAGTCGAACAGCCCCGTGCGGAAATGCCGGCTTGCAGCAGGGCGGACACGGCGGCGTTTCGAGCGACCTCGTCCGGCGACATCATTAATATGCGTAATTGATTCATGGCAATCTCAACCCCCTAACCACACCGCCCACGCGACCGCTTGTGACGTTGCACGTAGGACGATTGAGACAGTGTGGCGCGTTGTTACGCAACAACTCCAGTCAAGATTCGTTAACTTTGCAATGTTTGACAGTTCTTGCCACAACGTAGCCAGCCGTGCCGCCGCGCGAGTTATCATTCGTTTACATAAATTCGCTCACCTTTGCAGCAGGGGCGCCAGCGGCGTTCTTGCGCAGCAGACCTCCGCGAGACTTTCCCGATGAAGATTGCGTCGCTGGAAGACGACCTTGACCAAGCCCGGCGCATCCACCAAGTGCTGACTGCCGCAGGGTACACCTGCTCCAGTTATCACCAGAGCCGCGACCTGTTGGCTGCGTTGCGCTCGCAGCGCTTCGATCTCGTGCTGCTGGATTGGCACCTGCCGGATATCGATGGCGACGATGTGGTGCGCTGGCTGCGCGCCAACATCGGTCCTCGCGTCCCCGTCATTTTCCTCACCAATCGGTCTTCTGAAGACGACCTGGTGGAAGGGCTGCGCGCCGGCGCCGACGATTACATCGTCAAACCGCTGCGCCCCCTGGAATTGCTGGCCCGCGTGGCCGCGTTGTTGCGACGTAGCCAGATCGCCGAACCAGCCGATGACACTTTCGACGTCGCGCACTACCGCATTGAGCCCGCCGCAAGAGTGATCTCGCTACACGGCGCCGCCGTGTCGCTGGCGCCCAAGGAGTTCGAACTTGCGTTGCTGTTCTTTCGCAACCTGGGCCGGCTCATGTCGCGCGATGTGATCGCCGAATGCGTGTGGAACCGCGAGATTCCCGCGACCTCCCGCACCTTGGATACGCACCTGTCCAACATTCGCCAGAAACTCCAGCTACGCCCCGAACACGGTGTGCGCCTCAGTTCGTCCTATGCGCTGGGTTACCGGCTGGAACTGAACAGCGCCGTGGAAGACAACCCGGCCAGCCCGTCGTAGACACGACGCGCGTATCCCTGGAGAACCGATTCTTATGAGCCGCTGCCGCGCGCTTTCTTTGCTTGCCTTGCTTTCCTGCCTGTCCGTGTCGGGGGTGGTGCGCAGCCAGCCTGCGGGGGCATTGGGCGACGACTTCATCTATCGCGTGCGGCAGGGAGACACCCTGATCAACCTGGCCACGCGGTACACCCGCAATCAGGCGAACTGGACAAAGTTGCAAACCTTGAACAAGGTTGTCACGCCTGAAATGCTGCCCATCGGACTTGAACTGCGGATTCCACTGTCGATGATCCCCGAGCGTCCCGCCCAAGCGCGCGTGGTGCATGTCAGCGGACAAGCCGACCTGAATGGCCAGTCCGTGCAATCCGGCACCAGTGTGGCTGAAGGCAGCACGGTAGTGACCTCGCCCAACGGCTTTGTGACGCTGGAATTGGCCGACGGCTCCAAGCTCACGCTGCCCGCTGGCGGTTCGGTCGAATTGACCCGGCTACGCCAGTTCGAAGGCACCGCGCTGACCGACTCCGTCATCCATATTCAACGCGGCAGCGTCGAATCCACCGTCGCCCCCGACGGCCAAGGCGTCGGCCGCTTCGAAATCAGGACTCCCGTTGCGGTCACAGGCGTGCGGGGCACGCGATTCCGTGTGCAAAGCAGCGCCGGCGGCGTGCACAGTGAAGTGCTGGAAGGCAGCGTGCGGCTGCAAGCGCATGCGCCAGGCGCTGCGCCCGCCAAACCTGTGTCAGTCGCGCGCGGCTATGGCGCTGCCGTGCGTAATGACGGCAGCGTGTCCGGTGTGCGCGAGCTTTTGGCCGCGCCGCAACTGAGTCCCCCCATACGCACGGGCGGAGGCGCCTGGACCAGCGCCTTCATGCCAGTGGCCGGTGCGCGTGGCTACCTGGTGCGCGTGTCGCGCGATGCCGAAGGCGCGCTGCCTGTATCTTCGGCTAGCTTCGCCACGACCAACATTCACTTCAGCGCGCCGGGTCCCGGCAAGTTCTATGTTTCGGTGCGCGCGGTCGATGATCTGGGCCTGAGGGGGCAAGATGCCGTCGCCACGTTCGAAGGCGCGAACCAACTGATGACCTCGTTCGGCCTGGGGGTCGGCACCGGCACAGGCGGACTCATCACGCTGACCGAATACTAGGCCCCGCCCAATGGCCGACGCCCCCGACGCCCTCGACCGGACCTCGCGCTCAGGGCTGTGGCTGACGGTGATATTGGCGGCATTGGCGGCTCTGCTGGGCTTGTTGAATGGCTTGGGCCGGGTCGATCAGATCCTGTACGATCGCGCCATCACCATGAGCGGACGCCCGGCCGACCCGGATATTCTGATCGTCGCCATCGACGACGCCAGCATCGAGACGCTGGGGCGATGGCCCTGGCGACGGGCGATCCATGCCGCGTTGCTCGACCGTCTGCAAGGCGCACGCGCGGTTGGGTTGGATTTGATCTTCGCGGAAAGCGACACAGTCAATCCCAACGATGACTTGCTACTTGCCCAGAGCATCCAGCGCAATGGCCGGACGGTGCTGCCAATTGTCCTGGACCGCTTGAACAATCCTTCCGCGATGTCGATGCCGATCCCCGCGCTGGCGCAAGCCTCAGCGTCAACGGGCATCATCAATGCGCGCGTTGATCCTGACGGCGTGGTGCGTGAAGCAACGTTGACGACCCGATTCGCGGGCAAGCGCTACAACCACCTGGCGCTCTCCATGCTGGAGGTCGGGGGCCAAGGCAAAGCGGTGGAACAGTTTCTACAACAGGCGGGCCCCAACGGCGACATCCTGATCCCGTACACAGGCCCCGCTGGCCACATGCGTACCGTCTCCTACCTGTCCGTCCTGCGCGGCGAACTGAGTCCGGAGGACTTGCGCGACAAGTACGTGCTGGTGGGCGCCTGGGCGACCGGCTTGGGCGACGCTTACCCAACACCGGTATCGCACGACTTGAGCGGCATGTCGGGCGTGGAGATCATCGCCAACCTGATGCAGTCCGCGCGCGACGGCGTGTCCTACCATCGTCCACCCGCCGCCTGGAATGCTCTGTTTTCCGCTTTACCCGTGCTGCTGGCCTGCCTGGCGCTGTGGCGCTTGTCACCCAAGCGGGCATTGCTTGTCAGTGCTGCGCTCGTTACGTGCATTCTTTTGACAGCGTGGTTGCTGCTGGCCTACGCCAGCTTGTGGTTCGCGCCGACCGCTGCACTCGTGGGCGTAGCGCTTTGCTATCCGCTATGGAGCTGGCGTAGCCAAGAGGCGGCGCTGCGCTATATGGACCATGAACTGCGTCGACTGCAGCGCGAGTATCCCCCCGTCCTGAACGAGGCGCGAGCGCAGTTGACCGGCCCGAATGCATCGCTGGAAAGCCGGGTTGGGGAATTGCAGCGCGCGCTGGAGCGCGTGCGCAACCTGCGGCGTTTCCTGGCCGATGGACTGGACGGCATGCCCGACGCAACGCTCGTCTTCGACCAGGAAGGGCATATGCAGTTTCGCAACCAGGCCGCGGTTATGTACTTCCAGCGGCTGGGGATGCGCCCTCCCCGCGTGGGACACCCCGCCACGCATTTGCTTGAGAAGACCATTTCCGACGATACGACGCGACAGCGCGTGGCCGACGCACTGCGCGGCACGCTGCCCACCAACGACTCATCGCGTTGGACGGCCGATCTGGAAGTGCGTGATCACGCGGGGCGCGACCTGATCTTGAAGTGCGCGCCGATTCACACCGCCGAAGGTAATTTCGCGGGTACCGTCGCCACGTTGACGGATATTTCGCGGATTCGCCAAGCCGAACGCCAGCGTGAAGAGACTCTGCGCTTCATCTCGCACGACATGCGCGCGCCACAAAGCTCCATTCTGGCGCTTGTCGAGATGAAGCAGGAGTCCGGCACTCAGGATGGGCAGGGTGAGACCCTTGCCCGCATCGCCACACTGGCGAACCGTACCCTGCATCTGGTGGACGACTTCGTACATCTGACGCGCGCGGAATCAATGACAATCAGCGCGGTAGAACTCGATCTGGGTAGTTTGCTGCAAGATGGCGTCGACGAGTTCTGGGCCTCCGCGCACAAACGCGGCATTACGCTGGGCCTGCGCATGCCGCTGCCCGTTGCGTACACCCGGGGCGATCAGACGCTGCTGATGCGCGCACTGTGCAATCTGATCGACAACGCCATCAAATACAGCCCGCCGCAGACACGCGTCGAATGCGGACTAGAGCAGGCGCAGAATTTCTGGCGGGTAACCATCCGGGATCAAGGACAAGGCATTGCCGAATCTGATCTGGCACGGCTGTTCGAACCCTTTTCGCGCGTGGGCGTCGAGACCCGAAATGACGTGGGCGGCGCCGGACTCGGCCTGGCGTTCGTGCGCACCGTGGCGGAACGCCATGGCGGGACGGTGGAAGTCAGGAGCGAAATCGGCGTGGGGTCTGCATTTAGCTTATGCTTGCCCGTTGCGCTGGATGCCGAACAAGAGGGCTGACTCGGCCGGCCTGGAGCCTCACTGGAAGGTGTGAGAAATTACCGCCGGCTTGCCTGCCTTGATTTCAAGCGTTCCGCGGTAGGGCGGCAGGTCCGCATTGCGCAGCACCACTTGGTACTTGCCGGGTATCAAGCGTATTTCCTTGACTGGCGGGCTGATGCCGCGCGCCACGCCGTTGACCCATACTTCACCCCACGGGCGGATGTCCAGGCGCACGCGCACGGGCACCCCCATGGGCTTGGGTTTGCTGGCTACCTCGCCGGCCCCCGTGGCCGACGGGGACTGAGCGCCGAGAGTGGCCGTCGCCGACACGGGCTCGGGGCGCTCGGTCGCCACCTCGGGCGCATTCTGAACACTGGGTGGTGTAGTCGTGACCGGCTCAGCGGGTTCAACGGGGGGGGCCGGTTCTTGTTGCGGTGCGGCGGCTGGGATGGCCGCAGCCGTGGACGACGAAGCGACCGGAGGCATGGGGTGTACGGCAGGCGGGTTAGGCATGACGACTTCGGAACTGGTGATCAGGGCATTGGGCGCGCCTTTCCCCCAATGAAACCAGCCATAAATGCCAATGCCGATCAAGGCCAGGACGGCCAGCAATCCCAGTAACGGACGACGATTGCGGCTTGGCTTGCGCGCGGTCGCGACGGGCGGCGGCGTGGCATGGGCGGTGCCGGTGAGGGTGTCTGCCTCGGCGGGAGACGGCTCGATATACGCGGCCACCCCCAATAGCGCAGCCAGCTCGGCCAGCGTCTGCGGCCGGTCAGTCGGCGTCATCGCCAGGCCGCCGTCAATGACGGACAGAAAATCCGAGTTGTATTTGGACAAGCCCAGCGACGTCAGAGGCTCATAGGCATCTTCTGCGCGCCGCTCCGGAGCGGGCTGCGGACGACGCCCGGTGACCAAGGCGTACATGACCGCGCACAAAGCGTAGATATCGCTCCACGGGCCACGCGGCCATTCCATGGAATCGGTATATAGCTCAAACGGCGCGAACCCGGGCGTCGGGCTGCGGCTGGCTCGGCGCGAACGAGCAACCACCAGTTCGGGCAGCAAATGAGCCCGCGCGTTCTCGTCCATCCCTACGGTGTCCAGCGAGATATCGCCGCATATCTCACCCTGGGCGTGCAGGGCGATCAGGGAAGGCAACAGGTCGGAGACCAGCCGCTTGATGCGAGATTCCGGCACGCCCCCCGCCATGCTGGCGGCGATCGCGCTCAATGGACGCAAGGCAAGCGGCGCGGCGCCTGAAAACGGCCCACGCGGCGTCAAGAGGCCGGTGGAGGAAGACATGATGGAAATTGCGCTCATGCGCGGACTGATGCGAAGATGGAATAGTGGGAATATTATCCAATCCGCAACATCAGGACATTGCCGAAGATGTCCGAGCGCATCAGGCTGTGGCACGATGACGCTTCGCCCAATCCTCCTCCCCCCTTATAAGTTATGAAAATTCGCCTTCTGAGCAGCCTGCTCGGCGCGACAGTAATGCTGGCGGGCTGCGCCGGGATCTCGTCGCGGCCCGAAAGCCCGCCCAGCGCCGAAGCACTGGCGCAATTGCAACAAGTCCGGGATATCTACGGCGCAGGCCGCTACGGGGAGGTCATCCGAACCGTCGCTACCTCTGATGAGTTAGCCTCATCGACCAAGGCGGTGCGCATCGAGGCCTATAAGCTGCAGGCGTTCAGTTATTGCGTCAGCCGTTACGCTCAGCTGTGCGAAGACAGCTTCGCCCGCATCCTGGCGCTGGATCCTTCGTTTGAACTAGCGCCAAATGAAGCCGGCCATCCGTCCTGGGGCCCCGTCTTCCAGCGGGCCCGGGACCAAGCCGCGAAGTAGACCCATGCACAATCCGTAAACAAAAATAGCTGAACAAAAAAAGGCCGCTGATTTCGCATCAGCGGCCTTTCTGTTTCCGGTCCCCGCGCCGAGCCTGCGCGCGGGGATCTGTCCGGGTTTCCGCTTATTCGGCGGAATCGTCCGTACCAGCGTCGGAAGCCGGAGCTTCTGCGTCCGCGCCCACCGTGACCGGCGAGTCTTCGAACGGGTTGGCCTGTTGGCGGGCGGCTTCGCGTTCCGCCGCTTCCAGCTCTTCCTTGTCGCGGCGTGCGTGGTGGTAAGCCAGGCCGGTACCCGCCGGGATGAGGCGGCCGACGATGACGTTTTCCTTCAGGCCACGCAGGTCGTCGCGCTTGCCCATGATGGCGGCTTCGGTCAGGACACGCGTGGTTTCCTGGAACGAAGCGGCCGAGATGAACGAGTCGGTCGACAGCGAGGCCTTCGTGATACCCAGCAGCACGTTGTCGTAGGTCGCCGGGATACGGTCTTCGGCAGCCATGCGATCGTTGGCGTTCAGCAGTTCGGAGCGCTCAACTTGCTCGCCCGGGATGAACTCGGTATCGCCAGCGTCAACGATGTTCACACGGCGCAGCATCTGACGAACAATCACTTCGATGTGCTTGTCGTTGATCTTCACGCCCTGCAGACGGTAAACGTCCTGCACTTCGTCGACGATGTACGTCGCCAGCTTCTCGATGCCTTGCAGGCGCAGGATGTCGTGGGGATCGGCCGGGCCGTCCACGATCATTTCGCCCTTGTTCACCACTTGGCCGTCGTGCACCAGCACCTGCTTTTCCTTCGGAATCAGGAACTCGTGGCTCACGCCTTCCAGGTCGGTGATGACCAGACGCTGCTTGCCCTTCGTGTCCTTACCGAACGACACCGTACCGGTGACGTCGGCGAGCATGCCGGCATCCTTCGGCGAACGGGCCTCGAACAGCTCGGCCACACGCGGCAGACCGCCGGTAATGTCGCGGGTCTTTTGCGATTCTTGCGGAATACGCGCCAGAACTTCACCCACGGCAACCTGCTGGCCGTCGCGCACGGTAATCAGCGCGCCCACCGGGAACGAGATGTTCACCGAGTGATCGGTGCCGGCAATCTTGACGTCTTCGCCGCTTTCGTTGACCAGCTTGATCTGCGGACGCATGACGATCTTGCCGCCACGGGTCTTCGGCGTGATGACGACGAGCGTCGACAGGCCGGTGACTTCGTCCACCTGCTTGGCAACGGTCACGCCTTCTTCGATGTTCTCGAAGCGGACGGCGCCGCCGTATTCCGACACGATCGGACGGGTCAGCGGATCCCACGTCGCCAGACGCGCACCAGCCTTCACGGCTTCGCCATCGCCCACCAGCACGGTCGCGCCGTACGGGATCTTGTGGCGTTCGCGTTCGCGGCCATTGTCGTCGAAGATCGCCAGTTCGCCAGAGCGCGAAATCGCCACACGTTCGCCCTTGGCGTTCGTGACATAGCGCATCGTGCTGGCAAAACCGACCTGACCGCTGGACTTGGTTTCCACCGCGCTGGCCAGAGCCGAACGCGACGCCGCGCCACCGATGTGGAACGTACGCATCGTGAGCTGCGTGCCCGGTTCACCGATGGACTGAGCAGCGATAACGCCCACTGCTTCGCCCTGGTTGACCGGCGAACCACGACCCAGATCGCGGCCGTAGCAGTGTGCGCACAGACCGTGACGCGTTTCGCACGTCAGCGGCGTGCGGACCTTGACTTCGTCCACGCCGATGCGGTCGATGGTGTCGACCAGATCTTCGTCCAGCAGGGTACCGGCGACGATAGCCGTTTCCTGCGTGTCCGGGTTGATGATGTCCACGGCGGCAACACGACCCAGGATGCGGTCGCGCAGCGGTTCGATGACTTCACCACCTTCCACCAGGGCCTTCATGTTGTAGCCCAGCGACGTACCGCAATCGTCCTCGGTGATCACCAAGTCTTGCGTCACGTCGACCAGACGACGAGTCAGGTAACCCGAGTTTGCCGTCTTCAGTGCCGTATCAGCCAGACCCTTACGCGCGCCGTGAGTCGAGATGAAGTACTGAAGCACGTTCAGACCTTCACGGAAGTTCGCGGTAATGGGCGTTTCGATAATCGAGCCGTCCGGCTTGGCCATCAGGCCGCGCATACCGGCCAACTGACGGATCTGGGCGGCCGAACCGCGAGCGCCCGAGTCAGCCATCATGTAGATCGAGTTGAACGATTCCTGGCGCACTTCTTCGCCGTGACGGTTCACAACCGGCTCGGTGGCCAGTTGTTCCATCATCGCCTTGCCGACCTTGTCGCCAGCCTTGCCCCAGATGTCCACAACGTTGTTGTAGCGCTCTTGGGACGTGACCAGACCCGACGAGTACTGCTTGTCGATTTCCTTCACTTCGCGGCTGGCTTCAGCCAGGATGCCTTCCTTGGCGGTCGGGATCAGCATGTCGCCCATGGCGATCGAGATACCGCCGCGCGTGGCCAGCTTGAAGCCGGACTGCATCAGCTTGTCGGCGAAGATCACCGTGTCGCGCAGGCCGCAACGGCGGAACGACTGGTTGATCAGGCGCGAGATTTCCTTCTTCTTCAGTGCCTTGTTCAGCACCGTGAAGGGCAGGCCCTTCGGCAGAATTTCGGACAGCAGCGCACGGCCGACCGTCGTCTCGTGACGGCGGATAACCGGTTGCCATTCGCCAGCCTCGTCGCGCTCGTGCTCTTTCAGACGCACGGTCACGCGGGATTGCAGCTCGACCTCGCCGTTGTCGTACGCACGTTGCACTTCAGCGACGTCGGTGAAGAAGATGCCTTCGCCGCGGCCGTTGATGCGCTCACGCGTCGTGTAGTACAGACCCAGCACGATATCCTGAGACGGCACGATCGACGGTTCGCCGTTGGCCGGGAACAGCACGTTGTTGGACGCCAGCATCAGCGTGCGCGCTTCCAGCTGGGCTTCCAGCGACAGCGGCACGTGAACAGCCATCTGGTCACCGTCGAAGTCGGCGTTGAACGCCGCGCAAACCAGCGGGTGCAGCTGGATGGCCTTGCCTTCGATCAGGACCGGCTCAAACGCCTGGATGCCCAAACGGTGCAGCGTAGGCGCACGGTTCAGCATGACCGGGTGTTCGCGGATGACTTCTTCCAGGATGTCCCAAACCACGGGTTCCTGGCTTTCCACCAGCTTCTTGGCAGCCTTGATGGTCGTGGCCAGGCCCATCATCTCCAGACGATTGAAGATGAACGGCTTGAACAGTTCCAGGGCCATCAGCTTGGGCAGACCGCACTGGTGCAGCTTCAGCTGCGGACCCACCACGATGACCGAACGGCCCGAGTAGTCGACGCGCTTGCCCAGCAGGTTCTGACGGAAACGACCGCTCTTGCCCTTGATCATGTCGGCCAGGGACTTCAGCTGGCGCTTGTTGGCGCCCGTCATGGCCTTGCCGCGGCGACCGTTGTCCAGCAGCGAGTCAACGGCTTCCTGCAGCATCCGCTTTTCGTTGCGCAGGATGATTTCCGGCGCCTTGAGCTCCAGCAGACGCTTCAAGCGGTTGTTGCGGTTGATGACGCGGCGGTACAGGTCGTTCAGGTCGGAGGTCGCGAAGCGGCCGCCGTCCAGCGGCACCAGCGGACGCAGGTCCGGCGGCAGCACGGGCAGCACTTCCATGACCATCCACTCGGCCTTGATGCCCGACTTCTGGAAGCCTTCCAGCACCTTCAGACGCTTGGAAATCTTCTTGATCTTGGCTTCCGAGCTGGTGGCCTTCAATTCGCCGCGCAGCGTTTCCACTTCGCGGTCGATGTCGATGGTACGCAGCAGTTCGCGCACGGCTTCCGCGCCCATCAGGGCACGGAAATCGTCGCCATACTCTTCGGTCTTGGCCAGGAAATCGTCGTCCGACATGATCTGGCCGCGCTTGAGCGGCGTCATGCCAGGTTCGATCACGCACCAGGCTTCGAAGTACAGAACGCGTTCGATGTCGCGCAGGGTCATGTCGAGCACCATGCCCAGACGCGACGGCAGGCTCTTCAGGAACCAGATGTGCGCGACGGGGCTGGCCAGCTCGATGTGGCCCATGCGTTCACGGCGAACCTTGGCAACGGTAACTTCAACGCCGCACTTTTCGCAGATCACGCCACGATGCTTCAGGCGCTTGTACTTGCCGCACAAGCACTCGTAGTCTTTGATCGGGCCAAAGATCTTGGAGCAGAACAGACCGTCACGTTCAGGCTTGAACGTGCGGTAGTTGATGGTCTCGGGCTTGCGAACTTCGCCGTAAGACCACGAACGGATCTTCTCGGGCGAGGCGATGCCGATCTTGATGGCATCGAATTGCTCGTCTTGCGAGACTTGCTTAAATAGGTCGAGTAGCGCTTTCATTAGTTACGCTCCAAATCCATGTCCAGGGCCAACGAGCGGATTTCCTTCACCAGCACGTTGAACGATTCCGGCATGCCGGCGTCGATGACGTGGTCGCCCTTGACGATGTTTTCGTATACCTTCGTACGGCCAGTGATGTCGTCCGACTTCACCGTCAGCATTTCTTGCAGGGTGTACGCGGCGCCGTATGCTTCCAGCGCCCACACTTCCATTTCCCCGAAACGCTGACCACCGAACTGCGCCTTACCACCCAGCGGCTGCTGCGTGACCAGCGAGTACGGACCCGTCGAACGCGCGTGCATCTTGTCGTCGACCAAGTGGTGCAGCTTCAGGTAGTGCATGTAGCCGACGGTCACGGGGCGCTCGAATTTCTCGCCCGTGCGGCCGTCAAACAGCCATGCCTGCGTACGCGAAGGCGTCAGTGCCATGCGCTCGGCGACGTCGTCCGGATAGGCCAGCTCCAGCATCGTGGTGATTTCCTCTTCGGTCGCGCCGTCGAAGACGGGCGTCGCGAACGGCACGCCGTTCTTGAGGTTCTGGGCCATTTCCATGACTTCTTCGTCGGTCAGCTCGTCGATGCGGGCGCCGGAACCGGTCGTGTTGTAGACCTTGTCCAGGTAGGCACGGACGTTCTTGACCTGCGCAGTGCGCTCGTCGCGCAGCAGATCGGCAATGCGGTGGCCCACGCCCTTGGCAGCCCAGCCCAAGTGCACTTCCAGCACCTGACCGACGTTCATCCGCGAGGGCACGCCCAGCGGGTTCAGAACGATGTCGGCCGGCGTGCCGTCAGCCATGTGCGGCATGTCTTCCACCGGGGTGATACGCGAAACCACACCCTTGTTACCGTGACGGCCCGCCATCTTGTCGCCAGGTTGCAGACGGCGCTTCACGGCCAGGTAGACCTTGATCATCTTCAGCACGCCCGGGGGCAGCTCGTCGCCCTGCGTCAGCTTCTTGCGCTTCTCTTCGAAGGCCAGATCAAACTGGTGACGCTTCTGCTCCAGCGATTCCTTGGCTTGCTCCAGCACGACAGCGTGCGGCTCATCGGCCAGACGGATGTCGAACCACTGCCAGCGGTCCAGATCAGCCAGGTAAGCCTTGGTGATCGTAGCGCCCTTGGCCAGCTTGCGCGGGCCGCCGTTGACGGTCTTGTTGACCAGCATCTTTTCGATACGGTCGAACTGGTCGTTTTCAACGATGCGCAACTGGTCGTTCAGGTCTTGGCGATAGCGGCGCAGTTCATCGTCAATGATGGACTGGGCGCGCTTGTCGCGCACGATGCCTTCACGCGTGAACACTTGCACGTCGATCACGGTGCCGGTCATGCCCGAAGGCACGCGCAGCGAGGTGTCCTTAACGTCGGACGCCTTTTCACCGAAGATGGCGCGCAGCAGCTTTTCTTCCGGCGTCAGCTGGGTTTCGCCCTTGGGCGTGACCTTGCCGACCAGCACGTCGTCGGCGCTGACTTCGGCGCCAATGTAGGTGATGCCCGAATCGTCCAGACGGTTCAGTTGCGTCTCAGCCAGGTTGCTGATGTCGCGCGTGATTTCTTCCGGACCCAGCTTCGTGTCGCGGGCGACAACCGTCAGTTCCTCGATGTGCACCGAGGTGTAGCGGTCATCGGCAACAACCTTTTCGGAGATCAGGATCGAGTCTTCGAAGTTGTAGCCGTTCCAGGGCATGAACGCGATCAGCATGTTCTGACCCAGGGCGAGTTCGCCCAGGTCGGTCGATGCGCCGTCAGCCAGCACGTCGCCCTTGGCGACCTTGTCGCCACGCTTGACGATAGGACGCTGGTTGATGTTCGTGTTCTGGTTGGAGCGGGTGTACTTGATCAGGTTGTAGATGTCGACACCGACTTCGCCGGCGACGTTTTCTTCGTCGTTCACGCGAATCACGACGCGCTCGGCGTCAACGTGGTCGACCAGGCCGCCACGCAGTGCCTGCACGGTCGTGCCCGAGTCAACGGCCACGGTGCGTTCGATACCCGTACCCACGACCGGCTTTTCCGGACGCAGGCAAGGCACGGCCTGACGTTGCATGTTGGCGCCCATCAGTGCGCGGTTCGCGTCGTCGTGCTCAAGGAACGGAATCAGCGAAGCAGCCACCGACACGATCTGCGACGGGGCAACGTCCATGTAATGCACGTTGGCCGGCGAGGTCAGCATCGTTTCGCCTGCTTCACGGCAAGCAACCAGGTCGTCAACGAAGGCGCCCTGCTCGTCCAGCGCGGCGTTAGCCTGTGCAATGACGTAGTGGCTTTCTTCGATGGCCGACAGGTAATCGATCTGCTCGCTGACGCGGCCATCGATAATCTTGCGGTAAGGCGTTTCCAGGAAGCCGTACTCGTTCAAGCGAGCGTACAGCGCCATGGAGTTGATCAGACCGATGTTCGGGCCTTCCGGCGTTTCGATCGGGCAGACACGGCCGTAGTGGGTCGGGTGCACGTCGCGGACTTCAAAGCCGGCGCGCTCGCGGGTCAGACCGCCCGGGCCCAGTGCGGAAACGCGACGCTTGTGCGTGATTTCCGACAAGGGGTTGGTTTGGTCCATGAACTGCGACAACTGGCTCGAACCGAAGAACTCCTTGATGGCAGCCGAGATCGGCTTGGAGTTGATCAGGTCGTGCGGCATCAGGTTTTCGGTCTCGGCTTGGCCCAGACGTTCCTTGACCGCGCGCTCGACACGCACCAGGCCAGCGCGGAACTGGTTTTCGGCCAGTTCGCCAACACAACGCACGCGACGGTTGCCCAAGTGATCGATGTCATCGATCTGGCCACGGCCGTTACGCAGCTCAACCAGCACCTTGATGGTTTCAAGGATGTCTTCGTTGGTCAGCGTCATCGGACCGGTGATGTCTTCACCACGGCCCAGACGGCTGTTGACCTTCATGCGGCCCACGCGCGACAGATCGTACGTCTCTTCGCTGTAGAACAGACGTTGGAACAGCGCTTCCACCGCTTCTTCGGTGGGAGGCTCGCCAGGACGCATCATGCGGTAGATGGCAACGCGCGCGGCCATCTGGTCGGCGGTTTCATCGGTGCGCAGGGTTTGCGAAATGTACGGACCACGGTCCAGATCGTTCGTGTAGAGCGTCTGGATGTCGTAGACGTTCGAGGCGCGCAGGGCACCCAGCACGCTTTCCGTGATTTCGTCGTTGGCGTTGGCGATGACTTCGCCGGTATCTTCGTCAACGATGTTCTTGGCCAGCACGCGGCCGTACAGGAAATCTTCCGGCACGGAGATGCGCTGGATGCCACCGGCAGCCAGGTCGCGCAAATGCTTGGCATTGATGCGCTTGTCTTTTTCGACGATGACCTTGCCATCGCGATCCGAGATGTCGAAGCGGGCCATTTCGCCCTTCCAACGCTCGGGCACGAATTCCATCATCGCGCCTTCGCTCTTCAATTCGAAGTTATCGAAGTCGAAGAAGTTGGCCAGGATGGATTCCGGCGTCATGCCGATGGCCTTGCACAGGATCGTGACAGGCATCTTGCGACGGCGGTCGACGCGGAAGAACAGGACGTCCTTCGGGTCGAATTCGAAGTCCAGCCACGAGCCGCGGTAAGGAATCACGCGGGCCGAGAACAGGAGCTTGCCGGAGCTGTGCGTTTTGCCGCGGTCGTGTTCGAAGAACACGCCAGGCGAACGGTGCAGCTGCGACACGATGACACGCTCGGTGCCATTGATGACAAAGGAACCCGTGCCCGTCATGAGCGGAATTTCGCCCATGTAGACTTCCTGTTCCTTCACTTCCTTCACGGTCGGCTTGCTGACTTCGCGGTCAAGCAGCACCAGGCGGACCTTGGCTCGCAGGGGCGAGGCATAGGTCAGACCACGTTGCTGACATTCCTTGACATCGAACACCGGTTCGCCGAGCACGTAGCTCACGAACTCCAAGCGCGCCATACCGTTGTGACTAACGATCGGGAAAATCGACGAGAACGCCGCCTGCAAACCGTCGGCTACGCGATCGGACGGGGCGGTATCCGCCTGCAGGAAAGTTAGGTAGGATTGAAGCTGTGTCGCCAAAAGGAAAGGAACGTTTTGAACGTCTTCACGCTTGGCGAAGCTTTTGCGGATGCGCTTTTTTTCGGTGTACGAGTAAGGCATGAGCACTCCGACTCGAGGTTGCATGGGCCGTCAACCACGGCCCTAGGTGATACGACTCCAGGAAACCCCCCTGAAAGGGCATACCCCCAGTAGGGGTTTCCTGGAAACGCAAAAGCCCGGGGACTGCAAACTGTGCTGTCCCCGGGCAGTTGACGCAGGTCTTACTTGACTTCGACCTTGGCGCCAGCTTCTTCCAGCTTCTTCTTGGCGGCTTCGGCGTCAGCCTTGGCCACAGCTTCCTTGACGGGCTTCGGAGCGCCGTCAACCAGGTCCTTGGCTTCCTTCAGACCCAGACCGGTCAGCTCGCGCACGGCCTTGATGACGCTGACCTTGTTCGCGCCGGCTTCCAGCAGGACGACGTTGAACTCGGTTTGCTCTTCAGCAGCGGCAGCAGCGCCACCAGCGGCGGGAGCAGCAACAGCGACAGCGGCGGCAGCAGCCGACACGCCAAACTTCTCTTCCATTTCCTTGATCAGCTCGGACAACTCGAGCACGGTCATGCCAGCGATGGCGTCAAGGATTTCAGCTTTGTTAAGTGCCATTTTTAAGAACTCCAAATATTTTGGTAATGCCAGGGTTTGGGTGTCGCTTCGTCGTTCAGCGAATTCCGGACAGCAGGGCGATTAGGCCGCTGCCTTTTGGTCGCGCACAGCCGCGAGGCCACGGGCGAACTTGGTCGGAACTTCGTTGAGCGTACGCACGAATTGCGCGATCGGGGCTTGCATGGTGCCAAGCAGTTTCGACAGCAACTCTTCGCGGGACGGCATGGTGGCCAAGGCCTTCACACCATCTTGAGTCAGCAGGCTGTTGGGCAATGCGCCCGCCTTGATGACCAGCTTGTCGTTGCTTTTCGCGAAACCAGCGATAACCTTGGCCGCCGAAACCGGATCAGTGCTGATGCCATAGATCAGCGGACCGGTCAGTTGCTCAGCCAACGGCTCGAAAGCCGTGCCGGCAACAGCACGACGGGCCAGCGAGTTCTTCAGAACTCGCAGATACACGCCCGATTCACGCGCAGTTTTGCGCAGTACGGTGACAGAGGCGACGTCCAGACCACGGTACTCAGCGATAACAATCGATTGTGCCTTGGCGACTTCTGCCGAGACTTCCTCGATTACCACCGCTTTCTCTTGACGATTGAGACTCACGGTTTGAACACTCCATCAAAAGACGCCTGGGGCCTGAGCCTTGCGCGTCAACCGAATGCGGCGCCTGGTCGAGTTCTTCGGGTAAAGAAATCTTCCTGGGGACGCCGTCTACGCTGGATCCGAACTAGATGAGCTTCGGGATTAAGCGGGGCAGCGAGGATGCTGCTTTCTGTACAGAAGGGAGAACCCTTCCACTACCCTGCTCCAGCGGTCTTTGACAGCAACATCCGGAGGAATCCGGATGCAGCCCAAAGTACGTTTACAGCTGTTGGCTTAGTTGGAAGCCGACAGCGAGGCAATTTCAACGCGAGCACCGCCGCCCATCGTGGACGAAACGGCCAGCTTGCGCAGGTAAATGCCCTTGGCAGCTGCGGGACGGGCCTTTTGCAGGGCGTCGACCAGAGCAGCCAGGTTGGTTTGCAGCTGTTCCACGCCGAACGACGCGCGGCCGATCGTTGCGTGGATGATGCCAGCCTTGTCGGTACGGTACTGAACCTGACCGGCCTTGGCGTTCTTGACAGCGGTGGCGACGTCAGGCGTCACGGTGCCGACCTTCGGGTTCGGCATCAGGCCACGGGGACCCAGGATCTGGCCCAGGGCACCCACGACACGCATCGTGTCGGGCGAAGCGATGACCACGTCAAAGTCCATTTGACCGGCTTTGATCTGGTCAGCCAGGTCGTCCAGGCCAACGATGTCGGCGCCGGCGGCCTTGGCGGCTTCAGCCTTGTCGCCTTGGGCGAACACGGCAACGCGAACCGACTTGCCGGTACCGGCGGGCAGAACGACCGAACCGCGAACCAGTTGGTCCGACTTCTTCGGGTCGATGCCGAGCTGCACGGCCACGTCAATGGATTCATTGAACTTGGCGACGGCGGTTTCCTTGACCAGGGTCAGGGCTTCAGCGACCGGGTACAGCTTGGTGCGGTCGATCTTTTGTGCAATAGCGGCGGCGCGCTTGGACAGTTTTGCCATGATTAGATCCCCTCAACCGTGATGCCCATGCTGCGGGCGCTGCCAGCGATCGTGCGCACAGCGGCGTCCAGATCAGCGGCGGTCAGATCGGGGCCCTTGGCCTTGGCGATTTCTTCAGCTTGAGCGCGGGTCAGCGTGCCGACCTTGTCGGTATGCGGCTTGGGCGAACCCTTTTGCACGCCAGCGGCCTTCTTGATGAGGACCGTCGCGGGCGGGGTCTTCATGATGAAGGTGAAGCTCTTGTCCGCGAAGGCGGTGATCACCACCGGAATCGGCAGACCAGGCTCCATGCCTTGGGTCTTGGCGTTGAACGCCTTGCAGAATTCCATGATGTTCAGGCCGCGTTGACCCAGTGCCGGGCCAATCGGGGGGGACGGGTTAGCTTTACCAGCCGGTACTTGCAGCTTGATAAAGCCGACGATCTTTTTCGCCATGCTTTGCTCCTTGCGGGTTATATCGCCGTGGCCTTATTTGCCAGGGCTCCCCGGGGGTTGAAATCAGGTCTTTTCGACCTGGCTGAAATCGAGTTCGACGGGTGTGGCACGACCAAAAATGGTGACCGACACGCGCACCTTGCTCTTTTCGTAATTGACTTCTTCGACGTTGCCGTTGAAGTCTGCAAACGGACCTTCCTTGACCCGAACCATCTCGCCCACTTCGAAAAGAATCTTGGGGCGGGGTTTCTCGACACCCTCTTCCATTTGAGAGAGGATCTTCTCGACTTCCTTTTCGGAAATCGGGGTCGGACGGTTGCCCGAGCCACCCAAAAAGCCGGTGACGCGGTTCGTGTTCTTGACCAAATGCCACGTTTCGTCGGTCAGGTCCATCTCAACCAGGACATAACCGGGGAAAATGCGGCGTTCGGTGATCGACTTCTGACCACCCTTGACCTCGACGACTTCCTCGGAGGGCACAAGAATGCGGCCAAAAGACGTTTGCAAGGCCGCGCGCTCGATGCGCTCTACCAGGGCCTTGTGAACGCTCTTTTCCATGCCGGAGTACACATGGACGACATACCAACGCTTACTCATTCGCCGTCCTTATTTCCAGCCCAACAACAGGCCGTAAAGAATCCATTCGATGCCCTTGTCGAGCACCCACATGAAAATGCCCATGACAGCCACGAACGCGAAAACGATACCCGTCATCTGGGTCGTTTCCTTGCGGGTGGGCCATGCGACACGCTTGACTTCGTTGTAGGACTCGCTGGCAAAGCTCAGGGTGCGGCGGCCGGGTTCGCTGAACCAGGCAATTACGGCTGCAATCACAAGGCCGCCGACAAACACGCCGACACGTGCAGGCATCGGCTGTGCGCTAAGCACGGAAAACCCGACGATGCCAGCAATAACGACGAGAACCGCCAGGCCGAGCTTGACCCGGTCGGCGGTGCTGGTTACGGTTTCTACGCTGGTATTAGACATATTGCGACGCGAGCCGCCGTGAATGCGTAACTCGCGATGATCTCCCGCGGGTTTATCCTGGCGGTGGCAGGGGCAGTAGGAATCGAACCTACAACCTTCGGTTTTGGAGACCGACGCTCTGCCAATTGAGCTATGCCCCTAAAACACTACTGGCTTGCACTACATTCACTGGCTTTCCGCCCAACGCCTACGCGCATGGTCACGGAACCGAACATCATACTACTTTTACAGCAAAGATGGATAGAGGGACTTGAGAGTCCACTCTACCCATCCGGGTATTGCTTACTTCAGGATCTTGGCGACGACGCCGGCGCCGACGGTACGACCGCCTTCACGGATGGCGAAACGCAGGCCTTCTTCCATGGCGATCGGAGCCAACAGCTTGACCGTCATGGCCACGTTGTCGCCCGGCAGAACCATTTCCTTGTCGGCCGGCAGCTCGATCGTGCCCGTCACGTCCGTCGTGCGGAAGTAGAACTGGGGACGATAGCCTTGGAAGAACGGCGTGTGACGGCCGCCTTCTTCCTTGGACAGGATGTACACCTCGGACGTGAAGTCCGTGTGCGGCGTGATCGAACCCGGCTTGGCCAACACTTGACCACGCTGGACGTCTTCACGCTTGGTGCCGCGCAGCAGAATGCCCACGTTGTCGCCAGCTTGACCTTGGTCGAGCAGCTTGCGGAACATTTCAACACCCGTGCAAGTCGTCTTGACCGTCGGCACCAGGCCCACGATTTCGATTTCTTCGCCGACCTTCACGATGCCGCGTTCGATACGGCCGGTAACCACCGTGCCACGACCCGAGATCGAGAACACGTCTTCAACCGGCATCAGGAACGTGCCGTCCACGGCGCGCTCGGGCGTCGGGATGTACGAATCCAGTGCAGCGGCCAAAGCCATGATGGCTTGCTCGCCCAGTTCGCCCTTGTCGCCTTCCAGCGCCAGCTTGGCCGAACCCTTGACGATCGGGGTGTCATCACCCGGGAAGTCGTACTTCGACAGAAGTTCGCGAACTTCCATTTCCACCAGCTCGAGCAGCTCGGCGTCGTCAACCATGTCAGCCTTGTTCAGGAAGACGATGATGTACGGCACGCCAACTTGGCGGCTCAGCAGGATGTGTTCACGCGTTTGCGGCATCGGGCCGTCAGCGGCCGACACAACCAGGATCGCGCCGTCCATTTGCGCCGCGCCCGTGATCATGTTCTTCACATAGTCAGCGTGGCCCGGGCAGTCAACGTGAGCGTAGTGACGCGCTTCCGTTTCGTACTCGACGTGAGCGGTGTTGATCGTGATGCCGCGAGCCTTTTCTTCAGGAGTCGCATCGATCTGGTCGTAGCCCTTGGCTTCGCCACCGAACTTGTTCGACAGAACGGTCGTGATAGCTGCCGTCAACGTCGTTTTGCCGTGGTCAACGTGACCAATCGTACCCACGTTCACGTGCGGCTTGGTACGTTCAAACTTGCCTTTTGCCATGGCTGACTCCTGACCTGGATTGCGCTTCAGACTGAAGAAAAGAACTTGGAAATTTGTGGTGCCCATGGCGCGGATCGAACGCGCGACCTCTCCCTTACCAAGGGAGTGCTCTACCACTGAGCCACATGGGCATTTAAAAATCTTGGAGCGGGTGAAGGGAATCGAACCCTCGTCGTAAGCTTGGAAGGCTTCTGCTCTACCATTGAGCTACACCCGCGGCATACCCATTCACCATCTCATTTCCCAAACCCTCAAAATCAAGGCCTGGGGAACCTTACAACCTTCTTTGCGAAGGCCGCCCAGTTCCCTAGGCCTAATTTTAAAATCCAGGCAGACATCGCCTGGATTTAGAGTTGGGTCTCTGGTGGAGGAGATTGGATTCGAACCAATGTAGGCGCAAGGCCAACAGATTTACAGTCTGCCCCCTTTAACCACTCGGGCACCCCTCCAGCGGAGAACTTGAGATTATGAACACTTTCGAATCCGGTGTCAAACCTTCCAGATGAAAATATTCAAAAACTTTTGTTCAACCACTCGCGTTTCCGCGCAGAGGGGGCGAAGTTTACAGGTTTCCGCGAATTGCTGCTTGCAAAAGTTGTGAATACTCATCGGCGGTGAAAACAATGGGGTTTGTTCCACCTGACGGATCCTCACTGGCCATGCGCCCTACCCGCTCGGCTTGCGCCTCGTCGATGCCGATCTCGGCCAGCGTATGGGGAATGCCTACCGCCTCGCGCAAGCGCAGCACCCAATCCAGCACCGCGCCGGGCCCAGTGGCCGGAAGGTCGAGGTAACGCGCCAGCGCTTCCAACCTGGGCGCGACCGCGTGCTGGTTCGCCTTGAGCACATAAGGCATCAAGATGGCATTGAGCATGCCGTGATGCGCGTCGTACAGCGCGCCCAAGGGATGCGCCAAGGCATGCATGGCGCCCAGGCCGCGCTGGAAGGCAGTGGCGCCCATGGTGGACGCCACAAGCATTTGCTGACGCGCCTGCACATTCGAGCCGTCCGCCACCACTTGCGGCAGGTATTCCTTGATCATCCGCATGCCTTCGATGGCGATGCCCGCGGCCATCGGATGAAAAAACGGAGAGCAATACGCCTCAAGGTTGTGCGATAGCGCGTCCATGCCGGTCGCGGCGGTGATCCTGGGCGGCAGGCCCAGTGTCAGCTCGGCGTCCAGAATGACGATGGCCGGCAGCATCCGCGCGTGGAAGATGATGCGTTTGACCTCTGCGGCTTCATCCGTGATGACCGAAGCCCGCCCCACTTCCGACCCGGTGCCTGCCGTGGTCGGCACGGCCACCACCGGCGCCATGCCGGCGACGTTCACACGCAGGTAGTTGTCGCCGATATCCTCGAAGTCCCATAAGGGACGATCTTGCCCCACCATCAACGCAATCGCCTTGGCAGCGTCCAACGCGGAGCCGCCGCCGAAGGCAATAACACCGTCGTGCCCGCCCTGCTGGTAGGCCGCCACACCATCTTCCACATTCCGGCCGGTGGGATTTCCCTTGATCTCATGAAAAACCGCACACGCCAAGCCCAATTGATTGCACGCCAGCGCGGCGTTTGCCACCATCGGCAAGGGGGCCAGGCCCGGATCGGTGACGAGCAGCGGGCGCGTCATGCCAAGTTCGCGGCACCATTCGGGCAGTTCTTTCACGCGGCCCGGGCCGGCCTTGATGGCAGTCGGGTAGTTCCAGTTAACGCTGGGCACGGTCATGATTCGGTTCCTGAAGACGCCTTGGATCAGACGCTGCGCAGATGGAAGGATTTGGCCTGGGTAAGCTGTTCGTAGCCAATGACGGACAGGGACACGCCGCGGCCCGTGTTCTTGACGCCCGTCCAGGCCAGGGCCGGATCCAGGTAGTCGCAGCGATTCATGAAGAACGTGCCGGTGCGCACTTGCGCACCAAGTGTCAGCGCGGCCGCTTCATCTTGCGTGTATACCGCCGCCGTCAGGCCGTAGGGGCTGTCATTCATCAATGCGACGGCTTCGTCATCGCCCGCGACCGGCATGATGCCGACAACAGGTCCGAAGCATTCGTCGTTCATGATACGCATGCGATGGTTTACTCGCGTAAGGATCGCTGGGGCGACATAACACGAGCCTTCACTCGCATTATTGAAATGCGATTGATCCATCATATTTTTGGCGCCAGCCGAAATGGCGTCGCCAACAACATCACGAATTTCCGCCGCGGCGCGGGCACGAACCACCGGCCCCAACGTCGTGGTCTCATGCAACGGGTTACCCAGTACATAAGCCTTGGTCAGCGCGACCGTTCGTTCAACAAAGTCATCGTATCGCGACTGCGCCACGTAGATGCGTTGAATACCACAGCAGGACTGACCAGAATTGAAGAACGCGCCGTCGACCAGGGATTCAACTGCGTGGTCCATGTTGGCGTCGTCGCGCACATAGGCGGGATCGTTACCTCCCAGTTCTAAACCCACGCCGATGAACCGGCCCGCCGCGCTTTCCTCGACAACGCGGCCCCCGCGCACCGAGCCCGTGAACGACACGTAGCCAATCTCCGGCGCGCGGATCAGCCTTTGCACCGTGTCATGGTTCGCATGCAGGTACTGGAATACGCCCTGGGGCACGCTGGCATCACGAAATGCCCGTTCAAGCAGTTCCGCGCACAAGGGCGTCTGATCAGAGTGCTTCAGAATCACGGTGTTGCCGGCCATCAAGGCCGGCACGATGCTGTTCACAGCGGTCAGCAGCGGGTAATTCCAGGGCGCGATGGTCAACGCAACGCCAATTGGCTCGCGACGAATGAAGCGCGTGAAGCCAGTCTGCTCGGGCACCTGTATGGGCGCCAGCGCGTCATCGGCAATCGAGATCATGTGGCGGGCGCGAGCCTCGAAGCCGTCCACTTCACCCGGCGTGTAACGCAACGGCCGGCCCATCTGAATCGTGATCGCGCGGGCAATTTCGTTGCGGGCCGCGACCACCTTGTCGACGGCCGCCGATACGATGCGCCCCCGCTGTGCAATACCCAACGCCTGCCAAGCCGGTTGCGCGGAATGTGCCTGAGCCAGCGTGCGCGAGATCTGCGCTTCGCTGGCGTAGGCACGCCGGACGACCTCGCGTCCGTCGATGGGACTGATGGTGATGAGTTCCTCGGTCATGGTGGCCCTAAGCAAATAGTTGGACTCGGATCAGATGATCTCGAAATAGCGAGCAAGCTCCCAGTCGGTGACATGGCGCCGGAACTGCCGCTCTTCCCATTCCCGGGTTGCGGCGTAGTGTTCTACGAAGGCGTCGCCGAACAGGTGACGCGCGGCCTCGGACTCGCGCAAGCGTTGTGCCGCCTCCCACAGCGTGGTGGGCAAATGCATGTGGGCGGGGAATTGCTGGGTGTAGGCGTTTCCCTGCACCATCGGTTCTGGCACCAGACCCAGCTGAATGCCGTACAGGCCGGACGCCAAGGCGGCGGAGAGCGCCAGATACGGATTGGCATCCGCCGATCCGATGCGCACCTCAACACGCTGTGACTTGTCGCTGCCGGGGATCAGGCGCAACGCGGTGGTGCGGTTCTCCATGCCCCAGGTGGCGTCCAGCGGCGCCCAATACCCCGGCACCAGCCGCGAATAGCTGTTGATGGTCTGGGCGTACAGCGCCATGAACTCCGGCAGATAGCGTTGCACGCCCGCCATGAACGAGACCTGCACCGCGCTCATGCCGTGCGGCTGCGATTCATCATAGAAGGCCGAGCGGCCACTTTTCGCGTCACGCAAGGACAGATGAATGTGGCCGCTTTGGCCGGGATGGTCGTGCGACCACTTGGCCATGAACGTCGCCATCAAGCCGTTCTGCTGCGCCAGCGCCTTGGTGAAGGTCTTGAACAAAAAGGCCTTGTCGCCAGCGGCCGCGGCCTTGTCGACGGCGATGGCCGCTTCCAGCACCCCAGGCCCAGTTTCCGTGTGCAGGCCTTCGATGGGCATGTCCATGCGTTCGCACATGTCCAGCAGCTTACGGTAGAAGTCGCCTTCGACCGTGCTGCGCAACATGGAATAGCCGAAGTTGCCCGGCGTCCAGTTCTCCATATTGCGATAGTGCTTTGCGCGCACGGAGTGCGGCGTTTCACGGAACATGAAGAATTCATATTCCAGCGCGGCGTAGACGTCGTAGCCCATGCCCTCCGCGCGATCCAGCGTACGTTGCAGCAAGCGGCGCGGGCAGATGGCGGCCGCATCGCCTTCGAACTCGGCCAGGAACAGCAGCATGTCTTCGCCCCCAGGCCCCTGCTCCAGTGGCAGGCGACGACCGGTGTGGGGCAGGATGCGCAGCTTGGCATCGGGATAGGCCGTGTGCCAGCCGGTGTACTTGGTGTTGTCGTAGAGTTGGTCGTCCAGGTCCCAACCGAACACCACGTCGCAAAACGCCAAGCCCGAGCGCAGCGCCCCCAGGAATTTGTCGCGCCGCAGGTACTTGCCCAGCATGACGCCGTCGACGTCAGACAAGCCCACCTTGATATGCGAAAGCGGACTGGATTGCACCAGACGTTCCGCGTCTTCCACCGTTGCTACCCCTAGTGAATGCATGCTCGTTCACCTTGTGGCTGAAGCCTTGCGTTGGACTGCGGGCAAGCGCCACGGCGCCCTTACCGGACAAGGGAATATCGCGTGGCGTGCTCTCAGGGTTTCTCCGAGTCTAGACACCTTGCCGCGAATTTGCAGCCTTGAGCATGCAGTAGTTTCCCTAGGTAGCTGGCAAGCAATTCCAGGGCGCATGGCGAACACGCAAGCGAAACAGGCGGCACATGGCCGCCTGTTGCTGACGTCTCACGCAGGCCTTAATCCAGCGATACGCCCGCCGTCTTCACCATGTCGGCCCAGTAGACCGTGTCTTCCTGCAGGCGTGTCTTGAACGCATCAGGCTGGCTGCCCACCGGCCAACTGCCGCCACTGTTGATCTTTGCAATCACCTTGGGCGACTTCATTGCCTGGCTGACTGCTTGCGCCAGATAGGCAACGCGCTCGGGCGGAGTACCCGCCGGGGCGAACAGGCCGTACCAGTCATCAGCCGTGATGCCGTCCAGGCCGCTTTGCTTCAGCGTGGGCGCGCCCTTGAAGATACCGACGCTGTTCTCATGGCTCAACGCCAGGATGCGCAGTTTGCCGGCGGCCACCATGGGTTCAGCCGACGCTGGCGACGTGATCAGCATGTCGACCGTGCCACCCATCAGGTCGGTGATGGCCGGCGCCGCGCCGCGATACGGCACGTGCACCAGGGTCACGCCCGCCTTCTTGGACACCAGCGCGCCCATCAGGTGGCTCATGGTGCCGTTGCCCGGCGTGGCGTAGGTGATGATGCCCGGTTGTTTGCGCGCGGCCTCCAGGTAGTCGGCCATGGTCTTGTACGGGCTCTCGGTGCGCGCCACCAGCACCAGCGGCGCGGACGTGATCTGCGAGATCGGCATGAAGTCTTTGACGGGATCAAAGCCCACGTTCTTGTAAAGACGCGGATTGACGGCCATGACGCTGGTTTGCGACATCACCAGTGTGTAGCCGTCAGGCTTGGCGCGCGAGACCTGCGCCGTGCCCACATTGCCGCCCGCGCCAGAACGGTTTTCCACGACGACGCTTTGGCCTGTGATGGCACCCAACTCTTGCGCGATCAGACGCGACACATTGTCGTTGCCGCCCCCAGGCGGAAACGGCGAAACGACAGTAATGGCCTGCTTCGGATAGTCGACCGGCGCCTGCAGGGTTTGCGCTTGAGCTTGTGCCTGGGCGCTTGCGCCCCCGACCAATGCCGCGACGGTGAATGCGACGGCGCCGCAGGTGTGCAATGCGTGGTGCTTCATGTGGATTTTCCCCTTGTCGTAAAGGCCGGATACGCGGCCATGCTTTGCATTCCGGTTCGCCATGAACCGTCCGCACCCCGTCGGCACCTGCCGCCGGGGCGTATTAATCGGGTTGATGCATGTGGTGTGCCGCCTGGGCCTCTGCGGGCCATTGCGGCGTGCGCGCTATCCAGCGCGCGGTAGCGGGTCCGCGCTAACTTGCTGGAAAGCGGTACGTGGCCAATTCGCGCTCATCAATCTGCTTGACCAGGTTGGTCTCCCACGCCAGATACTGACGCGCCGCGGCCTTGTTGCCATCGTGACGGTCATGCACGAAAAACAGATAGTCGATGCACGCTTCGTCCGAGGGCACGGCGGGCGTGACTTCAAGCGCGATGCCCGCCGCCGACCAACTGGCTGGCGTGCCGGTGTTCACCTTGATGTCGCGCATACCCAAGGCACGCAAGTCCTCGGCTGCCCACGCGGCCAGGTCGGCGTCGTCGGCCAGCAGGACGACGGGACGCGCCGGGTCCAGGTTCAAGCGGTCCAGACGCGGGCGGATGGACCACTGTGCGCCGGAGATATGTCCGGCGCGATATCGCATGCCTGGGCGGATATCGACAGCCTGCACGCCCTGCGGCAAGACTGCCGCCAGCGCCGCGTCGGTCAAAACGGAAAGGTGCGGGGTCCGCGGCATCGGTGCCTCATGCACCAAGGCGGCGTGCACGCCCTCTTCCAGCACGCAAGCGTCCCAGCCCATCTGCCGCAACCAGCTCGCCACGACCGGCGCGCGCACGCCCTCGGCGTCGAACACCACGATCCGCGCGCCGCGCACAGCCAGGTACTGGTCCGTGGCCTGCACCAGTTGGCCGCCCGGCGTGTGCTGCGCTCCCGGCAAGGACCCTTGCGAAAACTCTTCAGCGCTGCGCACGTCGCACAGGAACGTCGTGCGCTTGGGGTCGAGCAGCCACGCCTGCACCGTGCGGGCATCCACCACCGGCACGCCATGACGCTGGGCCAGTTGCGCCGATCGCGCAGCCAGCGCGGGCAGCGCTTCCGGCGACACGCCATCGTCATAGCGGCGGCGCGCACCGTGTTCAAGTTGCAGGTCTTCCAGATACCAGCCCTGCGTGCCGTTCTCAAGCGCGTAGACAGGGTTGGGCACCCCCAGGTTGATCAGCGTCTGGGCGCCAATGATGCTGCGTGTGCGGCCGGCGCAGTTGATGACGATCGTTGTGTTCGGATCCTTTACCAGCGTGTGGGCGCGCAGCGCCAACTCGCCATTCGGGCAGCATATGCCACCGGGGATGCTCATTTTTTGGTATTCGGCGTAAGGCCTGCCGTCCAGCACAATCAAATCGTCGCCACGCCTCTGGCGCTCGGCCAGTTCACGGGCGCCGATGCGGGGGGTGTGGAAAACTTCTTCGGCCAATTCGCCAAAGGTTTTGCTGGGGACATTCACGCCTGCGAAAGCGGCGTAGCCGTCGCGCTGCCATTGGGCAATGCCGCCGGCCAGGCGATGCACGTTGCCGTAACCCAGTCGCGCCAATGCGCGGGCGGCGCGTTCTGCCGTGCTGTCGTCGCCGCCGTTGTCGTACACGACCACGCGCACGTCGTGGCGGGGGGCCAGGCGCAGGATGTCCACTTCCAGCCGGCTGTACGGAACGGGCACCGCGTAGAACAGATGGGATTCGCCGTACTGCCCGTGTTCGCGCACATCCAGCAAGGCGATCTCGCTGCCATCGTGCAGCCACTGTTTGAGCGTGTGGGAATCAACGGTTGCGATGGAAGGGGCTGAGGTGGGATGCGTCGTCATGGAATTCAAGGAGATCCGGGGGGATAAGGTCAACGCTGACAGGGCTTGTTCCAAGTCGCTGATCAGGTCTTCGGGGTCTTCAAGGCCAATATGCAGGCGCAGCATGGCGCCGCGTGGCGTCGGGTCCGGCAGCGCGCGCGACGCAAACTGCACCGGAATCACCAGGCTTTCAAAGCCGCCCCACGACGCGCCGATGCCAAACAGGCGCAGGTTGTCGATCAACCTCTCGGCGTCCTGGGCGTTATAGGCGCCATCCAGTTCCACCGTCAGCAGCCCATTGGCGCCGGTGCAGTCGCGCAACCACACCGCGTGCGACGCGTCACCAGGCAAGGCGGGGCACAGCACACGGGCAACTTCGCGGCGTTCCTGCAGAAATTGTGCTACCCGCATTGCGTTCTTTTCGTGCTGAGCCATGCGCAGGGGCAGCGAACGCATCCCGCGCAACACCAGGAAAGCGTCATCAGCGCCCACGGTCTGGCCAAAGTCGATGGTGGCGCGCTCAAGCGGGCGCCAGGCGCGCGCATTGACGACGACGGCGCCCATCATCACGTCGGCATGTCCACCGAGATATTTGGTGGCGGCCAGTATGGAAATATCAGCGCCCAGCGTGAGCGGTTTGTATATCAAACCCGACGCCCACGTGTTATCCACAGCCAGCCAGCAACCGTGTTTTTTCGCGGCTGTGGATAACTCGCAAAGGTCCGGCAGCTCATAGGTCAGTGAGCCCGGCGCTTCGGCGTAGATCATTCGGGTGTTGGGTTGGATCAAGGCTTCTATGCCCGCACCGTTCGGCCGGTAGAACGTATGTTCGATACCCAGGCGCGTCAGATGCTCCGCGCAGAATCGGCGCACCGGCTCATACACCGCGTCGGTAATCAGGACGTGATCGCCCGCGCGCAGATACGCCAGCAATACCGTGGCGATCGCCGCCTGGCCGGTGGGGAACAGCGCTGCGCGAAAGCCCTGCTCCAGCTCCACCAGGGCGTCTTCCAGCGCGTGCGTGCTGTCGGTGCCGCGCGCGCCATAAGACGGCAGGCGCTCTTGTTCGCGGCGCTCGCGCGTGTCACGCCAGGCAGCGACGCTATCGAAAACATAGGTGCTGGCGCGCGTAACCGGGGTATTCACCCACCCTTGATGGGGACGCCCCGCACGCAGCAATCGCGTTGCGGGCTGGTAGGGCTTGTTCATGATCAGCGGCGAGTCTTCACGCCGATCGGCATGATCTTGCAGGTGCCCGCTTCCAGGTCGAATCCCAGGCGTTCGTCCAGCGTTTCCAGCGCGCGGCCATACATGTGCAGATGGCGGATGACGCTGTCGCCCTGGATTTCAACGGCATGGATATCGTCGGGCATCAACGCGATGCCGGCGCCCGGTCCCACCACCACGGTGCCCGTCTTTTGCAACCGGCCCACGCCTGGCACGGAACCATCGTCCAGGCGGTCGTAGACATAGTTGTATTCCACACCCTCCACGGCGGCGATACAGGCCCAGGTGGTGTGGTTGTGCGGCACGATCTTGTTGCCGGGGCGCATGACGTTCAAGTAGAGCGCGTAGCTTTTGTCGTCGTCTTCAGCAATCAGGTAGCGGGCTTGGCGCTCGCCCTCTTCAGGCGGTGCGTAGCGGTCGCCCGTCCACCAATCTGTATGCGCGGCCAGGCCCACTAGTTCTTGCAGCACATCGTCGAGGCTGTCTCGGTTCAGCCCCTTATTTCCTACAGTTTTTTTAATATTTCCGATAGCGGCGTCGATACCAGCCTGATGAGGATGTGCGGTGCTCACGATGATTTTCCCTCTTGTTTCACGAGTTATTGGGTTTAATGTATCGCCGCGATGCCGTGCCAACAATTTAAATTGCCTTAACATTCCATTAGCATCGCTAATACTTTGGGCACATCATGCGCAATCTGGACCTGGACCTGCTTCGCACACTTACGGCTATTGCACGGCACGACACGTTCTCTGAAGCCGCCAACCGGCTGCACAAGACGCAATCGGCCATTACGCAACAGATGCAGCGGTTGGAAGCCAGTATTGGTTTGCCGCTGTTCGAAAAGCAGGGGCGCAACAAAGTGCTGTCGTCGCATGGGCGTCGGTTGGTGGAATACGCACGTCACATGCTGGCCATCAACGACGAGGCGCTGCGCGCCCTGCAGGACGGCCCGCTGGAGGGTGATTTGCGCTTGGGTGCGCCGTTGGACGTGGCCGACACCATCTTGCCGACATTGCTGACGCACATTGCGCGTTCAGCTCCCCGCGTGAAGCTTGAGATTCGCGTGGACCGCAGCCCTTTCCTGATGGACGCCCTGCGCGCTGGCGAGCTTGACCTGACGATATCCACGCGTTTCGATCAGGATTTCGAAGGGGTTGCGCTGCGCACCTCGCCCACCGTCTGGTTAGCGTCCGCCGACTACATGCATGACCCGCACGCGCCCGTGCCGCTGGTGCTGGCGGACGAGCCCAGCATCTTTCGCCGCCTGGCGTTGAACGCGCTGGAACAGGCACGCGTGCGCTGGCACACGAATTACGTGGCGCCGAATCTGGTGGGTATCAAGGCTGCGCTGCGCGCCGGCCTGGGGGTGACGGCGCGTAGTGTGGAACTGCTGGGGCCCGAGATGCGCGTGCTGGGCGACAAGGAAGGCTTGCCGCCCTTGCCGGACGTTACCTACTTCCTGTGGATAAGGCGCGATCTGATCAATCCGCTGACGCGCCAGGTCTACGACATGCTGCGCAGCAACCTGGGGTTGGCACAGCAGGGCGATGCGGCGGCCGAGCCGCCTGGCGCTCAGTAGCGGTCGAAAATGGCCTGAACAGCGGCCGTGTCGCGAGTTACGGAAAGGGCCAGCATCAACAGGATGCGAGCCTTCTGCGGGTTCAGGTCGCGCGCCGCGATAAAGTCCAGACGGCCATCATCCAGTTCGACGTCGCGCGCGACAAAGCCGCTGCCAGTGCGGCTGGAACGCACCACCGCCACGCCTTTAGCGGCGGCGCGGCTCAAGGCGTCGATGGCCAGGTCCGTTGCATTTCCGTCGCCCACGCCGGCCAATACGATGCCATCGGCCGAGTCGGTCAGGAAGTCGATCACGTCGGCCTGCAGGTTTGCGTGAGCGTAGACGATGTCCACGCGTGGCCACCCAGCCGCTTCCAATGATGCGAGTGAAAGCTCGCTTTGTGTGGTGTGAACCGTGGTGTTGCGGGAATAGAAGCATGGCGCGCCGCCATGCATCACCCCCGCTCTGCCGCGATTGGGCGACGCGAATGCGCACAAGCCGGCACTGGCGATCTTTTGAATCTCGCGCGCGTAGTGCACGTCTTCGTTCATCACGACAAGCGGGCCTCGGCCACGTGCGTCCGGATGGCGGGCCAACGCTACCGCGTTGTAAAGATTTGCGGGGCCTTCGGCGCCCAGCGCGGTTGCCGGCCGCATGGCCCCGACCAGCACCACGGGCTTGTCGTGCTGCACCACCAGGCTGAGAAAATAGGCGGTTTCTTCAAGCGTATCGGTGCCGTGCGTAATCACGATGCCGGCTACCGAAGCGTCCTGGCAAAGCGTGTCGACACGCGCCGCCAGCGTGCGCCAGACCTCATGCGTCATGTTCTGGCTGCCCACGTTGGCCACTTGTTCAGCGCGAATGTCGGCGATACGAGCCAACTGAGGCACGGCGGCCAACAGATCATTGACAGAGAACGACCCCGCCTTGTATCCCGCCGACGTGGCGTCTGCCTGAGCACCCGCAATCGTGCCGCCCGTGGCCAGAACCGCAATCACCGGCAATGCGCGCTCAGGCATCGACCACTCCGGACAGGCCTTGACGTTCAAGCAGTGAATTCAAGTGTTCCCAACCGTGAAAGTCGATGACGATCTGGCCCTTTTCCTTGGCGCCCACCTTCAGCGCGACTCGCGTGCCCAAATGATCGGACAGCGCCTCTTCCAAGCGCGTCAGATCGCGCGAAACCCCGTTGGCCTTCTTGCGCGGCGAACTGGCGGACTCCGCTTCCTTGGCGGTCTTGGCCACCAGTTTTTCCGCCTCGCGCACCGACAGGCGGCGCGCGATGATCTGGTTGGCCAACTGGATTTGCGTGGCCGCATCCACGGCCAGTAATGCACGCGCATGGCCCATGTCCACATCGCCGGCCAGCAGCATCGTCTGCACGGGCGCGGCCAGGTTCAGCAGACGCAGCAGGTTGCTGGTAGCCGAGCGCGACCGGCCGATTGCTTGCGCAGCCTGCTCGTGCGTCAGGCCGAATTCGTCCAGCAGGCGGCGCACGCCGTGCGCTTCTTCCAGCGGGTTCAGGTCTTCGCGCTGAATGTTTTCAATCAGCGCCATGACGGCCGCATTTTCGTCAGCCACTTCGCGCACCAGCACCGGTACTTCTTTGAGGCCGGCCAGTTGGGCCGCGCGGAAACGGCGTTCGCCCGCGATGATCTCGTAATGGCCCGGCGCGGTTTCGCCCAGTGCGCGCACAAGAATGGGTTGCATGATGCCTTGCGTGCGGATCGATTCGGCCAGCTCGCCCAAGGCGCCCTCGTCCATGCGCGTGCGCGGCTGATACTTGCCGGCGCGCATCTTCGAGAGAGGCAAGGTGGAAGGCGGACCCTCGGGCTTGGCCGCGACGGCCCGGCCGATGTTGTCGATCGCAGGCGCGTCCGCGCCCAGCAAGGCGTCCAGTCCGCGACCCAATCCCTTGGGTTTCTTGGTGGCCATAGTTAAATCCTCTTTCCTTCTGTTTTTGTATCCCGAGACCAGGCTCAGGCGTCCGGCTGCTCGGCGGGCAGTCGGTACCAATACGCGTAACAGTCTTTGAAACCGTAGCGGCCATACAAGGCCCGCGCGGCCGTATTTTCCGGCTCGACCTGCAAATATGCCGTCGTGGCGCCACCGGCGGCGCCCTCGCTCAAGAGCTGCTGCACCAGGGCGTCGGCATAACCTTTACGCCGTTGTCCAGGATCAGTGACGATGTCGAACAGGCCCAGCAGTTCATCGTCGCGGACAGCCAGACCCGCGGCGACACACTGCCCCGCTGCGTCAAAAACCAGCACCGGCTGCTTATCCACAGCCAGGCCTTGCAGACGCGCTTGATGCTCACCAATGTGTTCGGATGACGAACCGCGCATGAGGCCGACCGCCTGCGCGAAGCGATCGGTATCAACGTTCCTGAAAGACAAGCCGCCCCGGACGCTGGGCGTGGGGGCGAGCGACATGCTCATGACTCGGGTCTCACCGGTGAAGGTATAACCACGGGCCTCCAGCTCGGCATCCAGGGAAAAATCGGGGCCGATGGAGGTAATGCGCAGCACCATGGGCAAGCCATGGCGCGCGTACAACGAAGAACAATACGCCAGCCGCTCGTCCAGCGGACGTGTGGATAACCCCAGCACATTCACGCTGCGCGCGCGTTTGGCCGACGAACGCGCAAAGCGCACGAGCCAGCCATCATAGAGCACCTGTGCATTGACGGACGTCGCGTTCAGCGCCGCCTCTTCCAAGCGCACGCGCAGGCGGTCCCGCTCGTCGATGGACGGCGTGCAAAATGCCTGTGGCGCGGTTGGAGCAAGAAGCGTGGCTGCGGACATGAGCACGGCTTACTGGAAATCTTTCCTGACGCGCTCGATCATTTCAGCGCCAAACGAGATATAGGCTTGCGCGCCCCGTGACGCACGGTCATACACCACGCCCGGCATGCCGTAACTGGGTGCTTCAGCCAAGCGCACGTTGCGCGGCACGACGGTCTTGAAGACCTTGTCGCCGAAGTGCGCTTCCAGCTGCGCGGACACTTGCTGTTGCAAGGTCATGCGCGGATCGAACATCACGCGCAACAAGCCGATGACGCGCAGGTCGTCGTTGATGTTGCGATGCACGCGCTTGATGGTGTTGACCAGATCGGACAGGCCTTCCAGCGCGAAGTACTCACACTGCATCGGAATGATCACGCCATGGGCGGCAGCCAAGCCGTTGAGCGTCAGCAGGGACAGTGTCGGTGGGCAATCGATCAACACGAAATCGTATTGGCCGGAGACGGTGTCGATCGCCCTCTTCAACTGCCGCTCGCGTTCTTCCATTTGCACCAGGTCAATCTCGGCGCCGGAAAGCTCGCGGTTGGCAGGCAGAACGTCGTAGCCACCGGACTCCGACTTCACACGGGCCTGCTCGATGGTGGCTTCGCCAATCAGCACTTGGTACAGATTCGATTCCAATGCGTTCTTGTCGATACCGCTGCCCATCGTGGCATTGCCCTGGGGATCCAGGTCCACCAGCAACACGCGCTGATTGTGCGTGGCAAGGCCCGCCGCCAAATTGATGGCGGTGGTCGTCTTGCCCACACCGCCCTTTTGGTTGGCAATGCAGAAGACGCGGGCATTTGTGCTGGGGGGTAAATTCTTCATAGGGTTCCTTGACTGCGTCCTTCGCGGCGTTCTTCGCCGCGGCCTTCATTGCGGCGCATCCAGATCAGACAACGTTCTGCTTGCAACTCCGGCACGCAAAGCGGCTGAATATGGTCGACCTGCCATTCCCCGCGCGCATGCAACGCCTGAATTTCCTCTTCGGGGACCTTGCCCTTCATCGCGACGAGGGTACCATCGTTGCGCACGTGACGACCCGCGAGCTGCGCAAAATCGTCCAGGGAAGCGAAGGCCCGCGAGGTAACGATGTTGCACTCGGCTGGGTCCAGCGTTTCGATGCGGGCATGGCGCGCGTGCAGGTTTGGCAAGCTCAGCGCGCCGCTCATCTGACGCACGAATGCGGTTTTCTTTTCAACGGCATCGATGCAGGTCACCGCCCACGCGGGCTGCATGATCGCAAGCACCACACCAGGCAGACCGCCGCCAGACCCCACGTCGAAGATCTTGGCCGATGTGCTCGCGGCACCCAGCGCTTCATTGAATGGAGCAACCGCGGACAGGCTGTCGAACAGGTGTTGGATCAACATCTGTTGCGGGTCGCGAATCGCGGTGAGGTTATACGTGCGATTCCAGCGCTGCATCTGCGCCAGGTAGTTCAGCAGCTTGGCTTGGGCGGAAGCGTCGGCGTGCAGCCCCAATTGCTCGCATGCGCGCGAGAGGCGGCCGGCCATGTCCGCGCCGGCCAGATGGGTATCGGCGGTCATGCGGCTTGCTTGCGCGAGCCGTAGTGCAGGCGCTTCAGGTGGATAAGCAGCAACGAAATTGCGGCGGGCGTCACGCCCGAAATGCGCGCGGCTTGGCCGACGGTTTCCGGACGATGCGTCTTCAGCTTCTGACGCACTTCAAACGACAGGCTCGTCACGGCGTCGTAGTCGACATCGGCCGGGATGGGCTGCTGTTCATGCGAGATCTGCTTCTGAACTTCGTCTTGCTGGCGGGCGATGTACCCGGCGTACTTCACCTGGATCTCAACCTGTTCGGCCAGGATGTCGTCCTCGACGACGCCGGGCCCTGCCAACAGGGATCCGTCCACGTTGCGTGCGGCCATCAACGCTTCATAGGAAACATTCGGACGTTTCAGCAGATCAGCTAGTGAGTACTCACGTTCAATCGCCTTGCCCAGCAGGGGTTCGGCAATTTCCAACGGCATCACGCGTGGATTCACCCATGACGTCTTCAATCGCTCGACTTCGGCCGCAACGGCGTCGCGCTTACGGTTAAAGGCATTCCAACGCGCGTCGTCCACGATACCCAATTGGCGGCCGATCTCGGTCAGGCGCAAATCGGCATTATCTTCACGCAGGCTTAGCCGGTACTCGGCGCGCGACGTGAACATGCGATAGGGTTCGGTCACGCCGCGCGTAACCAGGTCGTCTACCAGCACGCCCAAATAAGCTTCGTCGCGGCGCGGTGTCCATTGGTCGCGGCCCAGCGATAGCAGGGCCGCATTCACGCCAGCCAACAAACCTTGGGCGGCAGCTTCTTCGTAACCCGTCGTGCCATTGATCTGACCAGCGAAGAAAAGTCCGCCGATTGCCTTGGTCTCAAGCGTGCTCTTCAATCCACGTGGATCAAAGTAGTCGTACTCGATGGCGTAGCCGGGGCGCATGATGTGCGCATTTTCCAGGCCACGCAGCGAATGAATCAGATCAAGCTGAACATCGAACGGCAGGCTGGTCGACACGCCGTTCGGATACACCTCATGCGTGTCCAGACCTTCCGGCTCCAGAAAGACCTGATGCGATTCCTTGTCTGCAAAGCGGTGGATCTTGTCTTCGATCGACGGGCAATAACGCGGGCCCACGCCTTCGATAACACCGCTGTACATTGGCGAGCGGTCCAGCCCGCCCCGAATGATGTCATGGGTGCGGGCGTTGGTATGGGTGATCCAGCAAGGGAGCTGCCGGGGGTGCATGGCCACATTGCCCATGTACGAAAACACGGGAACCGGGTCCAGGTCACCCGGCTGCTCTTCCAGAATGCTGTAGTTGATGGAGCGGCCATCAATGCGCGGAGGCGTGCCGGTTTTCAGACGCCCCTGGGGAAGCTTGAGTTCCTTCAGACGCTGGCCCAGCGAAATCGCAGGAGGATCACCCGCGCGGCCACCCGAATAGTTCTGCAGACCCACGTGAATCAGGCCATTCAAGAAGGTCCCCGCGGTCAGGACAACCGTCTTGGCTCGGAACTTCAAGCCAACCTGCGTGACGGCACCGACTACCCGGTCCCCTTCCACCATCAGATCTTCCACCGCCTGCTGGAACAGCCACAGGTTGGGCTGATTCTCCAAGCGCCCACGGATGGCTTGCCGGTACAGAACCCGGTCTGCCTGGGCACGGGTTGCACGCACAGCCGGCCCCTTGGAGCCGTTAAGAATGCGGAACTGAATACCCGCTTCGTCCGTAGCCAAAGCCATCGCGCCACCCAGGGCGTCGACTTCTTTGACCAGATGGCCCTTGCCGATCCCACCAATAGAGGGATTGCAAGACATTTGGCCTAGGGTTTCGATGTTGTGCGTCAACAGCAGCGTCTGGGCGCCAGCGCGCGCGGCAGCCAGTGCCGCTTCAGTGCCGGCGTGGCCGCCACCGACGACGATGACATCGAATTCGCGGGGATAGTCCATGATGAGGGGAAAGATAAGAAGGCGTTCGGTGCTCATTATAGAGGCAGGGATTGCATGTTTCACGTGAAACGTTTGCCGATAGAGAAGTGCGGGAGTCCACGCCGGATCAGCGTCGGGAAATCACAACGACATCCCTTCTAGACGGGGAAAATATGTCGGCATCTGCTGATTTCCGGCACAGGATGTTCCACGTGAAACACTATCAAGTGTGGCAAACCTGGATCTCTGGAACGCGTTCGCTGCTATGTTTCACGTGGAACATCTCTCAAGATTGGATGAAGACTCTGATGTTTCACGTGGAACAAAGTGGTATCCCGCTGTGCGCATGCCGAACCTTAAGCTTTCAATGTTTCACGTGGAACATCCTTGTGGAGCAAGTAGATTCCGCGCAGACCACCACGGGTTTGGCGTCTGTCTGGCGCTCCCATTTCTGTTCCACGTGAAACATCGCAACGATCTCGCCGCAATTTATTGGCGTGATAAAGAAAAAGCATGCGTGGCCTAACCGCTTATGCGTCCGAGCCAATCGACATGGCGAAAAAAAGATTGGCGGCCAGCAAGGTCAACTCAGAAAGAAAAAACAATTATTTTGACCCTACCCTACCCCTTACCCAAAAAAACTACTTTTTTTTTAGCTTCACGTGAAAAAAGTAGAGAAAAGAAAACGAGGAGAAGACTTCGGACACCTGACAAGCAACCCACCGCCCGCCGCGCGATTCTCCAAGAGTCGAAAAATATCAACGCCGCATTTGCCGCTGTCCCAGTAGACGCGTGCAAATTGCACTCATCTTGCTGCCGTGGAAAAGTAAGTCCGCAGCCACGCTCTTTATTCACAAGGCGCAGTGGATATCCTGGTGGGCCAAATTTTTTCCCGTCGTCCCGATGCAGCGGCGTAGGCAAAGCAAGATATCAACAGCTACGATAGCAAGCGCGTTTATGCCAGACCCGACCTTCACATGAATATGTTTGTCTGAATAACTTTGGGGATAACTTAAGAAGGGGGCAATTTGGAAAGCAAGCGCTGGCCCGCGCTAGCCACATCCCACGGTAAAACTCGACGATCAACAAGCCGAACGTGATTGCACCGGATGTCATAGGAGAAATCGCTTTGTCGTGCGCCAACACGCGGCTGATTCCACTTCAGCCTCCGCAGCGTTAAATCCAATGTGCACCACGATTTTTCACGTGGAAAACTTTGTGGATAAGCTGGGCATTCATTCCTAGCGCTTTTCCACCGCTCGCCCGATCAGGGAAGCTGGACATGCACGAGAGCACGAAAAGCCGGGAACTCTATAGTTATTGGTCAGTCAAATTGCGACAAAAATGCGGCTCGCGGCTTATTCACAGACTTATCCCGCAGCGCCCATCCTGATTCCTATTTCAGCCGCCAATCCGGGCGCGACTCTCTTTATCGCGCGTAGTGTCCACACTGCGGCAGGCCGCTGATCTTTGACATCACAAATATCTTGCCCGGCCAGAACCCGCCCCGCCATCCTCCATATGGACGAGAGTCCGGTTTCATGTGGCACTTGTGGAAAAGCAGCTTGCGTGATGGGGGCCCATCCGACGCAATGAACGCAACAGCCCGTTCAATGCGACAAGGCAGAAAAGATCCTCAACCATTTCCGCTGGCTCGTCGAAATTCCGCACCAAAGCCGCCCCCAAACGTTCCTATCCCCATTTCTATCCACAGGCAGTCGCAGCCTTTTTTTGCCACTTTGCGTCAAAATCTGTGCATAACCGGCATGGGGATATCTTTGTGAACAACCATGGCTAGATGCCGAAAAATCGGTCTGAAGAACTACCGCAAAGCGACCGATTCGCGTAGGAATCGCTACCCTGGGCATCATCAAAATAAAGTGCCAAAACCGCATTTTTACGGGCGAAACAGGGGGTTTTCGCGCTAAGCAAGCATGCGCGCACAGCGTGGGCAGACACCAAACAGCGCCACGTGCAATACCAAACGTGAAACTTGAAAATCTGTGCAAAACCTCCACCGCAGCAATGCCCGTGCTTCATTAATGAGCATCAAAATGGAGATGCTCAAAATAATTATCCACAAAGTTATCCAAGGGTAGAGAATATGTTAGTGAACACTAACTATTGCGCACGGCAGAGGCTTGCCGTCGTTCCCAAAGCGGGGTCAAACAGCCCGGGAATGAAACAACGCCCCAGATCCGAAGATCTTGGGGCGTTGTAGCCAGGTTTGGACCTGGCGGACGGGAAATGGGGATTCCCCGATTTAAAGCGGGCGAATTTCGGCCGCTTGAGGTCCTTTCGGACCATCCTTAACTTCGAATTCGACTTCCTGCCCTTCGTTCAGGCTGCGATAGCCGCGGCCCTGGATGGCGGAAAAGTGTGCGAAAACATCGGTTCCGCCAACATCGGGGGTAATGAAGCCATAACCCTTGTCGGCGTTGAACCACTTAACTTTGCCCTTCTGAGCCATTTTTTCTAGCGTCCTGTAATTAACTCGAAATGCAATGAATCAAGGACGCCGTGAGAACTGAACGATCGGTAGAAATACCTGCGTTGCTGCTGTGTTCCCGCTCGTCGCCAAGCAACAGAACGAGTCCGCGCGCTGCTTGAATCAACTGCGGAATCAGCATACTCATCCGGCATTGGCGCCTCATATTGTTGTTTACCCCAATGTCGCATTTTTCAGACTCGACCCAAGTACCGCCGTGCGGAATTAGCCTTGCCGACGCGCAAGAATGGCGTAAATCGGGCCTGTCACAATCACCACGAAAACCATGCGCGTGACATGAAAGGCGGTTACCACGGGCACCCCAAGTTGAAGCACTTTGGCGGTGATGGCCATCTCGGCAATGCCGCCTGGCGTAGTGCCCAAGATAAGCGTGGGTACCGGCGCCACCGACCAGCAGGCGAGCAGCGCACCCAAGCCAAACGCCAACCCCAAAGCGGTCAAGGTAAAGGCTGCTACCACCGCGATAAAACGCGGCGCCGCCCGAAAGAAGTCCGGGCGGTAGCGGTCGCCCAGGGACCAGCCGATAAGCAATTGACCCACCTTGGGCACATAGTCCGGCAAAGCCGACCATTCAATGCCCGATGAGGTCAGCAACATGGCTATCAGCATCGGCCCCAATACCCAGGGGTTCGGCAAACGCAGCTTCACGAAGGCCATGCCGCCAAGACAGGTCAGCGCCACCAATGCAGCCAGACCCGCGCCGTGGACCGCGGTGGGTCCAGGCACCGTGGGATCTAGCCCCGCCACGCCCCACCACTGGAAAATGAACGGTACGGTCACCACCACCAACAGCACCCGCACACTGTGCGCCGTGGCCACCCGGTCGATGCGCGCGCCATGGCGTTCCGCCAGATTGGCCATCTCGCTTGCCCCGCCGATGGCGGACGAAAACCAGGCGGTCTTGAGATCGGCATCCGTATAGCGGCGAAGCATAGCGGTCCCCATGAACGCCAGCGCCAACGCGAACAACATGCCGACGACGATAGGCCCCGCATTGCTGCCGATGTGCCCGATCACCTGCGGCGTGAAGTACAAGCCCAGCGACGTGCCTATCACCCACTGCCCGCCGTTGCGTGCCGGCCTGGGGCAGACCGTGCCCAGGCCGGCGATCCGCGTCGCGGCCGTGACGAGCAACGCGCCCAGCATCCACGGCAAAGGCAGATGCGCCCACACCGCCAACAGCGCACCAGCCAGCGCGATCACCAAGCCGCCCATCACCCTCAACCACATGTTCTGAACCACGATTCCATCCACCTGCGGCGCCAATGCGAAACCCGAATTATGAGTTAGTGGGATACTTACGAGAACTTTCTTCGCCCCTTGCGCATTCCTTCGCGTTCACCATGATCCGATCCAAACTTCCCGACGTTGGCACCACCATCTTCACCGTCATGAGCCGCTTGGCCATCGAACACAAGGCCATCAACCTGGGCCAGGGCTTTCCTGACTTCGATCCCGACCCCGCGCTGTGTGCGTTGGTGACCCAAGCCATGGCCAATGGCCACAACCAGTATCCGTACATGCCTGGCGTCGCGCCCTTGCGTGAAGCCATCGCGGCCAAGACGCGCGAGCTCTATGGCCACGCCTACGACCCGGAGACCGAGATCACGGTGACCAGCGGCGCCACCGAGGCGCTGATGGCAACGGTGCTGGCCGCGGTCAACAGCGGCGACGAAGTCGTCGTCATTGAACCCTGCTACGACTCCTACCTGCCGGCCATCCGGCTGGCGGGCGGCACAGCCGTGCCGGTGCCGCTGCGCGCGCCCACCGAGGCTGACCCTTACTACCGCATCGACTGGCAGCGCGTACGCGACGCCATCACGTCGAAGACGCGCCTGCTGATGCTGAACTTCCCGCACAACCCCACGGGCGCGGTGCTTGACGACAGCGACCTGGACGCGTTGGAAGCCATCGTGCGCGATACCGGCGTGCTGCTGGTGTCGGATGAGGTCTATGAGCACATCGTGTTTGATGGCAAGCCGCATGCCAGCGTGGCGCGTCGGCCGTTACTGGCCGAACACGCTTTCGTGATCTCGTCGTTCGGCAAGACTTATCACACCACCGGCTGGAAGATCGGCTACTGCTGCGCGCCGCGGCAGCTCAGTGCCGAGCTGCGCAAGGTACACCAGTTCATGGTGTTCACGGTGCCCTCGCCGATGCAGTTCGCCTTGGCCGAATTCATGCGTGATCCCAAGCCGTACCTGGACCTGCCAACCTTCTACCAGGCCAAGCGAGACCGTCTGTCGCAAGGCCTGGCAAACACGCGATTCCGTCCGCTACCGAGTCCGGGCACGTTCTTCCTGCTGGCTGATTACAGCCAGATTTCCAAGCAGAATGAAGCCGACTTTGCCCGCGACCTGACCGTGCGCCACGGCGTGACGGTGATCCCTGTTTCGGCCTTCTATCGCCAACCCGATGCCGCCGAATCCAACCACCATATCGTGCGCTTCTGCTTTGCAAAGAAGGATGCCACGCTTGATGCGGCGCTGGAAAGATTGGCGCAAGTCTGATCCTTCCAAAAAATACGAGTGATTACTCGTATTCAGAATAAAAGCATAGGGGCGCTTCGAAGCGCCCCTATGCTTTACATGCCGCTCAGACTATCTTTACGAGGCATCAGCCGCCACGTTCCTGGACCGCCGAATGCGACGCAACACTTGCGGCACCACCACCACCGCCAGCGCCGCCGCCCACAACGACAGGGACACAGGGCTGGAAAAAAGCACGACCACGTCGCCATCCGTGATGGACAGGGCACGCCGCAGGTTTTGTTCCATCATGTTGCCCAACACCACGCCCAGCACCAACGGCGCCATTGGCACCCCGAACTTGCGCAGGAAGTATCCCAACGCGCCGATACCGGCCACCAGCAATAGGTCAAACGTGCCCGAATTGATCGCGTACACGCCGATATAGCTGATGCAAAGAATGCCGGGAACCATCAGCCAGCCCGGCACCGACAGCACCTTCGAGAACAAGCGCACCAGCGGCACGTTCATGACGAACAGCAGCACGTTGGCGACGAACAGCGATGCGATCAAACCCCACACCAACTCTGGTTTGGTGTCGAACAGGACCGGTCCGGGCGTGATGTTGTAGAGGGTCAGCGCACCCATCATGACCGCCGTCGTGCCTGATCCCGGTACGCCCAGCGTCAACATCGGCACGAATGATCCGATGGCGGACGCTGTGGCGGCGGCTTCTGGCGCAACCAGACCCCGCATATCACCCTTGCCAAATTTGGCGTTCGGGTCTTTGGCTTCGATGATGCGTTTTTCTTGCGAGTAGGCAACGGCCGCGGCAACGCTGGCCCCCGCTCCGGGCAACACGCCCACGCCAAAGCCAACCAGCGCGCTGCGCACCACGCTCCACCACGTAAACGCCAACTCTTTCAGGTTGAACAGCTTGCGGCCACTGGGGGTGACTTCAACGCTGTGCCCACGAACTACCTTTTCCAACATCTCCAGCATTTCGCTGACCGCGAACAAGGCAATCACAATCACCACGAAATCAATCCCGTCAGCCAGATGCACCGATTCAAAGGTGTAGCGGTAAACCCCTGAATTCGCGTCCACGCCCACCACCGAAATCGACAAGCCGATCATCGCAGCCAATACCCCCTTGACGGGCTGCTTTCCCAGCAGGCTCGTCAAGCAGCAGAACGCGAAAATCATCAGGACGAAATACTCGGCCGGACCGAAAGCCAGCGCCCATTTCGCCAACAGCGGCGCCAGCAGGATGATGCCCACTACCGATACGATGGCGCCGAAAAACGCCGACCATGCCGACAACGACAACGCCACATTGGCCATACCCTGACGCGCCAACGGATACCCGTCCAGCGTCGTCATGATGGCACTGGCCTCGCCGGGCACGTTCAAGAGAATCGCCGTAATGCGGCCGCCGTATTCCGCACCTACATACACGGCCGCCAGGAGGATCAAGGCAGTTTCCGGCGGCAGGTTCATGGCAAAAGCGATGGGTATCAGCATCGCCACGCCGTTGACAGGACCCAGGCCGGGCAGCACGCCCACCATGGTGCCGATGAAGGATCCGATCATGGCCACCAGAATGTTGGTGAGCGAGAACGCGACCCCGAAACCGATTGAAAGATGATCAAGAATGCCGCTCATAGCAAGGTCTCCAGCAGGCCGCCGGGCAACACAACGTCCAGCACTTTGTCGAACAGCAAGAAAAACACCACGCTCATGACGACGCCGCCGATGACGCACTTGACCCAGCCGCCACCAAACAAACGGCCCACAAAAACCGTCATCAGGCTGGTGGCGATGATGAAGCCCAACCATTGGAACAAGAAGGCATAGCCCACCGTGAACGCCATCATCAACGCGATGCGTCCATTGGCTCCGGGCGGGTTGGCTTCCACGGTGTGGCCGCCCTTGTAGACCAGCCACAAGCCGCACAGGCCGATGATTGCGGCCACCAGCAAGGGAAAGGCGCGTGGGCCGACGGGTTCGTAGGCGAACGGGGCTTCAATGCCCCATCCCGCCGCTGTCATGAAGGCAGCCAGCGCCAGCGCGCCTATGCCCAGGATTCGATCATTCATGATCCACTTTTCCGTTGTATGGGAACGCGCGGGCGCAGCCGCCCCCGTCGCCACCTGCCAGGCCGGCGGCGCGGGGAACCCTTGCGGGGCGCGATAGAAAGGGAACGCCTTGCGGCGCGGCTTACTTCTTGGACTTACTTCTTGATTAGGCCGAATGAATCCGCGAGTTCGCCGTAGACCTTGACGCGCTCCTTCACGTACGCATCCAGCTCAGGGCCCGTCTTGTTGAACGGAAACAGACCCTGTTGCTGACGCAACTTTTCGAATTCGGGCGACGCCACGGTCTTGTTGAACGCATCGACCCAGAACTGGTAGTCCTTGTCGGACACCTTCGGCCCCACGTAGAAGCCGCGGATGATGGGCCAGACGATGTCATAGCCCTGCTCTTTGGCTGTCGGGACGGTATTCAGCTTGCCCGGCAGGCGCTGGTCGTTGAACACGGCCAGCACGCGGATGGGCGCGCCGCCTTCCAGCATCGTGAACGCTTCGGCCGCATCACCCATGTAGGCCTGGATATGGCCGCCGCGCAACGCGGTAACCGCTTCGCCCCCGCCTTCGAAGGCGACGAAACGCATTTTCTTGAAGTCCACGCCGGCCGCCTTCGCGGTCAACGCGGCCTTCATCCAGTCCTGGCTGCCCACCGTGCCACCGGCGCCCAGCACGATCTTGGTGGGATCCTGCTTGAAGGCCTCCATCAGGCTCTTCAGGTCGGTATAGGGCGAGTCGTTGCGGACGACGGCGACGCCGTAGTCGGTGCCGATGCCGGCCAGCCAGCGCACGTCGTTGACGTTGTACTTGCCGAATTTGCCCTGGGCCAGGTTCAGCAGGGAACCGCCGGAGAACGCGACGATGGTGCCGGGTTCGTTGGGGTGCTGCGCCACGATGTTGTTGTAGGCCACCGCGCCGATGCCGCCCGGCATGTAGACGATACGCATCGAACTCTTGAGCGCGCCGCTTTGCTTCAGGCCCTCGGTTGCCAAACGGCAGGTCAGGTCGAAACCGCCGCCGGGTTGGGCCGGCGCGATGCATTCCGGGCGGCGAGGCTCATCAGCGGCCTGGGCCACGCCCAGGGACAAGGTCATCGCGCCAAGCGCCGCCAAGGCGGCCAGGCGCAGCTTCAGGCTGGTCTGCATTCTTGCGTCTCCGAGATTTATAGGTCTAGGTATGGCTGGTTGGCCGAGCCGGCGATGTCACGCCTGCACGAACCCAGCGGACCCTACCGTACAAAATCGAAGCTTTCCAAACCCTTTCAAATCGCGCCCATTTCGTGACGCGGCGCAGCATTCACCGTGGGTTCCAGGGAAAACACCAAGGTCGCGCGCAATCCGGGTAAAGGCGCGCGGTTATCCAGCACCAGCTTGGCGCCAAGGATTTCGGCAATGGTGCCCACAATGGCCAGGCCCAGCCCCGCCCCTGACGTGTTCTTGCCCGCCGCGCCCCGGCGAAAGCGTACACAGGCACGAGCGATGTCCTCGGCCGACATGCCAGGGCCGTCATCCTCTACCACCAGCCTTGCCTCGCTTCCCTTGGCCTGTACGGTCACGGTGACCTCTCCGGTCGGCGACGCGTAACGGATCGCGTTGTCGACCAGGTTAGTGACCGCTTCGCGCAGCAACCATTCTGTGCCGTTGACCGGCAAGGGGCGCTGCGCGGCCTCCAGGCCTATGTCCAATTGTCGGGCCCGCGCCGCTGGCAGCAGGTTGCGAATCACGGAGTCGGCAAGTTCGACCAGATCGACGGATTCCACGGTGAATCCGCTTTCGCCCAGAGAAGCGTCCTTAGCGCGCGCCAGGGCGAGCATTTGGTTGGTGGTGCGTACGGCCCTGTCCAGGCCCTCCTGCATCGCCAGAAGGGCTGTACGGACCTCCTGGGGGTCTGTTTCGCGCAAGGCATAGGCCGTTTGGGTTCGCAAAACGGACAAGGGCGTGCGTAATTGATGGGACGCGTCGTCCAGGAACTGGCTCTGTACCCTCGCCTGGGCCGCAAAACGGGCCATGTGGAGGTTTACAGCGGCAACCAAGGGCAGGACCTCACCTGGCATCTCGGAATCGCTGACGGGGCTTAAATCGTCTCCAGAACGCCCTTCCACCTCTTGCCTGAGCCGGGCAAGCGGACGTAGCGCCATGAATACCCCCAGGATGATGACCAGAACGCTGATGAGGATCACCGCCAGGTCACGCTCCACCGACCGCAGCAGTACCTGGTGCAGGAACGCCTGACGGCCTTCCAGCCCCTCCGCAACCTGCACGATTACCCGTCCCCCTTTATTCGCGTAGAGCGGCGGGTCCATGGGGCGGGCCAGCGCGGCAACCCGCACGGGGGTGCCCTGGTAAGTCGCATAGAAAAAACGCGGTTCGCCCGATTTCAGTGGTTGATCCGGCATCGGCAGGTCCGGATGTCCTATTTCGGCCAGCCCATCCTCGGTTGCCACCCGGTAGAACACGTTTCCATTGGCCGTCAGCTCAAAAAATTCCAGCATCAGGTAGGGCTGTTCCATGGCTAATCCACCGCTGGCTGTGGATATGTTGTGGTCGATTGCGCGCAATGCTCCAGAAAGCGAACGGTCGTACGCAATGTCGACCTGGTTACGCAGTTGGTGGTTTGACAGCCACAACGCACCCATCATCACCAAGACCAAGGTCGGAATCAGCCACCAGAGCAGCTGCGTCTTGAGCGTGCGATTGCGTTTTTTTGGCGCGAAAAATCCGTTTTTTTTCGGACTTCTAGTTGTCAACACGGTTCTCCAGGCAGTAGCCCATACCGCGCATGGTCACGATCTGCACACCGGTATCCGCCAATTTTTTGCGCAGACGATGCACCAGAACCTCGATGGCTTCCAGGTTGATGTCGGCATCGTCCGACACGATGCGATCAAGAATCTGCTGCTTGTTGATCGGTTCGCCGCTTTTCTGGATCAACACCCGCAGTACCGCGTGTTCACGTGGGGATAACTGCAAAGTCTGTCCAGAGACCGTGAATTTTTGAGCTGACGTCTCAAAAACCAGGTTACCCAGTGCCAAACGTGGATGTTCGCGACCTCGGCTGCGCCGAATCAGTGCGATCAAACGCGCTTCCAACTCTTCCACAACAAACGGTTTCGGCAGGAAATCGTCTGCACCGAGGTGCAGTGTGCCGATTTTTTCGGCCAATGAATCGCGCGCGGTCAAGACCAACACCGGCGTACGGTCGTCTCGCGCGCGAATTTTTGCCAGCAAAGCATGGCCATCCATGCCGGGAAGTCCCAGATCCAGGATGACCGCGTCGAATTCTTCGATTGCCAACCTTCTTTCGGCGACCAATCCGTCGTCAGCCCACTCAACGACAAAGCCAGCATGCCTGGCCAGGCTTCGGGAAAGCCAACGGGCAAGTTCGGCTTCGTCTTCTATCAGGAGGATGCGCATGGACGGAGTCCGGGGGGGAGTGGCTGGGCGAAATGGGAAAGCATGTTTGGCTTTTCCTTTATTTCTCTTTATATAAAGACTAATGATTAATAAGGCCTGTGGATAACTACCTTAACCTTGAAAACCTCATTTTTTTCATCAGCTTGCAGCCGCTTTTGCCTGTGCAAGAACTCTGTGTGGGAAAAAAGTTGAAGTTGGACAACATTTCGGACACCCCTCAAAACCCCAGCTTGTTCAACTTGCCTCCACACAATGTGCACAACCTGGCTACTTAGGAGTTATCCACAGGGTCGGCCATGGGAAATGGGGTGGAAAGCGGCACTTTTACCCCGAATAAGAGCCCTTTGCCTACCCGGTTTTTCGCCCTTGCAGAGGGCCAAAAACGCCTGCAGGCGCGTCTGCGGAAATGAGGATTCGAGGGGGTACAGCGCCCCGTTCTTGACGGTTTGCTGAACAAAAAGTGAGCAGTTTCAGCCGTAGAATCCCGCCATGGCTATCGAGATAAAAAACAGGAAATGGCGTTGGCTGAACGGTCTGCGAGACCGCTTTATTGCCGACAACTTGCCCGCCACCTTGTTCGCGGCGGCGTTGATGGGACTGTTCGGTGCACTGGCCACGGTGGTGTTTCGCGAGTTATTGGGATGGGCGCAGATGGTGCTGGGCGGCGAAGATGCGCCGCATGGCATGGTGTCGCTGGCCCGGGGCCTGGACCCTTGGCAACGGTTTTTGACTCCTGCCATTGGAGGCGCAATTGCCGGGGTCATCTTGCAGATGGCTGCCCGCTGGCTCCCCAAACGTGGCGCTGCCGACTATATGGAAGCCATTTCCATCGGCCGCGGTGTCATCGGTTTGCGCCAGACTCTGGCCCGCAGCCTGTCGTCCATTTTTTCCATCGGATCCGGCGCTTCCATCGGCCGTGAAGGCCCGATGGTGCAGTTGGCCGCCATGTTTTCGTCGCTGACCGGGCGGTTTCTGCTGTTGCCGCCGCGTCATTTGCGGCTATTGGTCGCTTGTGGGGCGACTGCGGGCATCACGTCCGCCTACAACGCGCCGATTGCGGGCGCGTTGTTCATCTCTGAAATAGTCTTCGGCGTGATTTCGTCCGCCACGCTGGTGCCGCTGGTGGTGTCGTCGGTGGTGGCCAATATCGTCACGCGCCAAATCCTGCACTACGACGCGGTGTTCCATATGCCGCACTTTGAATTCGTGTCCGGCTGGGAGGTGATCAATTACCTGGGGCTGGGCGTAGTCGCGGGCTTGGTGGCGCCCCAATTCCTTCGCCTGCTGGACAGCGCGCGTGCCACTTTCTCGCGCCTGCCCTTTCCGCTATGGATGCGAATGGCGCTGGGCGGATTGATCGTGGGGGCGCTATCGGTCATCAACCCCGAGGTATGGGGTAACGGCTACAGCGTGGTCAACAGCATGCTGCACACGCAATGGGCGTGGCAGGCAGTGGCGGCCATCTTGCTGATGAAGATCCTCGCTACCGCCGCCAGCGCGGGGTCGGGTGCCGTTGGTGGCGTCTTCACGCCAACGTTGTTCGTGGGGGCGGCGCTGGGAGCCTTGTACGGAACCGGCTTGCAAGCCTTGATTCCGGCTGGTGGCCTGTCGCCGGTTTCCAGTTATGCCGTCGTAGGCATGGGCGCATTGCTGGCCGCCACGACGCATGCGCCGCTGATGTCTATCTTGATGATTTTTGAGATGACCTTGAGCTATGAAGTCATGCTGCCGTTAATGCTGGCTTGCATCACCGGCTACGTGATTGCGCACCGAATACGGCCGGAATCGGTGTATGCGAAGTCGCTTGCAAACAACCGCCGCGCGCAAAAAATCGTGGCGAAAACATCGCCGGACAAAGGCGAGTAAATGCTCATATTTGTTGATCGCTACATTGAAGGCAAGCTCTTGCGCATGAATACGCGACGCAACCCAAGCTCTTCGGCGCGGTGCGTTTCAACATAGCCATAGCGAAGGTAAATTGCTATGTTCTCCGTCATTTTTTCCTGCGTATAAAGACGGATATTTGCTAGTCCCGCTTCGCGCGCGCAGGTTTCCGCGTAGTGCATGAGGACGCGGCCAACCCCTTTTCCTTGCGCGGCCGGAGACACGGCAATGTTGTCCAACAGCAGGCAATCCGGTTCGGGAATCAAGACCAGCACCGCCTGGATGACGTCGGCCTTTTCCAGCACGTGGACCACCCCTTCGGCGACACGCTTCGCGTAGTCGTCACGCATCGGACCCGGGACGGTCCCGATGCGCGCGATGTAGGGGGTGTAGGCGTCGGCAACGATTCGTTCAATGACGGGGATGTCGTTTGGGGTGGCAAGCCGGATCACGAAGGGCATGGGCGTACTCGCCAATAACGTTTAGCCGTAGAAAAGAAAACTACTTCCCAATACAGAAACTGGAAAAAATCTCGCCCAGCAGATCGTCGCTAGTGAACTTGCCGGTGATGCTCGACAGGCTGTCATGCGCCAGGCGCAGTTCTTCTGCAAACAGATCCAGCACCCGGTCGTCCTGACCCGCGTGTTCGCCCGCCAATTCCAGATGCTCGGCCGCTTGCCGCAGGGCGTGCAAATGGCGTTCACGCGCCAGCCAGGGGGATTCGGCGCCGGGGTTCCAGCCTGCGATGTTCAGGAGTTCGGCGCGCAGCGCATCCAGGCCCGCGCCGCGCTTGGCGGAAATGCCCAATTCGCCAGCGCCCGCCACGAAGCCTGTGGATAACAGATCCACTTTGTTGAAAACTTTCAGCACCGGTGTACGCGGCGGTAGACGCGCGGTGATCTGTGCATCCAGCTCGTCGCCGGGTTGGGTGGCGTCTTGCAGATGCAAAATAACATCAGCGCGCTCGATTTCCTGCCAGGTTCGGGCGATGCCGATGCTCTCTACGGTGTCTTCCGTTTCACGCAGGCCGGCCGTGTCCACAATGTGCAAGGGCACGCCGTCTATATGGATTTCCTGCACCACTTTGTCGCGCGTCGTGCCCGCAATCGGGGTGACGATGGCGATGTCGTCGCCCGCCAGCGCGTTCAGCAAGCTGGATTTGCCCACGTTCGGTTGGCCGGCCAGCACCACGTGCAAACCCTCACGCAGGATGACCCCCTGGCGGGCTTGCGCGATCAGCCTGGAGAGGTCCGCGGTCAGCGCCTCCAGCGTCGGGCGAGCCTGGTACTTTTCAAGAAAATCGATTTCCTCTTCCGGAAAATCCAGCGTTGCCTCGACCAGCATGCGCAGGTGGATGATGCGGTCGGACAGCTCGTTCACGCGCGCCGAGAATTCGCCCGATAGCGAAGCCATGGCGCCGCGCGCAGCGGCTACCGACGACGCGTCTATCAGGTCCGCCACGGCTTCGGCCTGGGCCAGATCCATGCGGTCGTTAAGAAAGGCGCGGCGGGTGAATTCGCCCGGTTCGGCCAGGCGCACGCCCAAATCGCGGCCGGCGGCCAGGCAGCTTTCCAAGACGCGGCGCAACACGGCGGGGCCGCCGTGGCCTTGCAGTTCCAGCACGTCTTCACCGGTATAGGAATGCGGCGCGCGGAAGTAGATTGCGATGCCTTCATCCAGCAGTTCGCCGTCCACGGATTTGAACGGAAGATAGTGCGCGTGGCGCGGGGTCAGTTCGCGCTGGAACAGGCGGCGCACCAACTCGGACAGGTCCGCACCAGAAACGCGCACGACGCCGATGCCGCCTCTTCCGGGGGCGGTGGCAATGGCGGCAATGGGGGCGTAAGCGGACATATCTGAAGGGGACGGAAGCGAGAACAATAGGGGAATATAACTGTTGCGCAGCCCCTTGTTTGCTGGTTAATGTGGCCCCGAGGTTCAAAACCCGAATCAACTCAGGGAGATCACGATGGCATCTCGGTTTTCGCGTGTCTTGGCCTGCGGCTCCGCCGCGGTGATGCTGGCCTTTGGCACATTCAGTTCCGCAATGGCTCGCGATCTGGTGATCGCCCTGAAGACCGAGCCCTCGTCGATGGATCCGCAGTATCACGCGCTGACGCCGAACACGCAGATCTCCCAAACCATTTTCGATACGCTGGTGGCTACCGACGCCCAGTTGAAGCCGAAGGCCGCACTGGCGGAATCCTGGACGGTGGACGGCAAGGTCTGGACCTTCAAGCTACGCCCCAACGTGAAGTTCTCGGATGGCACGCCGTTCACCGCCGAAGACGTGGTGTTCACGTATGACCGCGTGCCCAAGGTACCCAACAGCCCGTCTCCCTTCACGCTGTACCTGGGTTCGGTCGAGAAGACTGAAGCGGTCGACCCGATGACCGTGCGCATCACTACCAAGCAGGCTGCGCCGAATTTGCTGGTGAACCTGGCGCAATTACCTATCTTGTCGAAAAAGGCCGCATCCGGTCCAGCGCCGGAAGGCAAGACGACAACCGAATTGAACAGCGGCGATGGCTTGATTGGCACGGGTCCGTACAAGTTCGTGTCGTGGAAACGCGGCGCCGAATTCGTGTTGGCGCGCAATGAAAACTACTGGGGCAAAAAGCCTGAGTGGGACCGTGTGGTGTACCGCCCGATCAGCAACGCCGCCGCACGCGTGGCCGCATTGCTGGCCGGTGATGTCGACATGATCGAAGATCCCCCCACCGACGACCTGCCCAAGCTGAAGAGCGACAAAAAGCTCTTCGTGGAAGAAACGCCGTCCGTGCGTGTGGTGTATGTAGCGCTGGATCAGTACGCCGAGCCGTCGCCCGGCATCAAGGGCACCGACAAGAACCCGATGAAGGACAAGCGCGTGCGCGAAGCCTTGTCGCTCGCCATCAATCGCCAAGCGCTGGTTGAGCGGGTGATGGGCGGCGTGGCCCTGCCCGCCGGCAACATGCTGCCCTACCCCATGTTCGGCTCCAGCAAGGAACATTCCAAAGCGCCCAAGGCCGATGTGGAAAAGGCGAAGGCCTTGCTGAAGGAAGCTGGCTATCCCGACGGTTTCTCGATCACGCTGGGTTCGCCGTCGGGCCGCTACGTGAATGATTCAAAGGTGGCGCAAGCGATCGCATCGATGTGGACGCGCATCGGCGTGAAGACCAGTGTGGACGCGATGGCGCCCCCGGTGTTCTTCAAGAACCGTGACAGCTATGCGTTCTCGGCGTATCTGGCGGGCTGGTCGGTCACCAGCGGCGAAATGTCCAACGCGTTGACTTCACTGCTGGTGACGCGCAATCCGGAAGCCGGCCTGGGCACCACCAATCGCAGCCGCTATTCCAACCCGAAGATGGACGAACTGGTGAAGGAAGCATCGTCCACCATGGACGAGGCCAAGCGCGCCGAGTTGCTGTCCAAGGCCAGCAACATGGCAATGGACGACTACGCCATGCTGCCGATTCACTTCGAATTGTCGGTCTGGGCGATGAAGAACGACATCCGCTACCAGGGCCGTCCTGACCAGGTCACGCTTGCGCAGTTTGCAACCTTGAAGAAGTAACGCGCAACGCGGGCGGTTTCCAGTGCTGGCAACAATCGTAAGAAGGCTGCTGCAAACCATCGTCGTCATGCTTGTCATGTCGGCGTTGGTTTTTGCAGGCATATACATGGTGGGCGATCCAGTCTCGATGCTGGCCAGCCCGGAAGCCACCGAGGCGCAGCGCGCGGCCATCAGCGCGTCGCTGGGTTTGGACCTGCCGCTGTGGCGGCAGTACCTGATCTTCATGAGCCAGGCAGTGCAAGGCGATTTCGGCAACAGCTTCCTGACGGGCGAGCCGGCCATGCACCTGATCCTGGAGCGCATGCCGGCCACCGTCGAACTGGCCTGTGTGGCCATGCTGATGTCGGTGCTGATCGGCGTGCCGCTGGGCATCCTGGCGGGCTTGAAGCCGCAGGCGCCGGGTTCGCGCGCCATCATGACCGGCTCCGTGCTGGGTTTCTCATTACCCAACTTCTGGGTCGGCCTGATGCTGATCATGGTGTTTGCCGTGATGCTGGGCTGGGTGCCGGCGGGGGGGCGCGGCAAGACGGTCAGCATCGGTTCGCTTGAGCTGAGCGTGCTGACGCTTAGCGGCTGGATGAGCCTGGCCTTGCCCGCCGCCACGATCGCCATCGCCAAGTGCGCGATGATCATCCGCGTGACGCGGGCGGCCACGCGTGAAGCGCTGCCCATGGACTACATCAAGTTCGCGCGCGCCAAGGGCCTGTCGGAAAAACGCGTGTTGGGCGTGCATCTGTTGAAGAACATCCTGATTCCGGTCGTGACGGTGGCGGGTCTTGAATTTGGCCAGGTGATGGCGTTCGCCGTCGTCACCGAAACTGTGTTTTCGTGGCCGGGCATGGGCAAGCTGCTGATCGATTCCATCATCAATCTGGATCGTCCGGTGGTGGTGGCCTATCTGCTTTTGATCGTGTTCTTCCTGGTCATGTTGAATCTGGTGGTGGACATCATCTACACGGTGCTGGACCCCCGCGTACGTCTGGATAGCCGCCGATGAACACCAACGTCAATGTCCCCGCCTCTGCCGCGCCGGCCGCCGCGCGCAAGGAAGAAACGCCTTGGCGCCGCTTCGTGAAGGATTTCTTCGCCAGCAAGCTGGCCACCCTGGGCCTGGTGATGCTGGTGGTGATTGTGGGCGCCGCCGTGTTGGCGCCCTGGATTGCGCCGCAAAATCCTTACGACCTGGCGGTGCTGGACATCATGGATTCCAAGCTGAAACCGGGCAGCGAAAGCAGCGACGGTTCCATGCACCACTGGCTGGGTACCGACGGGCAGGCGCGCGACCTGTTGTCGGCCATTCTCTATGGCATGCGCACCAGTTTGATGGTGGCTACCGTGTCGGTGCTGGCGGCCTTTGGCATCGGCGCCACCGTTGGCCTGATCGCGGCTTATTTTGGCGGCCGGATCGACGCGCTGCTGATGCGGATTGTGGATATCCAGTTGTCGTTTCCCGCCATCCTCGTTGCGCTGATGCTCTTGGCGATTTTGGGCAAGGGTGTGGATAAGGTGATCATCGCGCTGATCGTCGTGCAATGGGCGTATTTCGCCCGGGCCGCGCGCGGCGCCGCGCTGGTGGAGCGTGGCAAGGAATACGTTGAAGCCGCGCGCTGTATGTCCTTGTCCTGGGGGCGCGTGCTGTTTCGTCATGTGCTGCCCAACTGTATGCCGCCGCTTATCGTGATCGCCACCATTGACCTGGCGCACGCCATCGCCTTGGAAGCCACGCTGTCGTTCCTGGGCGTGGGGGTACCGGTGACCGAGCCGTCGTTGGGCATGCTGATCTACAACGGCTTCGAATACCTGTTGTCGGGCCAGTACTGGATATCGTTCTTTCCCGGCATTGCGCTGGCGCTGGCCATCATCGCCATCAACCTGGTGGGCGACCACCTGCGCGATGTGCTCAACCCGCGTCACGCGAATTAGGGGCGGACGCGATGCAGACAAACGCTGTGGAAACGCCCTTGGCCGCACCCCCGACGGTTCTTGAAGTGCAAGGATTGAAGACGCACTTCTTCACGCGCAACGGCGTGGTGAAAGCGGTGGATGGTGTGGACCTGAGCTTGGCCGAAGGCGAAATCCTGGGCCTGGTGGGCGAATCAGGATCAGGCAAGAGCATCACCGGTTTTTCGCTGATGGGTTTGCTGGACGAGCCGGGCCGTATCGTTGAAGGGCACCTGCGGCTGAACGGTGAAGACTTGCGCGGGGCAACGCCGAACCGCTGGCGCCAATTGCGGGGCCAGGAGATCGCGATGATCTTCCAGGACCCGATGATGACGCTGAACCCCGTGCTGCGCGTGGATACGCAAATGATCGAGGCGGTGCAGGCGCACCACAAGGTGTCGCGCGAACAAGCGCGGCAACGCGCCTTGCAGACGCTGACGATGGTGGGCATTCCGTCGCCACAGGAGCGCCTGCGCGCTTACCCGCACCAACTGTCTGGCGGCATGCGCCAGCGCGTGGCCATTGCCATCGCGCTTTTGAATTCACCGCGCCTGATCATCGCCGACGAGCCCACCACCGCGCTGGACGTCACGATTCAAGGGCAGATTCTTTTTGAAGTGCAGAAGCTGTGCCGCGAAACCGGTACCGGCTTGATCTGGATCACGCACGATCTGGCAGTGGTGGCGGGCCTGGCCGACCGCGTGTCGGTGATGTATGCGGGCCGCGTGGTCGAGACGGGCAGCACGTACGACGTCATCACGCATCCCATGCATCCGTACACGCACGGGCTGATTGCGTCGATCCCCACACCGGAATCGCGCGGTCGGCCGCTGGTGCCGATTCCTGGCATGACACCGTCGCTGTTGAACCTGCCGCAAGGCTGTGCGTTTCGCGGGCGCTGCCCGCGCGCGACTGACGCCTGTCTGACCGAACCGCAGCCTGTGGAAGTTCGCCCGGCGCAATGGGTGCGCTGCTGGCACGCCGGAGACCCAGACCCCAAATGAGCGCAGCAGAACGCGACGCCGCCGCCCCCATCTTGTCCCTGCGCGACGTGGAACTGCGCTTCGTGCAGCCCGTGGACCTGGCCGGGCGCATTGCCAATTTGCTGGGAGCGGGCTTGAAGACGCAAGTGGTGCATGCCGTGGCCGGCGTGGACCTGGACGTGCAACCCGGTGAAGTCATTGGCATCGTGGGCGAATCGGGCTGTGGAAAATCCACGCTGGGCCGCGTCGTGTCCGGCATCTTGCCGCCGTCATCAGGCGATGTGCACTACCAGGGCAAAGCCGTGCGGACGATGGCGGGGCCGGAGCGGCGCGCCTACGAACTGGGCGTGCAGATGATTTTCCAAGACCCCTACGCCTCGCTCAACCCGCGCATGCGGGTGCGTGAAATCATCGGCGAGGCGCCCGTGGCGCACGGCCTGATCCGCGCCCGCGACAAGGCGGAATACGTGGCCGGGCTGATGCGGCAAGTGGGCCTGGACCCGTCTTTCACGCAGCGCTACCCACATCAGTTTTCAGGCGGGCAGCGGCAGCGCATCGGCATCGCGCGGGCGTTGGCGCTCAAGCCCTCCGTGATCGTCTGCGATGAAGCCGTGGCCGCTTTGGATGTGTCGATTCAGGCGCAGGTGCTGAACCTGTTTGAACAATTGCGTGATGACCTGGACCTGACGTATCTGTTCATCAGCCACAACCTGAGCGTGGTCAGCCATATCTCGGACCGCGTGGCGATCATGTACCTGGGGCGCGTGGTGGAGCTTGCGCCGACCGACACGGTTTTTCAGCGCGCCAACCATCCGTACACGCAGGCACTGTTGAAAGAGCTGCCGACCTTGACGCCCGGTCGGCGCACGTATCAGCCGATCAAGGGCGAACTGCCGTCTCCGCTGGACCCGCCCAGTGGCTGCGCATTCCACCCACGTTGTCCCCACGCCATGGCGCGCTGCAAGGAGGAACGGCCCTTGCTGCGGGAAATCGCGCCCGGCCAATTCAGCGCCTGCCACCTGAACGACATGCCCTGACTAGACGTAGGATGGGTGAAGCGCGAGAATCCCTGGAACAAGAAAGCCGATACCCAGCGCGCGCAACCCATCAAGCAACCGCCGATCGCCTCAATGAATTCACCTAATTTAATTCTGACGCCATGAAAACCATTGCCGAAATCGAACGCGCGCACCCGGAACTGACCGCCTTGCGCCGCGATATCCACGCGCACCCGGAACTGGCCTTCCAGGAAACGCGCACGTCCAACCTGGTGGCGCAACGCTTGCGCGAGTGGGGCCTGGAAGTGCATACGGGCCTCGGGAAAACCGGCGTGGTGGGGGTATTGCGCGCCGGCAGCGGCAAGAAGATGATCGGCCTGCGCGCCGACATGGATGCGCTGCCCATGCCCGAGCACAACCGTTTTGCACACAAGTCCACCATCAGCGGCCGCATGCACGGCTGTGGCCATGACGGCCATACCGCCATGCTGCTGGGCGCGGCGCAGTACCTGTCCACGCATCGCAACTTCGACGGTACGGTGGTGTTCATCTTCCAGCCGGCCGAAGAAGGCGGCAACGCCGGCGCGCGCGCCATGATGCAGGATGGCCTGTTCGACAAGTTCCCGTGCGACGCGGTGTTCGGCATCCACAACATGCCCGGCATGCCGGTCAACCAGTTCGGCTTTCGTGCCGGCCCGACGATGGCATCCAGCAACCGTTGGGACATCGTCATCAAGGGCGTGGGCGGGCACGCGGCGCAGCCTCATGCCTCGGTCGACCCCATCATTGTGGCTGCCGATATGGTGCATGCCTTGCAGACCGTGATTTCGCGCAGCAAGAATCCGCTGGACCAAGCCGTGCTGTCGATCACGCAGATCCATGCGGGCGATGCCTACAACGTGATTCCCGGCGAGGCCGTGCTGCGCGGCACGGTACGCACGTATTCGGTGGAAACCCTGGACAAGATCGAAGCCGACATGCGCCGTATCGCCACCACCTTGCCGCAGGTGTATGGCGGCACGGGCGAACTCGATTTCGTGCGGGCTTATCCGCCGCTGGTGAACTGGGAAAAGGAAACGGCCTTCGCGGCGAAGGTGGCCGAAGAGGCGTTCGGCGCTGAAAACGTGCTGCGCGATATGCCGCCCTTCATGGGCGCTGAAGATTTTTCCTTCTTCCTGGAAGCCATTCCGGGTGCATATCTGTTCCTGGGCAATGGTGACGGCGACCATCGCATGGAAAGCTATCACGGCATGGGCCCGTGCCAGTTGCATAACCCGAACTACGATTTCAATGATGCGCTGTTGCCGGTGGGCGCCACGTACTGGGTGAAGCTTACCGAGGCCTTCTTGCCGGCCGCCTGAATGCCCGACAACTACCGATAGGCTATTTGCTTATTGGCGTTGTTGATAAAGCCGCGGGGTGTACTCCCGCGGCTTTTTCTATATGACGTGAAGCTTTGATCAAACGCCCATAACTTCGTTTGAGATAGCAGGCGCGGTTCCCATAATGGGTCGTTCCACAGCTAGCGGAAATCCCACGGATAAGCACTTATCCACAAGGAACACCATGCGTATGTCATCCGAACTTCAGGACCGCCTGGTCCAAACTGTCACCGCCACCGGCTTGGCGCTGGTGTTGGCTCTGTTGGCGCTGGCCTCGCCCACCCCCGCATTGGCCGAAGGTGTGGATACCTTGTCTGCGTGCGTGGCCGCGTCGGCGAGTCTGCGCTAAACGCTCTGCCTGGCGCTGGCCAAGTGCTGCATTCGCGGCCAGCCCTGTGGATAACGTTGAAAACAGGCCACCGCCACGAGCTGTGGATAAAGCGAAATTCGATTCCTAGAGAGCAAATCACCTACGAAGGCATGCACGGCACCCCTACATAAACACCGGTGCGTCTAGCCCGCAACGATGAAAAAAGGGCGGTTCCTGTGCGGAACCGCCCTTTTCCTATTCAGGCTGCTGGCACCCTCAGAGCGTCAGCCCCAGCGCCTTGGCCACGCCGGCCGCATAAGCCGGATCGGCCTTCTTGAAGTGTTCCAACTGACGGCGCTGGATCTCTTCTGGCACGCCCGCCATATGGCGGCCGATATTGCCGAACAGCAGTTCCTGTTTTTCGGGCGTCATCAAGCGGAACAAGTTGCCGGGCTGTGAATAATAGTCATCATCCACGCGGTGGTTCCAGCGCGCGGCAGCCTGGCCGTCCAGCGCCAGCGGCGGTTCGCCGGCGGACGGGGTTTCCTTCCACTCGCCCGCGCTATTGGGCTCGTAGTTCAGCGTACCGCCCACGTTGCCATCGACACGGCTCGCGCCATCGCGGTGATAGCTGTGGAACGGGCAGCGCGGCGCATTCACGGGGATCTGGTGATGATTGATCCCCAGACGATACCGGTGCGTATCGCCATACGAGAACAAGCGCCCTTGCAGCATCTTGTCCGGCGAAAAGTCGATGCCCGGGACGATGTTTGCCGGGGTGAAAGCGGCCTGCTCGACTTCGGCGAAGTAGTTCTCGGGATTCTTGTTCAGCTCAAGCACACCCACTTCAATCAGCGGATAGTCGCCATGCGGCCAGACCTTGGTCAGGTCGAACGGGTTGATGTGGTAGGTAGCGGCTTCGGCTTCGGGCATGATCTGCACCTTCAGCGTCCACTTCGGGAAGTTTTTCTGCTCGATGTTCTCGAACAGATCACGCTGCGAGCTTTCGCGGTCGTGCGCAACCACCTGGGCGGCTTCCTCGTCGCTCATACAGACCACGCCCTGCTGTGACTTGAAGTGGAACTTCACGTAGAAGCGTTCGCCGTCCTTGTTGACGAAGCTGAACGTGTGCGAGCCAAAACCGTGCTGCTGGCGCAGGTTGGCGGGAATGCCGCGATCGCTCATCAAGATGGTGACCTGATGCAGCGATTCGGGGCTGAGCGACCAGAAATCCCAGGCGGCGGTGGCGCTGCGCAGGTTCGTCTTGGGATCGCGCTTTTGCGTGTGAATGAAGTCGGGGAATTTCAGCGGGTCGCGAATGAAGAACACCGGGGTGTTGTTGCCCACCAGGTCCCAGTTGCCTTCATCGGTGTAGAACTTGATGGCAAAGCCGCGCACGTCACGTTCGGCATCCGCCGCGCCGCGTTCGCCGGCTACGGTGGAAAAGCGCAGGAACAGCGGGGTTTGCTTGCCGACCTGTGAAAAGATGCTGGCGCGGGTGTAGCGCGTGATGTCGTGGGTAACGGTGAAGGTGCCGTAGGCGCCGGACCCCTTGGCATGGACGACGCGTTCGGGAATGCGTTCGCGGTCGAAGTGGGCCAGCTTTTCAATCAGCCAGAAGTCTTGCAACAGCGCCGGGCCGCGAGGGCCGGCCGTCAACGTGTTGTTGTTGTCCGGCACCGGCGCGCCCGAGGCGGTGGTCAGAGGCTTCTTGTCGGTCATAGCACACTCCGTACGTAATTCTGGAAGGCGCGCGACCGCTTGGGCCCCACGCTGTGTTGTGAATATTCCCGTGCGTATCCGCCAGGGAATATGTCCGACACATCATAGGGGTCAAGGTTGCGTTTGTGAAGTTGATTGCTATATATAAATCGATTGCCAAAAACTATCGATAATTTTTCATGTTCGACGCGTAGGAAGTGGACGGTGGGAACCTCGCGCGCATGAAAAAACCGGCCGCTAGGGGCCGGTTCTTGTAGGCTTGCAGGGCAGGCCTATCGGAATTAGCGGTTTGCCGCGGCTTCCGCCTTGCGCTGCATGGCGCGGGTGATGGACCACTGCTGTGCGATGGACAGGGTGTTGTTCACGCACCAGTACAGCACCAGGCCGGCCGGGAAGAAGAACATCATCCCACCGAACACCAGCGGCATGATCATCATGACCTTGGCCTGGATGGGGTCCGGCGGCGTCGGGTTCAGTTTGATCTGCAGGAACATGGTGGCCATCATGATGGCGGGCAGAATGAAGTACGGGTCGCGGATCGACAGGTCATGGACCCACAGAATCCACGGCGCGCCGCGCATTTCCACACTGGCCAGCAGCACCCAGTACAGCGAGATGAACACCGGAATCTGCACCACCATCGGCAAGCAGCCGCCCAGCGGGTTGATCTTTTCGGTGCGGTACATCTCCATCATGGCGGCGTTGAGCTTTTGCTTGTCGTCGCCGTACTTTTCCTTCAACGCCTGCAGACGCGGGGCCACTTGCTTCATGCGGGCCATCGAGCGGTAGCTTGCGGCGGCCAGCGGGTAGAAGATGGCCTTGATCAGCACGGTCAGCGCAACAATCGTCCAGCCCCAGTTGCCCAGCAACGAATGCAGCCAGGTCATCAGCGTGAACAGCGGCTTGGCAATGATGGTCAAAAAGCCGTAGTCCACGACCAGTTCGAGGCCGGGAGCGAGCGCCGCCATGGCCTTCTGGTCTTGCGGGCCGACCCACAGGTGCGAGTCAACGCGCGAGGCGGAACCCGGGGCGATTTCACCCACCGCTTCGATGCTGCGGGCGGCGTACAGGTTCTTCTGCACTTCCAGCAGTTCGTTCGTGCGCGGCTTGCCTTGCGGCGGCACCCAGGCGGTGGCGAAATAATGCTGCACCACGGCGATCCAGCCATTGTCCGCCTGCTTGACGTAGCTGGCCTTCTTCTTTTCGATGTCGCTGAACGTGCTCTTCTGGAATTTTTCCTGTTCAGAGTAGACGGCGAAACCGGTGAACGTGTGATAGAAGCTGGACGTGTCGGCGGGGTCATTGCCGTCGCGCTCCAGTTGCAGGTACAGCGCGGGCGATACGGGGGCTGAACCGACGTTGGCCAGGTCGTGGCGCACGTCAATGTCGTAGCGGCCCTTGTGCAGGGTGAACGTCTTGGTGACTTTCACGCCACCCGATTCGCCCTCGAACGACACGACCAGGCTGTCGCCGGTCATTTGGCGTTCGGTGGACGTGACGCGGAAAGGCGTCTGGTGCGTGGGGAAGCTCTGACCGTTGGGCGCGCCGACCACGCCGGACTGCACCACGTAGGTCAGGCCGGCCGAACGGTCCAGCAGCACGGTGGGTTGGTCGGCATGGCCAGTGGCCGGGTACTTCAGCAGTTCGGCGCGTACCAACTGGGCGCCCATGGTGTCGAAGGTCAGCCGCAGCACGTCGGTGGTGACAACGACTTCTTCCGAACGCGCCGTGGCGGGCGCGGTGGCGCCAGGAACCGCCGACGGCGCGGTTGCCGTGGTGGTGGGCGCGCTGGGCACCGAAGGCGTGGCGTTATTGGCGCCGGCCTGCGGTTCAGCCGTGCTGGCCGCGGGCGTCGGGCCCCCGAACAGGGACGGCTTGCCGTTATGGATTTGCCAGTTGTTCCATAGGAGCAACAGCGAGAAGGAGAAAATCATCCAGAGGACGGTTCGTCGGATATCCATGGTGCCTACTGAAGTGAATACGGGCCAGCAAAGCCCGCCAGTTTAGCGTCAATCGTGCTCGATGCGGTGGCTGTGGGAACAGCACGGGGGGCCATTGGTTCCCTTGGACGGCGGAACCGGATCCCAGCCGCCGGGCGACCACGGGTGGCAACGGCCAATACGCCGGACTGCCAACCAGAAGCCGCGCCAGGCGCCGTGGCGTTCGATTGCTTCAATCGCGTACGCCGAGCAAGTGGGGGTGAAGCGGCACTGCCTGCCGATCCAGGGACTCAGGAAGAACCTGTAGAAGCGGATCGGAAGAATGAGCAGTGCTTTGAAAATCATCGCGCAATCCGGTCAAAGTGAGCGTCCACTTCGGCCCTGACCACGCGTTTAAGCGAGGTGAGCGTGTTGGGCGCGACTTTGCTATGCAAGCGCACGACGTAATCCTTGGCCGGCAGCGCCAGGCGCCGATGGCGGAACGCTTCGCGGATGACCCGCTTGATGGCGTTGCGCGTACTGGCGTGGGCGGCGAACCGCTTGGCGATGATGAGCCCCAGACGGCCACAGGCATCCTGGCCGGGGGGCAGATCATTGGGAGCCGACGTCACAATGAATAACGCCCCTCGAGCAAGACGCCGGCCTTTCAGGGCAGCGGCGAACTCGGAGGGGCGATGCAACCGCGCCTCCGGGGGAAGCGTGGAGCGCGGCATGGACTGCGGGTCAGGCGTTTGCGCGGAACCAGAACGAGATTGCGAGAGGTCTTGCAATATGGCCGGTCCGTGCAAATAGTCAGGTTTCCGGGAAAACCGGAAAACCAGAACTTAGACAGCCAGACGCTTGCGGCCCTTGGCGCGGCGGGCGTTCAGGATGGCGCGGCCAGCGCGGGTTTTCATGCGCACGCGAAAGCCATGGGTGCGCTTGCGGCGGGTAACGGAAGGTTGGTAGGTACGTTTCATGGACGATCCACAAAAAGAACAAAAGTCAGAAGGGACCTGCCCGGAGGGTTCCAGGACGCAAAATCAGAAGCGGGTATCTAGTGAGCTTTTTTGCAACAGGTACAAAAACAACTCGTAGACGGGGCTCTGGACAAGGGATTTCTCCCCAGGCGACCTATTCAGCAAAGCTAAAAACCGGACAGTGCAGTAAGCGCCCAAACCTGTGAAAGGAGGGTACTTGCTACAACTCCGGCTAAGCTCTCTGTGAAACCTTCTGACAGACAGAATTCGGAAAAGCCCACCATTTCAGCAAGTTTTCCCTGTCTTGTCAAACAGTTAAGCCTGGGCAGTGTAGACGCTTATGTCCTGCCCTGTGGATAACCCCAGCCCAGGCAAGGTAGAATCGAGGTTTGAATAAGAGCGACATGAAAGAATTCTGGCAGACCTGCGTCAGTCGTCTTGAGCAGGAACTCCCCCCCCAACAAATCAGCGCGTGGATACGACCGCTGGTCCCGCTTGCGTACGACGAAACGCAGGCGGTGCTGCGCGTTGCCGCGCCCAACCGCTTCAAGCTGGATTGGGTGCGTAAGAACTTTTCCCACCAGATCGAAGCGTTGGCCGCGGAGTGGTTCAAGCGACCGGTACAGGTCTTGTTCGAGTTGCCTTCTCATGGAGCCGCCCCGCGCATGCCGGTCGCGCCCGTGCGTGCACCGCAACCCGTTCAATCGCACCTGTCCGCTGCACAGCCCTCAGGCGGCGCGCCGCCCATGCAGGCCCCGGCTCCGGCCGCCCCACCCCAACCCGCCACGACGGTGGCGGCGCAGTCGGTCAACGCGGATGCCGCCAACATCGTGTACGAGCGTTCGCGCCTGAACACGGACCTTACCTTCGAGAACTTCGTGACGGGTAAGGCCAACCAGTTGGCGCGCGCCGCGGCGTTGCAGGTGGCCGAGAACCCCGGCACGTCCTATAACCCGCTGTTCCTGTATGGCGGCGTGGGCCTGGGCAAGACCCACCTGATCCACGCCATCGGTAACGCCATGGTCGCGGCTGGCACGGGCGTGCGGGTGCGCTACGTGCACGCTGACCAATACGTGTCCGACGTGGTAAAGGCATACCAGCGCAAGGCGTTCGACGACTTCAAGCGCTACTACCATTCGCTGGACTTGCTGCTGATCGATGACATCCAGTTCTTCTCCGGCAAGAACCGCACGCAGGAAGAATTCTTCTATGCGTTCGAAGCGATGGTGGCCCAGCGCAAGCAGATCATCATCACCAGCGATACGTACCCGAAGGAACTGTCCGGCATCGACAGCCGCCTGATTTCGCGCTTTGACTCCGGCCTGACGGTGGCGATCGAGCCGCCGGAGCTGGAAATGCGCGTGGCGATTCTGCTGCGCAAGGCGGAATCCGAAGGCGTGCCCATGCCCGAGGAAGTGGCCTTCTTCATTGCCAAGCATCTGCGCAGCAACGTGCGCGAACTGGAAGGCGCGCTGCGCAAGGTTCTGGCCTACGCCCGCTTCCATGGTCGCGATGTGCTGACGGTGGATGTCTGCAAGGAAGCCCTGAAAGACCTGCTGTCCGTGTCCAACGGCCAGATCACGGTAGAAAACATCCAGAAGACGGTGGCGGATTTCTACAAGATCAAGGTCGCGGACATGTACTCGAAACGCCGGCCCGCCAATATCGCCTTGCCGCGTCAGGTCGCGATGTACCTGGCTAAAGAGCTGACGCAGAAAAGCCTGCCGGAAATCGGTGATCTGTTCGGGGGGCGCGATCACACCACCGTACTGCATGCCGTACGCAAGATTTCCGACGCCCGCGCAAAACAAGCGGAGCTCAACCATACCCTGCACGTGTTGGAACAAACTCTAAAAGGATGAACATGCAACTCGTACAAACCACACGCGATGCATTGCTGAAACCGCTGTCGACTGTGGCGGGCATCGTCGAAAGACGCCATACCCTGCCCATTCTTGCGAACATCCTGATGCGCAAGGAAGGCAACAAGGTTGCCTTCATTGCGACCGACCTGGAAGTACAGATCACCACCCATGCCGACTTCGGCGTGGGCCAGGACAACGAGTCCACCACGGTTGCCGCGCGCAAGCTGCTCGACATCCTGAAAGCGCTGCCGGACACCGGCGACGTGCGCCTGGCCCTGGCCAGCAACAAGCTGTCGGTGCAGTCGGCCAAGAGCCGCTTTGCGTTGCAGACGCTGGCCGCCAGCGAGTTCCCCACCGTCGCTCAGCCCGAGCAGTGGGATGTGTCGCTGACCATGCCGCAACGCACGCTGCGCCACCTGTTCAACATGGTGCACTTCGCCATGGCGCAACAAGACATCCGTTACTACCTGAACGGCATGCTGCTGGTGTTTGAACCGGGCCGTGTGCGCGCCGTCGCCACCGATGGTCACCGCCTGGCGCACTGCTCCACCGAAGCCGACGGCATTGCCGAACGCCACGAAGTGATCGTGCCGCGCAAGACCGTGCTGGAAATGCAGCGCCTGCTGGAAGACTCCGACGAGGTGGTCTCCATTGATGTGGCGCCCGGCCAGATCCGTTTCCGCTTCGGCGATGTCGAACTGGTGTCCAAGCTGGTCGAAGGCAAGTTCCCCGATTTCACGCGTGTGATTCCCACGAACTACACGCGCCACTTCATGGTGGGCCGCGAAGCGCTTCAAGGCAGCTTGCAGCGCGCCGCCATTTTGACGACCGACAAGTTCAAGGGCGTGCGCCTGCAATTGGCGCAAAACCAGATGAAGATCTCGTCTTCCAACGCCGAGCAGGAAGAAGCGCAGGAAGAAATCGACATCGACTACGGCCATGAGGCCCTGGACGTGGGCTTTAACGTGGGCTATTTGCTTGATGTGCTGGCCAACGTGAAAGTCGACAACATCCAGTGGTCGGTCATGCCCGATGCCAACGCATCGGCGCTCATCACCCTGCCCGAAGACGACCAGTTCAAATACGTCGTCATGCCCATGCGGATTTGATCCGCGTCCCACTCCTTTGTGGGTTTGTGCCGCTTGCGGGCCTGATGGCTCGCGGGCGGTCCGGCCGCCAGGCCGTTCTTTAAAGCGTTATCGAACCAGACATGTCAGATCAGCAGAACACCACTCCCGAGAACAGCGGCTACGGCGCAGACTCGATCAAGATGCTCAAGGGGCTGGAGGCCGTGCGCAAGCGCCCCGGCATGTACATCGGCGACACGTCCGACGGCACCGGCTTGCACCACATGGTGTTTGAAGTCGTGGATAACGCCATCGACGAAGCTCTGGCCGGCCATTGCGACGACATCGTCGTCACCATCCACACCGACAACTCCATCTCGGTCACCGACAACGGTCGCGGCATCCCCACGGATATCCACAAAGACGACGAATTCCACCGCAGCGCGGCGGAAATCGTGATGACCGAATTGCACGCTGGCGGCAAGTTCGACCAGAACTCGTACAAGGTGTCCGGCGGCCTGCACGGCGTGGGCGTGTCTTGCGTGAACGCCCTGTCCGAATGGCTGCGCCTGACCATCCGCCGCAACGGTCAGGTCCACCAGATGGAATTCCGCCAAGGCGCGCGCGTGGCGCCCCTGGCCGTGACGGGCACGACGGACATGCGCGGCACGGAAGTGCGCTTCCTGGCCGACCCGGTCATCTTCAACAACATCGAATACCACTACGAGATTCTCTCCAAGCGCTTGCGCGAGCTCTCGTTTTTGAACAACGGCGTGAAGATCCGCCTGGTGGATCAACGCCAGGGCAAGGAAGAGAACTTCGCGTTCTCGGGCGGCGTGAAGGGCTTTGTTGAATACATCAACCGCGCCAAGACCGTGCTGCACCCGAACGTGTTTTCGGTCAGCACCGAATCGGCCGCCGGCGGCGTGTCGGTAGGCGTGGAAGTGGCGATGCAGTGGAACGACAGCTACAGCGAAAGCGTGCTGTGCTTCACCAACAACATCCCGCAGCGCGACGGCGGCTCGCACCTGACCGGCCTGCGCGCGGCGATGACCCGCATCATCAACAAGTACATCGCCGACAACGAATTGGCCAAGAAGGCCAAGGTGGAAACGTCCGGCGACGACATGCGCGAAGGCCTGGCCTGCGTGCTGTCGGTGAAGGTGCCCGAGCCCAAGTTCAGCAGCCAGACCAAAGACAAGCTGGTGTCCAGCGAAGTGCGTCCGGCCGTTGAAGAAGCCGTGGCCCGCACGCTGGAAAGCTGGTTGCTTGAAAACCCGATCGACGCCAAGGCGCTGTGCAACAAGATCGTCGAAGCCGCCCGCGCGCGTGAAGCCGCGCGCAAGGCCCGCGAAATGACGCGGCGCAAGAGCGTGCTGGAAGGCGCCGGCCTGCCCGGCAAGCTGGCCGACTGCCAGGAAAAAGATCCGGCGCTGTGCGAGCTGTACATCGTCGAGGGTGACTCCGCAGGCGGCTCGGCCAAGCAAGGCCGCGACCGCAAGTTCCAGGCCATCCTGCCGCTGCGCGGCAAGGTGCTGAACGTGGAAAAGGCGCGTTTTGACCGCCTCATCGCCAGCGAACAGATCGCCACGCTGATCACGGCGCTGGGCACCAGCATCGGCCCCGATTTCAACGTGGAAAAGCTGCGCTACCACCGCCTCATCATCATGACTGACGCGGACGTGGACGGCGCGCACATCCGCACCCTGCTGCTGACGCTTCTGTATCGCCAGATGCCGGAACTGGTGCAGCGCGGCTATGTGTATATCGCCCAACCGCCGCTGTACAAGGTGAAGGTTGGCCGCGAAGAACGCTATCTGAAGGACGACCAGGAAGAAGCGCAGTTCATGCTGCAACAGGCGCTGAAGGATGCCGAGATCATCTCGGGCGGCAACATCATCCGCGGCGAAGAGCTGACCGACCTGGCCAGCCAGTACGTGGCGGCCGACGGCGTCATTGCGCGCCTGTCGAAGGTGTTCGACGTGGGCGCCTTGTCGGCCATGGCCGAAGGCGTGGAAATCAACCTGGAAACGGCTGAGTCCACGGCGGATTCCGCCAAGCGCCTGGCCGAGGCCATGCGTGACCCGGTCAGCGGCAACGGCGTGGACGTGGTGCCGCAGTTTGATGAAGCCACCGAACGCCATCGCCTGTCGGTGCAGCGCATGCACCACGGCAACGTGCGCGTCAGCATCATCGACGCCGACTTCGTCAACGGCGCTGATTACACCATCCTGTCCAAGGCGGCCAAGAGCTTCCTGGGCAAGGTCGGCCCGCGTTCGCTCGCCGCGCGTGGCGAAGGCGAAAAGCGCAAGGAACAGACCGTGTCCGACTTCCGCGAAGCCATGCAATGGCTGCGCAGCGAAGCCGATCGCGGCATCTCGAAGCAGCGCTATAAGGGTCTGGGTGAAATGAACCCGGAACAGCTGTGGGAAACCACGATGGATCCGAAGGTGCGCCGCCTGTTGCGCGTGCAGATCGAAGACGCCATCGCGGCGGACGAAGTCTTCACGACCCTGATGGGCGACGACGTAGAACCGCGCCGCGCGTTCATCGAACGCAACGCGCTGTCGGCGGGCAATATCGACGCGTAAGCGTGTAGGATCCCGTTGGAATTTAGATTTTTCCCAATAAATCTAGATATCTGAAGACGAAACCCAGCCGGCAGCGGCTGGGTTTTTTTATTGATGGCGGGGGGAATGTGATGACTTGATGGCCGGTTGTTGGTTTGCACTGAAAACTGACCCAGCGTTTGCATCGAAAACTGACCCAGCCCTAATTTGATTGGGTCAGGGTT